>MIAO01000050.1 GCA_001829155.1 Spirochaetes bacterium GWB1_36_13 | reverse complement strand
CTGATCCAGAATCAGGATCCGATGGGAATGTCTTATTACTGGATCGGAGGAGAGCTCCCCACTCACAACCCCAGAAAGGGAAGCGATTTTGAAGCGGTTTCCGACGGCTACATTTCCGTCACCCCTCTTAATCTGGATATCAGCCACTACAAATGCCTGACGGAGATGAACGGGGTTGAGATAGAAATTTGATAGAGGAAAACTCTTTTTTTTAAAGGGAGAAAACATGGGAAAAATAGAAGAAATAGCATTTGATAATTTTGAAAGTTTAATAAATGAGTTAGAAAAGCTAGGTAATAAATATTTTTTTCGTGGAATGGCATCAGATCAATGGAAGTTAAAAACAAGCATTGATAGATTTCTGGAAGAAATAAAAAAAAATAATGACAATATTTTGCTTGAAATACAAACTCAAAATGTATTTGCAGAATTTCGATTTCTTTCAGAGTTTATAGAAAAGTGCAAAATAGACATTAACAAAATATTAGGAAATAATGAAAATTTCTCTTTGGAATTAAGTAACGATAATTTTTTGAAACTGGTTGTTATTTTACAGCATTATGGTCTCCCAACCAGAGTTCTGGATTGGACTACAAACTGGGAAAAAGCATTATATTTTTGTTTGGAAGATGAAAATCAAAAAGAAAATTGTTGTATTTGGGCAGTCCAAAAAAGTAATATTTCTGATGTGGAAAAAAAGATTATTTATAGTAAAAGATTAAAATCTGATAATAAGATGAAAAATTTTTTTGGTGATTTAAATCCTGGGGTTTATTTAATAAATGAAGATAACTATATTTTTGAAAGAATAAAAAGCCAAAATGGAATAGCATTGGTTTGTGGATTAGGAAATAATATGAATTTTGAAGATCATCTTTTAAGCATTGGCGATGCAAAGATAAAGAAAATAAAAATTGATAAAATGCTTCGACCAGAAATAGGAAGATTTTTAATTGAAAATAATATTAATAAAAAAACTCTTTATCCAGATGATCTACAAGAAAATTTTATTAATGAAACAAGCATAAATAATGTAAAACAAGCAACAGTAGATTTTATACAAGAATTATATCCTAATGATGAATAAAGCAAATAAGTTAAGTCATTTTTTATGCAAAGTGTTTTTGTTCTTTCTCATTCTAAGTGGGTAATTAGGATTTTAGAAAAATCAAATCATATTATTTCTAATGAGAGTTAAACTTGGACTCATATTTTTACAAGATGAGACAGCGGATTCAAATCAAACCTTTATCGGTAGTTTTTGATAGAGCTCCTCAATCGTTTTAGAATGAGTGAGGCTGAAAAGCATAAATTTGTTTGATGATTTAAAAAAACTCTTGTTTTTTTATGAAATAAAACTATTATATTAAACCATAGTTCAATATAAAGAGGTTTTATAAATGGAAAAGACAGATGTACTGGTGATTGGAGGAAGCGCTGCCGGAATTGTTGCGGCTCTCACAGGAAAATCAAATTATCCTGAAAAAGAATTTATGGTGGTTCGAAAAGAAAAACAGGTGGTGGTTCCCTGCGGGATACCCTATATATTTGGGTCTTTAGAAAACAGCGATAAAAATCTGATCCCGGATGCAGGAATTACGGGCGCTGGAATCAAATTAAAAATCGGAGAAGCGGTCTCTCTTGATACTGAAAAAAAAATCTGTCAAATGGAAGACGGAAGTGAAATCCAGTATGAAAAAATAGTCTTGGCTATGGGCTCAAACCCTTCTATTCCTTCCTGGTTGAAAGGAAGCAGTCTTGAAAATGTTTTCACGATTCCAAAAAATAAAGATTATCTGGATAAAGCACTGGTAAAAATTAAAGAAAGTAAAAATGTTGTTGTAATCGGAGCTGGTTTTATCGGGGTAGAAATGTCGGATGAAATCAACAAGATGGGCAAAAATGTTACTTTAGTTGAAATTCTTCCCAATATCCTTGGATTAGCTTTTGATTCTGATATTGCTCTGAAAGCAGAGGAGTTGTTAAAATCAAGAGGCGTAAACTTAAAAACCAATATCGGGGTAAAAGAAATTGTCGGAAATAAAAAAGCGGAAAAGGTAATTCTGACAAATGGAGAGGAATTGGCAGCAGATGCAGTGATTCTTTCAATGGGATATACTCCGAATACTCAACTGGTGAAAAACTCTAAAATTAAAATAAATGAAAAAGGCTGTATCAGCGTAGATGAATATATGCGCACCGATATTCCTGATGTTTTTGCAATAGGAGACTGTGCAGAAAAACGGGATTTTTTCACACGGAAAATGAGCGGGATTATGCTGGCTTCTACAGCTACTTCAGAAGCAAGGATAGCCGGGATGAACCTTTATACTCTTTCAGCGGTCAAAACTTTCGGCGGTACAATCGCAATTTTTTCTACTGCTTTAGGGGATACTGGTTTTGGAGCTGCAGGATTGACTGAAAAAACAGCAAAACAGGAAGGATTTAATGTAATTACCGGAAGTTTTGAAGGTGTGGACAAACATCCGGGAACTTTAACAGGAACCCATAAACAAATGGTGAAACTCATTGCCGCCAGCGAAACAGGAACTATTTTAGGCGGAGAAGTCAGCGGAGGCGCGAGTGCAGGAGAACTGATTAATATCATCGGGTTAATGATTCAAAATAAAATGACAATAGGCAGTATTTTAACTGCACAAATCGGCACTCATCCTCTTTTAACAGCGCCTCCTACTGCTTATCCGATTATCAAAGCGGCTGAAATCATTGCAAAAAAAATGAGAGAATAATGATATTCTTTTTTAAATTATTAGAACAATTCTAATATATTTGTTTTTAAAAAAATTATTACTTATATTTAAAAAAATATAAATAAAATCAGGAGGCTTCATGGAAAACAATACTATTCTTTCACTTCCCAGAATCGGGGAAAAAGCGCCGGCATTTAAAGCTGTAACCACTCAAGGAGAAATTAATTTTCCTGAACAGTATTCCGGGAACTGGGTTATCCTTTTTAGTCACCCGGCAGATTTTACACCTGTTTGTACTTCCGAGTTTATGACTTTTGCAAGTATGGAAGAACAATTTGAAAAAGCAAACTGTAAATTGGTGGGGCTTTCTGTGGACGGGCTTTACAGTCATATTGCATGGCTTCGAACTATTAAAGAAAAAATAGAATACAAAGGAATGAAAAACATCGAAGTAAAATTTCCTTTGATTGAAGACATTACAATGGAAGTTGCAAAAAAATACGGGATGATTCAGCCGGGTGAAAGCAATACAAAAGCAGTGAGAGCGGTTTTTATTATTGATCCTAAAGGTATTGTCCGTGCAATGATTTATTATCCTTTAAGTCTGGGAAGAAATTTTGACGAACTCTACCGTGCTTTAATTGCGTTGAAAACTTCAGATGAATTTGGAGTAGCTACACCTGCTGACTGGAGACCCGGAGATGATGTAATTATTTCTCCTGCCGGATCCTGCGCAGCCGCAAAAAATAGAATGGATGGAAAAGAAAGCGGTTTGGAGTGCAAAGACTGGTTTTTCTGCACCAAAAAAATAGCAAAAGAAGAAGTTTTAAAAAAAGTGATAAAACAGTAAAACTCTTTTTAATCTTAAGGAAGGATTTTTTTTCACTTATCCTTCCTTCGGAACAGGAATGTCCTCTACCCTTTTTACAAACCAGATTGGAAAATATGGTTTTTCTTTTAGATGATCTGAAAAAACACTTTTATAGACAGGATTTAGTTGCTTTGCGAAAAATTTAAAGCAGGAAGAATAATTGGAGGAATATTCGCTTGTGCAGTATAGCTTGTGATAATACTTCTTGCAAAAGGAAATAATATCGCAGGAGCATTTTGTTGAGAAAGTTTCTTAAACAAAATATCATCCATTTCGGAATTACCTTCAAACCCTCCTTTAATTTGCAAAAAGAAATTAAAACTATTTGATTCAGTCTTAACAGAAATATCGAGTACAACTTCTACAAATCTAGAATTTTTTGAATCAAAATTATTTATAATATTAATCTTATGATTTATTTTTTCTGACATTACCCCAAAATTATCCTCTATAATACATTCAATTTTTGATATTCGATAACCTAAAAATTTAAATTCACTATTCTTTATTTGTTCCATTTTATGCCGCTTCATAATCATTATTATCTACCAGATAAATCGATGAATCATCATAATTTATTTTATTAAAAGTTCCATTATAAAGAGCTTTATTAAAAAAACTTTCTTCTACTTGAAACGAAATATCAGTATGCTCATCAATAATTATACAATTCATAGTTTCTCGATTACTCATTTCGTCATATAATTTCACATAATCATCAATTGTCATATTTTTAACATCTTCTAATAATTTTTTTAAAATATTTTCACCATAATTCATAAACTTACCCTTTTACCTTGTTTTATTAAGATATTATCAACAATAACTTTAGTAGTCTTTACGCAAATTTGGACTTGAGGTCTTCTAACAACATATTTTGGATACCCTATATCTTTAGTCGCATCAACTAAAACTCTTATTAGATCAATATCTTGTTCTTCCAATTTTCTAAATATAGCATTTTCATTAAAAGTTTTTATATTTTTTCCAGCCTCTAAATGTTTCTTTATTAGCTCTTTTTTTATTACATCAAACATTTCTCGATGTTTAACATCTAAAAATATATCTATATATTTTTCAGTATCAATATTTACTTTCAAAACTGACCATCGTTCAAATTTTTTCACATGAATCGCCCAATTTTTTGCTTCCTCTAAACCATTACATAAATTATAATAATCTTGAAAAAAATAGACTCCTTTGCCAAGCGATTGTTTGTTATTTGATAAATTGTATCCATTTTTTATAATACTGGTTACTGAATCAGAATCCGTTCCATGATACCCTTCAAAAAACATAAAAACTCTTTTATTTATTATTAAAAACTATTAATTTGAATTATCATAATCAAAAAAATTCCGTTGAGAAAATTTTTAGGAAGAAACCTCCCCGACAATATCGGGCAGTTGATGCTTGACAGGCTCAGCGATTGGATGATTTTAAAGTCTTTTTCCGGTAGATTTTGCATTTCATATTCAGTTCAACAGACAATATTTAGGCGCATTCGGAAGCTAATTATTTATTTAATGGCTTTCATTTCGTTAAATTTAAATACTAGAATTCTATGGAGAAAACAGATATTATGAAAAACGGACTGCCTGAAATAGCTATTATCGGAAGACCCAATGTGGGAAAATCCTCAGTTTTTAACGCTTTGATACGGAAAAAAAAATCAATTATCGATGAACAGGCAGGAATTACCCGCGACAGTATTTATGAAAAAATCGAATTAAGCGATACTGATTCTGTTTACCTGGTGGACACGGGAGGGATTTCCTCAAGGGAAAAACACCTTTTTATTGAAGAAATCACTGAAAACGCAAAACAAGCGGTTCAGCAGGCTGACCTTGTTTTTTTCATGGTGGAAGCCGAAACAATCACAATGGATGATCAGGATCTGGCCGATTTTTTACGGAAAACAGTTTCTGATAAAGTGATCCTTGTGGTCAATAAAACAGATAACGAAACCAAAAGAAACTCTTCCGAAGCGTATTCCCTCGGTTTTGACAAAGTGGTTTTTACCTCTGCCGCCCATACACAAGGCATGGAAGAACTTAAAAACACTGCCCTGGAATTTTTAAAAGACAAGGGGATTCTTGCTGTAAAAGAAAAAGCGGTTGTCTCAAACGAAGAAACCGTTGAGGAAGAAGAACCGGTCAAGCTTTGTGTGGTCGGGCGCCCGAATGTGGGAAAATCGAGCTTTTTAAACCTTCTGGCAGATAAAACCCGAAGCATTGTATCCCCTATCCCCGGGACTACTCTGGATGTCATTGAAGAAACTATTGTTTTTGAAGACACAACCATTATTCTTAAAGATACCGCAGGAGTCCGCAGAAAAACTAAAGTAAAAGAAAAACTGGAGTATGTTTCTGTCAAAAGAACCATACAAGCTATTGAACAATCTGATATTGTCCTTTTGATTGTCGATGCTGAAACAGGAATCACCGATCAGGATAAAAAAATCGCCGCTTTAATCACCGAAAGGTACAAAGGTCTTATTATCGGTATAAACAAATGGGATTTAATTGAAAAACAAGTTGATAAAACTGAATTTCTGGATAGAATGCGTTATTTATTGAGAGTGGCTTCTTTTGTCCCTATCATTGAGATTTCAGTTTCAAAAAAATATAATATTGAAAGATTTATGAAAAAAGCTTTAAGTGTCTATCGGAATTTCAATAAAAAAGTATCGACTCCCGATCTGGTCGAACACCTTCGGGCTCAAATCAAGGAAAAGCCTCTTTTCAACAAAGAAGGGAATTTTAAGATTTTTTATGCAGTTCAAACAGGTGTTAAACCGCCTTCTTTTCAGATTTTTGTAAACCATAAAGAGCTTTTGAACGATTCTTATATGAGATTTCTCCAAAAAAGTATCCGTGAAAAATTCAATTTTGACGGAATTCCTTTTAAATTGGAAGCGAAAAACAGGGAAAGGAAAGAAAAATGATCTTTTTCAAAAAAACCGGTTTGAAAATAGCTGTTTTAGGCTCAGGAAGTTTCGGAACAGCTTTGGCAAGTACTTTTGCTCCTAAGAACAATGTGTATCTGTGGGGAAACGACCCGGATATTATTGAAGAAATGATTGAATTCAAAACCAATAAAAAATATTTAAAAGAAGTTGTTCT
Organism: Spirochaetes bacterium GWB1_36_13; assembly: GCA_001829155.1. GTDB lineage: Bacteria > Spirochaetota > GWB1-36-13 > GWB1-36-13 > GWB1-36-13 > GWB1-36-13. Next base: position 26,745 of record MIAO01000050.1, on the reverse strand, counting down.
TCCAGACAATCTGAAAGCGACAATTGATATTGAAAAAGCCTTGGATAAGGCAGATATTATTATTTTTGCCGTACCTTCTCAGGCAACCCGTGAAGTTGCCGTAAAATCGAAAGAATTTATCAAGAGAAACTCGATCATTGTAACAGTGGCAAAAGGACTGGAAGAAGGCACCGCTTTAAGAATGAGCCAAGTGCTCCATATGGTTCTGCCCTCAAATCCGGTAGTGGTTCTGGCAGGTCCTTCCCATGCCGAAGAACTGAGCCTTCAAGTCCCTACTACTGTAGTGGCTGCTTCCAGAAAAGAAAAATACGCAAAACGGGTACAAGAAACTTTAGTCACCCCGTTTTTCAGAATTTATACCAGCAAAGATGTGATTGGTGTGGAACTCGGCGGAGTATTGAAAAATATTATTGCCATCGCCTCAGGAATCACCGACGGACTCGGACTGGGCTCCAATACCCGCGCTGCATTGATCACCCGCGGACTGGTTGAAATGATCCGTTTCAGCAAAAAACTGGGCGCTAATCAGGAAACTTTTTTAGGATTAAGCGGATTAGGAGACCTGATTGTTACCTGTACCAGTCCTTTAAGCAGAAACTGGACCCTAGGCAACAAAATAGGGAAAGGGAAATCCATGGAACAGGCTCTGTCTGAAATGACCATGGTCTGCGAAGGCGTTAAGGCCGCTTTAGTCGTTCATGACATTTCCATAAAAAAAGGGATTGAAATGCCGATTACAACTCAGATTTACAAAGTGCTTTTTGAGAAGAAAGACCCAAAAAAAGCTTTAGCCGATCTCATGACCCGGACGATTAAATCTGAAAAGTTTTATTAAGCTTATTTTTTTTGAAAATAGAAAAAACAGTTCATTGAATGGAAAGTTATTCAAATAGAAGTAAATGAAACTATTTTCAGCTTTATTTTAAAAAATATTTTTCAAATTCACTTTCAAATCACAAACAACCAAGGACTCGATTGTTTCTTCTTTTGAAAAAACTTTTGCCTTTCTATAAATTTCATTTTCCAGAGTAAAAACCATCACAATCATTTCGACTGGATAGACCACCCAATACTCTTTTACCCCATATTTCTCATAAAGAAATAATTTTTCTCTCATATCTTTTGCTGCTGTAGAGGGGGAAATAATTTCCACAATCAGGTCGGGTGATCCTAGACAGCCTCGGTCATCTAGTTTTTGCAGCTCACAGATAATAGAAATATCTGGCTGTACAACCGTCTCTATTTCTTCATCCCTTTCACTTGTTTCACCGAATCGAACATCAAAAGGAGCTGCATAGACTTCACAGCTCTTCTCTTTCAGAAACTGCTCAAAAAAACTTGAAAGCCTGATTGATATTTTTTGATGCTCTCGGCTCGGCGCAGGGCTCACATCATAAACTTCACCCTCAATGATTTCCCAGCGTTTTCCGTCTTTCCAAGACAAATAGTCTGCATATGAAAATTTACGATCATCTTTTAGGGCTAAAGACATGAATTTTTTCCTGTTTTTTTTATTTTAAAATATACTCAAACAAAGACAACTATTGAATCTTATCAAAAAAACAGGATACAGCACCCGTATGACAGGTTGCTTTCCCCATTTGTTCAGCTTTTATCAAAAGCGCATCCTGGTCACAGTCTAAATAGATTTCCCTGACCAGCAGAAAATTGCCTGAAGTCTCTCCTTTGAGCCACAAAGACTGGCGGGTTCTGGAATAAAACCAGACTTTCTGGTCAGAAAGCGTTTTTTGATAGGCTTCCTCATTCATATACCCCAGCATCAAAACCTGTTGAGTGATAAAATCCTGAATAATAACCGGTACAAGTCCTCTTTCTTTTTGGAAATCAATTATCTTTTCTGACATCTCGGCTCCTTTGAAAAAATCTGACGGTAAGCTTCAAAACTCGCTGAAGCAACCGTATTGGAAAGATTGAAAGACCTGACTTGATCTGACATCGGAAACTGAACGGTAAAATCTTCATATTTTTCTAAAATCCATGCCGGAAGCCCCTCTGTCTCCTGTCCAAAAATCATGAAATCACTTTTATGAAAAGAAACATCAAAGACAAGATGCTTTCCTTTTTTAGTAAAAAAATAAAAATTTTTATCTGGATTTTTTTTAAAAAAATCTTCAAAACTATCATATTGAATGAGTTTCAAATACTCCCAATAATCCAGCCCCGCGCGGCGCACCGCTTTATCATCCAGAAAAAATGCGGGTTTTCCAATGATATGGAGAGCGATATTCAACCCCACACAGGTTCTTCCGATATTCCCCGTATTCTGAGGAATCTGGGGTTTGTATAAAGCGATATTGAGCCAGTTATTCTCTATGATCATCGTTATTCAAAGGCATCAGTTTAAGCTTAAGGGTAAGTATTTTATTCCCTTCTTTTTTAATCACTTGATAAACGATATGATCAATTTTTATTTCTTCCCCGATTTTAGGAACCCGCTCAATTTTATTGTAGATCAGTCCGCCGATTGTGTCAATTTCTTCTTTGTATTCGCCAAAATCAATCGCGAGGGTTTCTTCTAATTCTTCCAGACTGGTACGGGCATCCACCTCATAAAGTTCTTCGTTGATTTTTTTGATGCTGACTTCTTCAAAATCATATTCATCCTGAATATCCCCGATAATGACTTCCAGAACATCTTCCAGAGTCACAATCCCTGAAAATCCTCCGTATTCATCAATGACAACAGCCATATGAATTTTTTTCGCCTGAAATTCTTTTAAAAGAGATTCGACTTTTTTGGATTCAGGAATAAAAAACGACTCCCGAAGCATCGATTGGGTAATTTTTTCTTCCGACAAAACCAGTTTTTCATCTTTTTTCTGAATTTGATACAAAATATCTTTAAGATAAAGAATACCCACAATATTATCCAGTTTGTCTTTCCAGACAGGGAATCGGCTGTGCCCGTTCTTCCGGATAATTTCAAGAGACTCTTCCAAGGGCTGTCCGATATGAAGAGTAACCGCATCCACTCTTGGAATCATAATATCGCTGGCTACTTTTTCAACTAATTTATTAATTCTTAATAAAATATGATTTAAAAAAGGAGAGAGAGGCGGCGTATCGTTTTTTTTATTTTTTTTAAAAAAGCTTTTTAAACTCATTGGATTGTTATGTCCTCCGATTTTTTTTCTAACAGTTCGTTTTGTAAAGACATCATCTTCTCATAGTCCTCTTCGTTTGTTTCGTGATCATAGCCCAGTAAATGAAGAAGCCCGTGGACTAAAAGCATTTCCACTTCTTTTTTAAAATCTTCTCCCTGCTCTTTTGCTTTTTCTAAAGAAATCACAATGTCTCCCAGAAAGTGATCCATTTCTGCCGGGAAAGACAGGACATCAGTCGGATAATCCTTATTTCTGTATTTCAGATTCAGTTCCTGAATCATTTTGTTATCCGAAAAGACAATACTGACTTCTGTTTCTTCTTCGTATTTTAATAAATTTAAAACATTTTCGATCAATTTTTCAATATTTCTTATCTGATATGAAGTTTGATTCATAATTTCTACATTACACATCTTTTGAATCTTCCTCCTTGTTTTTTTCATCCTCCGGATAGCTGGGGCGCACATGATAATAAGCGTACATTAATTTTTGAAAAACCAATTCTATTTTTCTGATTTCTTTCATGGTTAAAAGAGATTCGGAAAGCTCTCCGCTGATGATCCGGCTTAAAATAACCTGAGATATTTTTTCCTCTATCAAATCATATCTTTTGGATTTCAAAGACCTGACTCCTGCTTCAATTCCATCCGCCAGCATTAAAATAGCCGTCTCTTTGCTTTGAGGCTTGGGTCCGCCGTATTTGAAAGAAGAAATATCAACCTGATCGCTTTCTTTTGTGTTTTCTTTTGCTTTCTGGTAAAAAAACTCCATTACTGAAGTACCGTGATGCTCTGCCACAAAACGCATAATTTCATCCGGAAGTTTCATTTCCTTTACTTTCTTTATCCCTTCCACCACATGCCGTTTTAAAATACCGGCAGACATCTGCGGAGTGATATCTTCATGAATATTTTGATTAAATTGAATGTTTTCCGCAAAATAGTTTGGATTGGACAGTTTCCCGATATCATGGTAAAGAGCGCCTACTCTTCCCAGTAAATAATTCGCTTTGATCTCCTTACAGGCCGCTTCTACCAGATAAGACACCATCATGGAGTGATGATAAGTGCCTGGCGCCAGAAGATGCATATCCCCCAAGACACGGTTGCTTAAATTGGAAAGCTCCATCAGCCTGAATGGAGTTATCATATTAAAAACTTTCTCAAAAATCGGAATAATCCCAATTGAAACCACTGCTGAAATAACAGGATTTAAAGCGCTCCACAAAAAAGCGAGCCCTACATCAGAAGACTCTACATAGTTTTGAAAATAAAACACATAAACGGCTGTGAGAAGAACATAGGGAAAAATACTGTAAATAGAGCTTCGGATAATCTGATCCCTTTGAAGAATATTGGCGACAAAAAAATTAATCAGATTTCCAGCCGCAAAAAGATAGAGAAGGGAAAATATCCCATCCGTCCTATAAATCACCAGAAAAACAAGATAAATTAAAACCGCTGTAATAGTCAGAAAAAAAGCGGATTCCCGGTTGATAATAATAGAAACCGTATAAACAGTGAAACCGATCGGAAAAAGAATTCCGAGAGGGAAAGAAACAGAGGCGAGAAGATTAAAAAAAAGATAGGCGGTCAATACATTAAAAATAATAAAAATAAAAACCAGCGCCATTTTTTTAATATCTTTATAAAGTTCTACAAAACTGATTCGAAGAATGATGTTTAAAATACTTAAGAAAAAAAGAGCCAGGATAAAACTGAACACAAATTTTTTGGCTACATTTTTTTTCTGCGAAACTTTTAACGCTCTCACCTGATCCAGAATTTCAAGATTAATCTTATCTCCTTTACGGACAATAACCTGATCCTCGCTGATTTTTTTTACCACAGGAGAAATTCTTTGGAGACGCGTATTCACTTCCTGCTCAGTGTAAAACGCATTAATATATAAATTATCTTCCAGAAGAATAAAAAGAAAATCAGTCATAATATTAAGATTTTGGGTTTTCCCGAGCCTTTTTTTTATTTCACCCAGAAATTCAAAATAACTGATATCCATATAGATGAAATTACTAAAATTTCTAAAATCCCGAACCGTAGAATTTTCTTGAATAATCCTTACAGGAACCAGTTTTTTCGAAAATGCGGCTAAATCATATTCTCCTTTCACAGGACGATAAATCCCGTTTTGATAATAGTCGTAAAGGATTGACCTGATTTTTTCAAAAAATATTTTTCTTTTACTTTGTTTTAAAAATTCTTTAAAATCAAATTCCTCTATTTTCTTATCTTTCAGAAATGAAGAAAGCTGGTTTGATAATTTCTCTATTTTTTCTTCATCGTTATAAGTTTGATTGTTGACAATTCCGACAACTTCTTCTATCATTTTCAGCTTGTTTTCATAAATCGTCATATCCAGATCAAAGACAGGAATGATTTTTTTCAGTTCATCTTTTTTTCTGTCTTCTGTTTCTAAAGTATCCACATATTCGAGATCTTTTGCCGCTATCACTGTAAAAGGCGCGATATCGCCTTCCTTAAAATGATAACTGACTTCAAAAATATTCAAATTTAATGCCAGCATCAAAATTAAAAACAATATAAAATTGAGGAAAAAAATCAGCTTGTATTTCTGAAACTGATAGCGGAAATTTAAAATCAATTGACTAGTTTTTTTCATGCTTCTCAAAAGCCTCTATCACTTTGATGACAATCGGATGCCGTACCACATCCTTTTTATCAAAATAACTAAAATCCACTCTTTCTATCTCTTTTAAAATAGTTATCGTCAAATCTAATCCCGATTTTTGTTTATCCGGTAAATCTTTTTGGGTAATATCCCCTGTGATCACTGCCTTGGAATTATACCCCAGACGAGTCAAAAACATTTTTATCTGTGAGACAGTCGTATTCTGAGCTTCATCGAGAATAATAAAAGCATTGTTTAAAGTCCGCCCTCTCATATACGCCAGAGGGGCAATCTCAATCTGCCCTCTTTCTTTATACTTCAAAACTTCTTCAGGGGAAAGCATATCGGATATAGCGTCTGTCAAGGGTCTTAAATACGGATCAATTTTATCTTCCAGAGTACCGGGAAGAAAGCCTAAATTTTCTCCTGCCTCTATTACAGGACGGGTTAATATTATTTTTTTAACCTTTCCTTCATAAAGGAGTTTCAACCCCGCCGCAACCGCAACGAAAGTCTTGCCTGTGCCTGCAGGACCTATCCCGAATACAATATCATTTTCCATTATTTTTTTCAGATATTTCTGCTGTTCCTTGTTCTTTAAAAAAACCTGGCGTTTTCCGCCTGATACTTTTAAAATACTTTGATCATTCTGATCCAGCAGAGGATTTGTTTCCTGATTTTTAATATCCACTATGGTTTTAACTTCTTCCTGTGAAATAAACTCTTTTTTTAAAGAAATTTGATACAGTTCTTTTAAAATTTTTTCCGCCTTTTCAATTTCATTTTTTCGAGCCCCCTGAATCATAAGATAATCACCCCGGTTGAAAATCTCAATATCCAGAGTTTTTTCAACCAGTTTTATATTACTATTCTGAACCCCGAAAAAACCGAGAAGATTTCTTTTTTCTTCCAGTTCGAAGCGGAGCTCCATCTATTTTTTACTTTTTATATCAGTTTTAATATGGAGTTCCCGTAATTGTTCCATAGCAACTGAAGAAGGCGCGTTGCTTAAAAGACACTGTCCTTTTTGGGTTTTCGGGAAAGCAATCACATCGCGGATCGACTGGCATTTTTGTAAAAGCATGACAATTCTATCGAGTCCAAACGCAATTCCTCCGTGCGGAGGCGCTCCAAAACTCAGCGCATCTATCAGAAATCCAAATTTTTCCTTCGCTTCTTCCTCGCCGATTCCTAAAAGCCCAAAAATTTTCTTTTGAAGAACCGGAGTATGAATTCTAATACTTCCTCCTCCCAGCTCAATTCCATTTAATACAAGGTCGTAAGCCTGAGCCTTCGCTTTCAGAGGGTCTGTATCCAGTAAATCCATATCTTCCATTTTAGGAGAAGTAAAAGGATGGTGAATCGCAATGTATCGTTTGTCTTTCTCATCATATTCTAAAAGAGGAAAATCTACAACCCAGAGAAATTCCATCTTATTGTCGTCAATCAGATTTAAATCTTTTGCGACCTTGTTTCTAAGATTTCCAAGGGAAGCAAATACCACAGAAGGCACATCAGCACCAAAAAAGAGGATATCTCCTTTTTCCGCCTTTGTTTCTTTTAAAAGTTCATCTAAAACTTCCTGAGAAAAAAACTTGGTAATGGAACTCTCAAGTCCCTTGTCTCCCACTTTCATCCAGGCAAGACCCTTTGAACCAAACTGCCCGACATACGCAGTATAGTCCTCGATTTCTTTTCTGGAAAAACAAGCTCCGCCTTTTACATTCAGAGCGTAAACCACACCGCCCATCTCTAAAGACTGTTTAAAAACCTTAAAATCGCTTTTTGCCGCAATTGCTCCCACATTGGCCAGCTCAAGTCCAAAACGAAGATCCGGCCGGTCGCTTCCGTATTTTGTCATTGCTGTATCATAATCCATTCTTCTGAAAGGCAAAGAAACTTCTTTTCCATAAACTTCTTTTAAAATAGAAGCAATCATTTTCTCCATCAATCCGATAATCACATCCTGATCCACAAAAGAAAACTCTAAGTCTATCTGAGTAAATTCAGGCTGCCGGTCTGCCCGGAGGTCTTCATCCCTGAAACACTTTACAACCTGATAATAGCGGTCAAAACCGCTGACCATTAAAATCTGCTTAAAAAGCTGGGGAGACTGAGGAAGAGCATAAAAACCTCCTTCGTGCATCCGGCTCGGCACCAGAAAATCTCTGGCTCCTTCAGGAGTGGATTTAGTCAGCATCGGAGTCTCGACTTCCATAAAATCGTTTTCATCCAAAAACCGTCTGGCTGTACGAGTGATCGCGTTTCTTTTAATAAAATTATCCTGAATCGCGGGTCTTCTTAAATCCAGAAAACGGTATTTCAGCCTGATTTCTTCTGAAACACTATGATATTCATCTAAAACAAAAGGCAAAGCCTCTGATTTATTTAAAACTTCAATCTTATTGACAAAAACTTCAATTTTTCCTGTTTTCAAGTTAGGATTAACCGCATCCGCGCCTCTTGACTTGATCTCTCCTTCCACCGCAATAACGAATTCGCTTCTTAACGACTCGCCTGTCTTATGAGCATCCGCATCAAAAGCAGGGTCAAAAACCAGCTGGACAATACCTGAAATATCGCGCAAATCTATAAAAATAACGCCGCCGTGGTCTCTTCTTTTATATACCCATCCGTTTAAAACAACTTTTTCGCCCAGATTTTTTTCTGAAATCTCTGTATTTTTATGGGTTCTAATCCATTTCCTTTCCAAACTTTTCTCCTTTTTTCCTTGAAGTTTAGTTGTTTAAATATAATAAAAATACTGCCCGCTTTTAAGCAAATCAGGGATAAAGGAAGAAAATTCATAAATCAGTCATCTGAAAGAAGTTATCTCTTCTTTTAAAACTGTCCCAAACCCCCGGGACACCCATTTTCCCAGCCCGATCCAGTCGGGAAGATCAATATTAACATCAAAAAAACCTTCAAAAACCATGAAAGGATTGCCCTTGATCTCCTGTTCATACGAATCTTTCACTCTGAAATCACATAAAAGCCTTTCTTTGATAAAAAGATTCTGCCCCTTAAGAAACGAGAGGATGTTCCCGATCAAAATGCTCTCCAGAAACTCTTTCCTATCCCCCTTTTTATAATACTTGTCCCTGTTTTTCTCATTCAGCCCCGCATAAGGGGAAACAAAGCGGTAGCGGAAGTCTTTTGAATCCCTGATTTGAAGAAGATGGTTTTTGGTTTTCAGCTCTTTTGAAAGGATTTCAAGATTCCGGTCTTTGATCGACAGCTCATCCAGTTCTAAAAAAAAATGTTTCAAAACATCCGTCCCTTCTTTTCCGATTCCTACGATGATAAAAGAATTCCCATGCTTTTTATACTGCACGGCAGGATAGCGGTAAATCATGCTCCCGTCTGGTCTGTGGTTGTGCAGAATGTCTTTTTCCTGAAACCGGTCTCCGATAAAACCTCGTAGATAAGAAGGATTGACCGGTTTTTGAGGGGTTTCAAGCTTCAGCACTCCATAAGGGATCGTAAAAAAGTTCTCAGTCATCGTATTCTCCATAATTCTCATCAATATATAAATATTTATTTTCGCTTAATCCATGATGTTCCGACTGTTTTTGAATGTATCGAACCCTGTTTTGCAAACTCTCTTGATCCCGAATCAACCAATAGTGAAAAGACTTCTGCCATTCAAAGAATGAGAGGGGAGAGATTTCAGGGTAATTTTTAAAATACATGTCTTTTAATTGATCGAGTTTGTTGATATGTTCTTTAAAATTTTTCGTTTTCCACAAATAAGGATTCGAATCCTCAGCTGCGGGAGAATGGTCATGAGAGGAGCCATATGAAGAAAGGTTCCTTATAAAACTTTTTTTTTCTATCATATCATGAATATCTCTTGAAAAATTTCTTTTCAACGAAGCCATAATCTGGGAATAGGTGAATTTCGAAGAAGGCAGGATCAACCAATGAAAATGATCAGGATTGATTTTATATGCAATCATCTTGAAGTTTTTTATCTTTGAACAATAATTCATTTCTTCTACTAAAAATTCACAAAAAATTTCATTTTCAAAATACGGATATCGATTTTTTGTAACGACCGTAATAAAAACGACTGAATCTTCAACATAGATTCTTTCCTGATGATGGAAAAAAAACTTCAATAATGCATCCTTTAAATATTTTATATTCTAAATAAACTATTTTTAAATATCGAATTTCTGTGTTTCATAATACTATTCCCCCAATAGCCGAGGATTCGAATCCTCGGCTATTGGGGAGAAACTATAACATAAAATCAGTATTTTGTTTTTTAAAATTTAATCCAGTATCGGTATCATATTCAACATCTAAAAAAACAAAACCATCCTGATCTTTTTCTTTTTTTCGAGAGTAATATTGCCATTTTCTGACAGATACTTCATGTTTCATTTTTTCCTGAGGGGAAGCGTTTTGCAATATTTCCAAGAAACAAAAGGGAATAATTTCCTTGCTATCCATCCCCTCTCTAGTATAAACTTTTTCCTGTTCTTCATTGGCTACCAGGTCTTTGATGTAGTGATTTGTTTTTTGAATTTCCTGATAAACATTTAATCCTTTTTGATAACTTTCCTGCGGTTCAATTTCTATATTTTTGTAAACTTCATCCACCATGGACAATAACTCCTGTTCAGTCAATCTTCTTTGATGATTTTCTTTGAACAGAGTAAAAGTATTTTCCAATATTTTTTCTACCGGATAAACATATTTTTTTACAATTTCCCGGTGAGGAAAAATAATCACCCGCGTATTTTCTTTTCTTCTGGCACGGTTAATTCGACCTGCTCTCTGAATAATCGCATCTATCGGAGAGTTTTCAGTAAAAAGAATATCATAATCAATATCCAAAGACACTTCTACCACTTGTGTCGCAATGAGTAATGCAGATTCATCAGGATTTTGTTCTTTTTTAAAAATCTTTTCTTCTTTCATTTTTTTATCTATCTGTATAAATTTCGAATGATAGCAAATTGGAGAATATTTCTGATATTTTTCAAAAAGCCGAATCGCTTCATCTACCGTATTGACCACAATCAAAACTTTCTTTTTTTGCTTCAAATAATCCTTAATTTCATCATCTAATTCATCAATAGAATTTTCCCTGATTTCAAATTGATTTCTCGCTTGGTTTAAAAGCTCCTTATCTTCTATAACTTGAGTATCAGGGGTTAAATTTTTTAATAAAATTTCTTTCAATTTTCTGGGCATAGTTGCACTCATAATAAAAAAACGGGTTTTAAAATTCTCCTGTAAATATCTAATCGTAGATATAATTAGCCCAAGCGTATAAGGGTCATATAAATGAATCTCATCAATTATTACTCTGGCTTCAAGCATATTGAAAGTTTTTACTTCCCAATAACCCAAATTAAAACCCATAGTGAGAATTTGATCCACGGTTGCCACGGTAATATTTTTCATAAAAGTTTTATCTTTCAGATAGAGTTTTGAGTCATAATCTCCTTCATGAAGTTCTTTTTGTAGAAAAAAAGCTGATGAATGAACCAAACTTACCCCAAATTCACCAAAATATCCTTTTAGCCTTTCAAAAATTGCATTGGAAGTAACTCGGGTGGGTAAAAGATAAATAATTTTACTAATTTCTTCTTTTTGTGAAGCCCAGAGCAATGCCGCTTCCGTTTTGCCACTTCCCGTGGGAGCTACGGCTAAAACATTAGATTTTTGAACACTTTTAAGCTGAAACTCTCTGAATTGGAAATCATTTTCTTGTTTGATTTTTTTTGTATTCAATAATTTTTCAACTATTTTTTCTTTTAAATACTCTTGAGAAAAATCCCATTTAAAATTCGGCAATTCATGACCGGAAGCAAGCCAGTCTGAAAGATTTAAAATAGCTTTATGTAAAATATATTGAACTCGATCTTTTTGTTCTATCTTTGAAGAGGTGTTTTTCAAAAAATGGTTTTTAAAATCTGAAACAAGCTTACCAGTTTCTTTTTTATGAAAATTCTCTGATACTTCCGATATTTTTTTTTGGTTAAACCGATCGAAATTAAGTAAATTATGAATTTTTTCTTGTGCATATCCTAAAAATTCTTTTACCAAATTATCTTTCAAAGAAATTTTAATGTGCGTATTATCTGAAAATAAATCATCAGTCAGTTTTTTATGATGGCTAAAAACCGCTGCTAAAGAAAGAGGGGTTTTCTGGTAATAAGCCACATCTAAAACAAACAAAAGCATACCAGAAATAAGTTCATGGCGGATATTATTTTTTGAATTCCCAGTTTCTAACATTTTCTGAAAATTATCCATGATTTTTCCGGCATCATGAAACAAAACTGCTATAAATAAATCTCTCCAAAATTCATCGTTAAAAGAATGATGATTTTGAAGATTTTCTTTAAGCTTCTGAAATACTGCCAGCGCATTTTCAGTATGCGAAACTAAAGATTCCTGCGGATTGGTTTTAGCCCATACCTGATCTAACATTTTCATCTCAAATCAAAAAGAGGGATAAAATAATCTTTCAATTTTATTCCTCTTTTTTCAACATTTAATATCATTGGTTTTTCGATAAAAGAAAAGGTCTTTCTTTGAACCACCTTTCTTTTTCCATAATCTGATTCATAAGCAAAACGGACAGGAAGACTATATACAAAAGGCTCATAAGATTTATAAACAGAAAATTCAACCCCGTTATCTGAATAATCCATTACTTCCTGTAAAATATCTCCAGCTATAAGACAATTTTGGACTTCTCTTGAAGACTCGATGATTCCTTCATTATAAACCCTCACTTTTGCCAGTGAATCACTGCTTCCCATTGTTAAAGCATAGCTCGGATTCTCAAAAGCGGATTTTAATTCTTCAATTATTTTCTCATTTTCACAAGCAAAAGCAAGCAAAAAATAATTAAAAAAAAGCAACTCTCTTTTTATGATACTGCCGCTTTTAAAATCATTATATTTCCAGAGGTCTTTAGAAAAACCTTTGGAAGTTCCAAAGACTCCCATCAATATTTCATTTTTATCAAAATAATCCTGAGCCGCCATGGGAGATAATTTTAAAGCCGCTCCCGCCATTCCAATAATAGTAGTAGGCGGGGGCAGAAGAAAAGATTTATGAAAATTCTCAAATTCCGGGTTTCTAAAAGTGGAGCTTTGAGTTTTCGCTTCTACAATAAAGTGAAACATTATTTTTCCTTTTTAAATGAAAATTATTTTTGATTTTCATTCTCTTTAAAATAATCTTCTACCCATTTTTCAATGTCTTCAAAACCTTTATTCAAACTTACCATTCCGTCAGTTTTTTTAAAAACCGCTTCCTGCACCGCGAAGACCGATTTTTCTAAGAATTTATGATAATCAGAAACAACTGTTTTTAATTTCTCGATATTAATTTCACCTTTTTCATCCAATTCCACAGATTCCAGAAAAATAGGATTTTTGCTTTTCATATAGGCGGCAGCAATAAATTTGGGTGAAATATCCGCTAAAAACCGGCTTTGCCGTCCGGAACTCCAGAGAGTTCTAAAAGCATCCAGAAACGCTTTGACTCTTTTCCCTTTCTCTTGTTTACTCAATTCTTCTTGAAACCCTTCCCCGCATCCGATTCGGTCTAATTCGATTAAAATAGTTCCCCTGTAAATTCCAGAATGAATTTCTGTTTCAAAAATATTGGGCTGAATTTCTTTTCCATCTTTGCCTTTTTTCCCTTTTCCCATAAAATTGGTGGCAAAGTCCAGATCGCCTTTATAGGTAGATAAAGCGACCAAAGATTCTACACGAATAGGCGATGTTCTTGTGGTGGATTTTCCTTTATCTGCCCCTTCGTCTTTAGACGCATCCATATATCCAAATAAATCATCATCAATAAATTCTTTCGGATTTAAAGAAGTTTTAGGAGCTCCTTTTTTAACACTGGCTTCATTAATAGGAGACAATTTATTTCCCAGTTCTTCCAGTTTATCTCTCAGTGCTCTACGGATAGCTTGAGAAGAAACATAAGGGAGTTCTTCTCCGTTGTCCAGTGTGATTTTTTTTATTGGATTAATATTATCTACTTCTTTGTCAGAGCCGTTTAAACTGGCAAAAGATACTTTTGATAAATAAGTAATAGTAATGCTGTTAGTTTTTATTTCATTTTTTTCTTGTTCACTCATTATTTTTTCTCCTCTTTTTGGTAGTTTAAAACTGAATTCAGTTGGTTTAAAGCACTGATGAGGGAAAACTGCTTAACAGCAACAAAATTTTTCTCATCGATCTGGCTTAATATTTCTTTACTCACAGAAATATTATATTTTGTCATGATGCGGATAATTTCATCCAGAAACTGTTTTAAAGTTCTGGCTTTTTTTAAAGAAATAATATAGCTTCTGCCTGATTTAGCATTGGCTTGTTTCTGCTTGAAATCTTTTTCATCGGGGTTTTCATATCTTAAGATTCCCTGCCCGATACTCACCCCAAGGTTGATGGATTTTTCCTGTAAATCTGGGTTCATGTCTTTGCGGCCTCCATACTGTATTATTTTTTCATAAAGGTTTAAAAACTGAAATAATATCTCAAAGTTTTTATATCCTGTTTTTTCTCCCGACATTTTATACATGAAACTTCTGTAGAAAAGGTCTTCCATTTCACCTAAAATAGATTTTAACTTTAAAACCTTTCCCAAAACCAGATTTCTAAGTTGTCGCTCCAATCGATAACTGTTCTGAGAACTTTTCTCGGAAGGCTTAATTATTTTCAGGCTGAAAAGCCATTCTCTAAAACTGATACCGTTTTTCTCTAAGTAAAATAATAAACGAATAAAGAATTTAAAGTTTGATAATTCTTCCCACGAATCCGGCCGCATTGTTGCATTCTGAGAATTTCCAAATTTATCTGATTTGAAATAGGAAAGTGTAATAGGAACAGTTTTAAACTCAGAATCTGCAAAAGGATCCCATTCCGGTTTTTGTTTTTCCATTTCAATCTGTTGAGTCATGAGAAATCTTTTGTAAAAAGAAAATATGAGGAGAAAAAGAAATTCATTTTTTTCTGTAAAATCATTACTGATTTCTTTTTCTGAGTCAAATTGATAGGGTTTGAAATTAGAAATATAATTACTTGCTATTAATTCCAGAGAATTTTTATAAAGGCTTAAATTCATTTGATAAATTTTATCTAATTCTAATAAATTAGTGGACTGAAAGAAGAAAACAGAAATTGTTTCTTTTTTACTACCGTAATGATAAAAAGCATTTTTTGGAGAAAACCTTGCCAAAAAAAGTGTTTTCCAACTAATTTTTTTATCGTTTTTTGAAAAAAAAGAATTAAAATTTTTAATACCAGAATCCCCTGTTAAAAAAGGCAGGAAAGATGTAGATTTTTCAAGTTTTTGATATTGTTCATTAGAAAAATAACACTGATTATCACCATCAATCAAATAATTTGCATTAAAATCCATTGAAGGCGTTTTTGTATAAATATCATTAAGAAAAATTTTAGAGTCACCTTTACCTTGACTCTCATCTTGACTAAGTTCATTGTCAACAAATTTGAATTTTTTGAGTAAAATTTGCTTTTCTTTGTAGAAAGAAGCAATATTATTGGCAAAATCTCTATCATTATTGTATAAATCCATAAAAGTAAGAGAATTTTCTTTTTTTCGGGAAGTAGGTTGTGGACCATGCGGCGGCTTTGTAATTAAACCGGCAAGACCGTAACTTTGCATTGTTGTAAATTCTACTGCTTGAAAAGGCTCTTTGATAAAATAATATTTTTTATTTCCATCGTCTAAACTTTGATCATAAATTTCTTTTCCCATATAGTAATAAACATCTTCCAGCAATTCCAGAAGCCGCTCCGACTCCACAATCAATTGATTTTCGTTTAGTTCAAAGGTATATTGAATTTCCGCTTTGTCTTTAAATTCTTCAAGATAATGTTTTAAAGCAATAATTCCGGAGGATATAAAAACATTGGGAATATTATTGAATTCAATCCGTTTCATTCCCCTTCCCCTTGTTCCAAAATCATTTTCAAAGCCTCAATGGTATCCAATCCCTTAAAGTCAAAATTGCTGAACCTTGGCCGATACTCTGGATTTTCCTTTGTTTTTTCAAGATAAGAAATGTATTCTTTAATACTGTTTATTAAGGCGATTCTACTGCCTTTGAGTTGGTGATATTTTAGAAAATAAGGATAATAAAAATCCATGATCTCCATGCGTTCTAAAGGGGTTCGGCTTTCCGCTTCGGCTTTTTCAAGGGAATCATAAACTCCATAAAGCAGGCTGTTTTTTACCACAATCCAGATCGGAACCTTTTTTTTACAATGATTACAGTAATAATCTTCTTCAATCACTCCAGTATAAAAAGGAGAGGTTACAAAATCCCCGATACGATATTCAAAAAGCAGATTATCAAAACATTTAACCTGAAAATTTTTTATTTCCATTTTGCCGCACTCACAAAGCATGGGCTGGCTGAGGATAATTGTATCAAACATTCCCATAAAAACACCTCAAAGATTCAGTTTCTATTTCAATTTTTTTTAATTATAAATTAATACAAAAAAAGGACAAATAATGTCGTTCCCAATATTTTTTTTGGAATATTTGTTTAAAAATAATATAATATTTTTGTGATAAGAAAAATATTTAATTTCTTATTTTATTCCTTTTTTTATTTTCAGGAGGTTTTTTTATGAACTTAGTCATCAACACACCGAAATCGTTTCTCAGAGTGAAGGACGGGATGTTTCTCATTAAAAACGGGGAAAACAAGACCAGGCTTTCGCCTGAAAAAATCGACCGGATTGTCATCACCACACGGACGGGGTTTACCAGCGATGTTTTTGCGTTGGCAGTCAAAAACAATATTGAAGTTTTTCTCATCGATCATCACGGGAATCCTTTAGGACGGTTTTGGCAGGCAAGATTTGGGTCAACGGCTTTGATAAGGCGGAGACAGCTTGAGATCAGTCAAACTGAGGAAGGAATTTTTTATGCTAAGAAATGGATTGCCAATAAACTGAAAAATCAGTCGGAATTTCTAAAAAAACTGGCTAAAAATCGTCCGAATGCTTATGATTATCTTTATGAACAAGCGGGTAAAATAGAAGCAAACTGTAAAAATCTTGAAAAATATCAAAAACTGGACGATGAGACGCGGAACAGCATCATGGGGCTGGAAGGGATGAGTGCTGTTTCTTATTTTGACGGGTTGTCAAAAGTCATTCCTGAACCTTTCCGCTTTGAAGGACGAAGCAGACAGCCAGCGAAAGATATGTTTAATGTGTTTTTAAACTATGCTTACGGAGTGCTTTATGGACAGACCGAGCGGGCAATGGTACTGGCAGGGCTGGATCCTTATATCGGGATTTTGCACTCAGACGGATATAATAAACAGTCCCTTCTTTTTGACCTGATTGAAAATTTCCGTATTTTTGCAGACGAGACGGTTTTTTATCTTTTCAGCGAGAAAAAAATCAATCAATCCATGGCGGATAAGACAAAAAAAGGAGTGATTCTCAATCAGGAAGGGAAAAAACTCTTGATCCAATCCTACAATCAGGCAATGGACAAAATGACGGTTTTCAGTAAAAAGAAGATGAAAAAAGTCAATCTGATTCAGGCATTTTGCCACGCATTTGCAAACGAGCTGATCGGGAAAAAACCAAAAAAAGGAGAAAGTTATGAATATTTGGGTGGTCTATGACATAGAAAGCACGCCGGCAGGAGACAAAAGGCGGTCAAAAATAGCAAAAACCATGCTTCAGATGGGGCTTTACCGGGTTCAAAAATCGGTCTTTGCAGGAGATTTGGCTAAAAACCGTTTTGATGAACTCTTTGTCTATGCAGGCAAACTGATCAATCCAGATGCGGACAGTGTTTATCTCTTTCCCATGTGCAAAGAAGATTTTGAAGCTGTGAAAATCCTTGGAAAAGGATTTGACAAAGAACTGGTATCGGATAAAATCAAAGACTTTTTTTTCTGATGAGGAGAAACTATGTTTAATGAATCAAAAATGCTGATTTCTGTTTCTACAATGCTGGAATACTGGTACTGCCCCCGCTTTATCTATTTTATGGAATGCCTGAAAATCGGACAGAATGAAGAGAAAAGATTTAAAGTAAAAATCGGGAGAGAAATTCACAAGAAAAAAAATATTGCCCCCGGGTATCTGCGCAAAAAACTGAATGCAGTGAAACAGGAGAAAGAAATTTATCTTTCTGATGAAGGGCTGGGAATCTGCGGAATCCTGGACGAACTGATTTTCTCAAACGACAAACAGGCCTATATCATAGATTATAAGTTTGCCTACAGCAAAAGAAAATTCAAGACTCACCACCGTCAACTGGTTTTTTACGCGCTTCTGGCAGAAAAAAACTATCCGGTAAAAATAGAAAGAAGTTTTATTGTTTTTACCCGAAGCGGTTCAAAACTGGAAGAATTTCCAATAACAGACAAAGACCGCAAAAATGTGACCCATGATATTGAAGAAGTAAGGAGCATTATAGAAAAAGGAGTGTTCCCGGAATCTGGCAAAAACCTTTCTAAATGCGCAGATTGTACTTATAGAAAAATTTGTATTTAGAGAGAAAAGAGATTATTTTTAATTTGAAAAGAGATTCAAAACCCTCTATTGCTCGAAACAAGAATGATTTTCTTGATGCAGTTTTCAGGAATAAATTTAAAAGTTCATCGCTAACAAGATGATTTTAATAGATTTAATTTCAAGAATTCTTGCGGAAAACAGGGAAACTCAGCGGTTCTTTGATCAAATTTCAGTAGGTAAATAAAACTCAAGGTAGAAATATATTTGACTTAACCGCCTGTTTTATATTATTTTTTAATAAAATTTTAAGCAGGCGTTATTAAAATTCAACTTCCAAAATAACAAGGATTGAAACTAATCATATTATTTTCTTGTTTAGGTTGTTCGGTTTTATTAAAATTCAACTTCCAAAATAACAAGGATTGAAACAACCTTTATCTTTCTTATATGAGACAAACCATTAAGATTAAAATTCAACTTCCAAAATAACAAGGATTGAAACGATGATTCCCTCTGCCTTGACTTCAATTTGATTTATTAAAATCCAACTTCCAAAATAACAAGGATTGAAACATAAAGCAATGAGCCAGGCTTTTAAATACGCTTTGATTAAAATCCAACTTCCAAAATAACAAGGATTGAAACTTGGTAATGTAATTGCGCCTGCAATTTCAGGTATTCTGGATTAAAATCCAACTTCCAAAATAACAAGGATTGAAACAACAAACACTTTTTGGAGGAAACGGAATGAGAAAAATTAAAATCCAACTTCCAAAATAACAAGGATTGAAACAAACAGAGAATAGAAACCCTTGAATCAAAATCAGCATAGGAGAACACAATGAAAAAGAAACCAGTGAAAAAAAATCCGGTGAAAGAGAAATTATCCTTTTTTACTAAAAAAACAATTTTTTTCAAAATAGAAGATGATTTAATAAGTTGTTCTGAAGGAGTTTTTCTTATTACAGATATAGAAGAAAAAAAAAATGTTAAAAGAAGCAAAATATTTAAAATCTTTACAAGGTGAAAAAATATGAAAAATTAAAATTCAACTTCCAAAATAACAAGGATTGAAACTATGTAATCTAAATCAGCTAAAAAGGAAAAATCTATGCATTAAAATTCAACTTCCAAAATAACAAGGATTGAAACCGGATAAAGGGTGTGGGGAAAAGCCTTGATTACTGGAAGAAAAATAAGAATCAAAAGATTGAAAAAAATACCGATTCTTTAGAGATAAAAAATAAAGATATAGAAAAAGCCTCTGAAATCCAGAAAAACTTTGAAGAAAATCTGGGGAAACTGGATTTATCGTCAAAAGAAAAGCTGGTTGAAACATTTCCATTGCTTTGGAATTCTGAGAAAAAATTTAAAAAACATATAGAAACAAGATTGAAATATAATGTTATAGACAAAAATCAACCTAAAGAAGATTATTTAAGAAAAACATTTGAAACTCTTGAGAAAAGTGTTAATATTATATATGAGAAGCCTAAAAAAAACGCTCCGAGAGATTGGCATAAAATTATTTATAACAAAGAGAGTCAGTGGGTTGTAATTATAGGGGAAAATGGTAAGATTATAACCAGTTTTCCTTTAAATGAAACATATAAAGAATATTTAAGAAATCAGGAGAATTATTATGAATTATATTCCTTCAAAAAACAAGAAAACGATCAATATAAAAGAATACTTAAAACATTATGAAATCGGAATTGATTATTATGATTTTTACGATGATTCAGAGGCTACGATTACCTTAATAAAAAGAGAAAAAATAGAAAAGAATGAGAAATGGTTATCAGAAGAAGATAAAAAGAAATTATATGAAATTGATAAAAAAGCAATAGAACTTTATCATGAAAATAAAAATAGTAATGAAGATTATAAATGTTTTAGTGTAGAGTTTTTAGAGTCTATTGTTAAAATAGCTTCAAAATTTGCTAAAAAATACGAAAAATCTCAAAAAAATCTTGTTTTACATTAAAAGCCTGATATAATTCAGGTTTTTTTTATTCTTTCTAAAATTATCAATTTATTTTTTTTCTCGTGCAACGATGGTTGGAATGGCATATCGTTTAGTTAGTTTTGATACTGTGGTTTTTAAATCATCAGAGATATGGGCAGGAAATCCGTATATATGTCAACTGGTTCGCTATCGGCGTATAAGGAGGCGGGAGAGTGGAGAGTTTTGAAATTGAAAATATTATGACAGGTATCTTTTTAAAGTTATCTTTTAATAATAAATATTTAGGCGGTTTGAAATGGTTTTAACAGAAGAAAAAAAAATCAGAAAGATCAAACGGCTTCTTCTTTCAAATATCACCTATCAGAAAACCCGTTTGATTTTAAAAATGCCCTTAGAGGTCAAAGCGGTTTTTAAAGACGGCCTTTATTATCTCAGCAATAACTCGTTTCATATAATGGTTTTCGAGGTCTCTTTTGACGAATCGTTTGAGGCTTTTCAAGGGTTCTTTGTCTCCCTCTGGCAGACTATCGGGAAAGCGGACAAAAAAGAGTTGACAGCGGGAGCACTGAAAATTAAATCCGAACTCATTAAAACAGTTTTACTGGAGATGGAATGGGAATAAAAACAGAAAAAATATTATCAGGACTTCAAAGAAAAGGCTTTGTTCTGGATTCAGGAAGCCATCATAAATACTTATACTACTTTTTAGAGAACGGCAAAAAGACAGCGGTTTACACCTATCTCAGCCACAGTCTGAGAGAATATGAGGGAAACTTAATTTCTTTCATGAAAAAACAATTAGGTCTGTCAAGCATGAAAGAATTGAAAGATTTAATCGAATGCCCTTTATCCCGAAAGTCTTATGAGTCAATCTTAAAAGCAAAATGCTTAATCTGATGGTTCGCTATCGGCGTAAAAGCTATTACGCCCGGAGCTTTTTTAAAACTAATTCAGGAGGAAATCCGATGACGGTTAAAATTAAACTCAATGATCCTGTTTATAAAATGCTTGAAAAACTTTCTAAAGAAGATAAAACCACGGTTGAGAACTATATTCAAATAGCAGTTTATGAAAAAATGTCCTCTCTTAATGCTTTAAGCTATATCGAAGAAAGAGCGAAAAAAGCCAAAATAGAAGATTTTGAGAAACTTCTCAAAAAAGTCCCTTCTATCCAGCCTTTAGAAGGGGATGAGAAAGATTAAAGACTCGATTTCTTAAAATCTGATGGGGATATAAAAATTTGCTATCCGTTTTAATCGATAGTATAATTTAAATGACGGCATTTATCAAATAAGGTTAAATTTAATGAAGAAGAATGATTTATTAGATGATCAACAAATTATCCGATTTTTAAAAAACAACAAAAGTTTTCTTTTTCAGCACTATCATTTAAAAAAACTGGGTATTTTTGGTTCCTACGCAAAGCAAAGTTTTACAGAGTTGAGTGACATTGATATTATTATTGAAATTGAAGACAATACACCCAATATCTATGAACTAAAACAAAATTTACGGCAATATCTTGAACAGAATCTCCATAAAAAAATTGATCTGGCAAGAGAAAAATACCTGAAACCCAGAAAAAAGAATAAAATCATCAGAGAAACAATCTATGTCTGAAAAAGATAAAGAATACCTTCTCGACATACTTGAATCGATTCATAAGATAAAGAATTATATAAAAGATATTCCTGATTGTGATACATTTTATTCCCAAGAAATTATTTTTGATGCTGTTCTAATGAACTTTGTGGTAATCGGGGAGTCAGTCGTCAAATTATCTGCCCGAATCACCGGAAAATATAAAGAAATTGAATGGAGTAAAATTAAAGGGCTGCGCAATATTATTGCTCATGATTATTTTGGAATAGATGCTGAAGAGATTTGGCAGATTATTAAAAATAATTTGCCGATATTTGAAAATCAAATCAAACCATTACTTGAAAAATAGAGTAAGAATTAAAAAAAACACAACGAGATAAGATTGTTATAATAAAAGTGAGAAAAATGGAAGACTTGAAAAAAGACTTGCTTTATTACGAAAACGAGATTGATTTATTCAGCCTTGAATATGACAGTGATGTGAGCCTTATGTCTATGTACCGCAGACTGATTGAAGAAAACGAAAGCCTGTTGACAGAGGAACAAAAAGAACTTTTGTATAACATTGATAAAAAATACATTAATCTTTATAAAAAAGTGAGAAAACATAAGGATAATATCAGTGTTATGTATCTTCAAATCATAGTGGAAAGAGCTTTAAAATTTGCTGAAAAATACGAAAAATCTCAAAAAAATCTTATTTTACATTAAACGCCTGATAGAATTCAGGTTTTTCAAATTATTTCTAAAATTATCAATTTATTTTTTCTCCCGTTCCGGCTTTAAATTAAAATGCAACTTCCAAAATAACAAGGATTGAAAATTCCATATTGTGATGACTATTGATCCTGATTTGCATAAACACTACTGTCAAGAGCTTTCAAATACTGTCCACACATTTTCATGTTTGAGACAACAAAAAGCGTATAATAAGAAAAAACTTGCAAGGGATTTGAAAAAAGTTTAAATTTTTTGCTGATTTAAAAAAAAGATTGAGGAAATATGAAAAAAATAGGATTTTTGATTTCAGGTAGCGGTTCAACGCTTCAAAATTTTATTGATCTGCAAAAAGAAGGAAAACTAAAAGGTCAGATTACTGTTGTGATTTCAAGCAAAAAAGAGGCTTATGGATTGGAAAGGGCAAAAAATGCCGGGATTCCTTTTTTCAGCATAGAATACAAAAATTATCAAAACAATATCAAAGATTACAGCCGGGAAATTACTAAAATCCTGACAAAATACAACTGCGACATTGTGGTCATGGGCGGATTTATGTCTTTTTACGATATTCCCGAAGAGTTTAAAAACAAAGTAGTCAACATTCATCCCTCGCTGATTCCTGCTTTCTGTGGAAAAGGCATGTATGGTAAAAAAGTTCATGAAACCGTTATCGCCAATGGCGTCAAAGTAACCGGATGTACGGTTCATTTTGTGGACAATGAATACGACCACGGTCCTATTATTGCTCAAGAAACAGTCAGAATAGAAGACGAAGATACGGTTGAAAGCCTTGCTCATAAAGTTCAGGCAAAAGAAAGGGCGATTTATCCGCAGATTGTCAATCAGATTTTAGACGATTTATTTACAGTCAAAGATAAAAAAGTTTTAAAAAAGACTCTGTAAATAAAAAAACCGCTGATTAAATTCAGCGGTTTTGAGAAAGTTTGAAATTTTATGGCTTAGAGAAAAAATTGTTTAGAAATTTTGAAGCATTTCGATCGATTTCTTCGCTTCTTCTTTTACGACTCTCAAATAACCTTTTTGAGTAACCGCAATCAAATGAACCAGTGCTTTTGGATGCCCCAGTCTTCCCAATGCTTTCACAATCATAATCGCTAAAAGATTTTTTTCAACAGGAGTATGATTTAATTTCACAATCAATTCATCTGCAATTTTATCTTTTACATCAGGATCTGCGTCTCTTCCAAGAATTCCCAAAGTTAAAGCACATTCGCCCTTTACCCGTTCTTCAGGGTCGTAAACCATGACTTTATTCAAGGGTCTGTAAACCTGTTTTACAACTTCTTTATCCCCTTCATAAGCTCTCATCGCTTTTGCCGCTTCCGCTCTGACCTTCCAGTTGTCCTGCATCTGCTTATCGCCGTTTGCATAGACATTTTTATAAGGTTCTTCAAGAATATCGACTAAAATCTGTACAGAAGCTTTATTCTTTGACTTAGCCAAAGCTTGAATCGCTTTGATTCTGGTGTCATTATCGGGCGCTTCTTTTGCTAAGGTATGAAGTCTTTCAATATCTTGAAGAGGAATTTCAATTTCTTTTCCTTTTTCTTCAGCAAATAGGACTCCCGCAAACAAGGTAAGCATCAAAACTAAAAACAATTTCTTCATAATATTCTCCTTTTTAATTTTTCAGGATACTTTTTCTTATCAAAATTTAACTTTTTTCTTTCAAAGAATATACATTAAAAGAAAAAATTTTTGCAATTTTGTCAATATTTTTTTATAATATACCTAAAATTTTTCCTGTTTTCTTAAATACTTCCAGTGCAAAGTCAAGCTGTGCGTCAGTATGAGTCGCCATATAACTGGTTCGAATCAGACAGCTTCCATCCGGAACGGCCGGCGGCACAACCGGGTTGACAAACAATCCCTGATCGGTAACCATTTTCCAGAATTTAAAAGTAAGCTCCATATCTTTTGTAATCAATGGAATAATCGGTGTTTCTGCTACCCCTGTCTCAAATCCCATAGCATGAAGTTCTTTGAGCATTTTTTTAGTAATATCCCAAAGACGGGTCACTCTTTCAGGCTCTCTTTTCATAATCTCAAGAGATTTTAAAACAGTCGCCACTGCTGAAGGAGGCATACTGGCACTAAAAATCAAAGGTCTGGAATGATGACGAAGATAATGAATCACATCTTTTTCACCACAGATTGCTCCGCCAAGCGAAGCAAACGATTTTGAAAAAGTCATCATAATCAGATCCACTTTATCCGTCATATCAAAATGAAACGCTGTTCCTTCTCCGTGAGGACCCAGAACCCCAGTCGCATGAGCATCGTCCACCATTACTCTGGCTTTATATTTTTCAGCAATTTTTACCAATTCAGGAAGTTTCAGAATATCGCCTTCCATACTGAAAATTCCGTCTGTTACAATCAGTTTTCCGCCACCATCATTGGCAAATTTTTCCAGTTTCTTTTCCAGATCCGCCATATCGTTGTGTTCATACTTCACTACTTTCTTCGCGAAAGAAAGCCGGGTCGCGTCATATATACTGGCATGAGCCATTTTATCAATAAAAATCACATCTCTGGAAATTGAAAGATCTCTGGATATTGTCAAGCCTGCCAGAACACCTAAATTGGTTTGAAACCCGGTGCTATATAAAAGAGAATCTTCTTTACCGACAAATTCCGCCAGTTTTTTTTCTAATTCTTCATGAAGATCCAGCGTTCCGTTTAAAAACCGTGAACCCGCATTTCCTGTTCCGTATTTCTCAATTGCTTTAATCGCCGCTTCTTTTACTTCCGGATGAGTGGTCAGCCCCAGATAACTATTTGATCCCAGCATGATCATTTTTTTATTGTGAATAAAAACTTCCGTATCCTGAGCTGATTCTATTTCTCTGAAATAAGGATAAAGCCCCATTTCCATAAATTTCTTTGCTTCCGTAAAATTATAGCATTTTTGAAAAAAATCCATTTTTTTAAAACCTCATTAATCATTTGGATGTTAAAATTTATCTAAAAATAGAAGAAAAAAGAAGATTACTTGATTTCTTCGACATGTTCTTTGACAAATTTTTCAAATTCATCTTGTGACATTTTATCCTTATACAACTCCCAAAGTGTTGAACGAAGCTCTTCCATAGAAGAAAACTTAGCACCGTCGATTTTCACAAAATAAGCCATTTTTCACCCCGCTTATTTACATTTTATTTCTATTAATAATAATATATTAAATAGATAAAAAAACAATATTTTTTTAAAAAACAGCCGTCGCAATAAAATTATTTCGATGAATCATTTCCGATCCATTTGTATATCCTAATACACTCTCTATTTTATCGGAAGAAAGCCCCTTGATTTTTAGAATATCCGCAGAAGAATAATTGATAATTCCCTTTCCGATTTTCTCTTCTTGATAATAAAGCCCGACCACCGAACCTCTTTCAAAGGGACTTGCTATTTCTTTAATACCGACTGATAAAAGGCTTTTTCCTTTTAAAAGAGCTTCTTTCGCACCTTCATCAATCTGAATCTTTCCAGTTTCCCTAAAATGAAGAAAAATCCATTTTTTTTTCGCTTTCACCTTGCTTTTGCCTGTTTGAAAAGTCGTTCCTGAAATTCTTTTTTTAAGAACATAGTCTCTTAGACTATTTTCGCTATGTGCAGGAAGAATCACTAAAGGAATACCCAGCGCCAGACTTTTTTTTGCCGCGTTGATCTTAGAAAACATTCCGCCGGTTGAGAACCTACTTTTCTCATTCACAATCAGTTTTTCAACCGATTCGTCTATTTTATCCACTGTCTTTAAAAGCTCCTGATTTTCTTTTCCATAGTTTTGATATAGCCCGTCCACATCGGTCATGATAAAGCAGGCATCTGCGTCAATAATCCCTGCCACATTGACCGCAAGATTGTCATTGTCCCCAAATTTTATTTCTTCAACCGAAGTCGTATCATTTTCATTGACTATCGGCAGAACACTTTTTTTCAGAAGTTCCTGAAAAGTATTTCTGGCATTTAAAAACCTTTCCCGGTTGGTGATCACATCGCCTGTGAGAAGAATCTGCCCCACTAGAATCCCGCCGGAATTGTAATAATCTTTATAAATCGACATCAAAACCGGCTGACCGATTGAAGCGCAGGCCTGTTTTTGTTCTAGTGAAGCAGGTTTTTCTCCGTTTAAAAAATACCGGGCGCCAGCTCCTAC
>MIAO01000049.1 GCA_001829155.1 Spirochaetes bacterium GWB1_36_13 | reverse complement strand
TTTTTTATTTGGGTAGAAAAATACCTGTTTTTGGAAAAAAGCGGAAATTTTATTTCGGCGATTTTAGGAAATTTCTAATCGGTGCTGACAGTATTTTTGATATTTCTTCCTGTACAATGATAGAAGGAGATATTCCATTAAAACAAAAGAAGTGAATTGAAGCTTGGGCTGACACTGAATTGCATAAAGAAGATTTAGAAGCTGATTGGAAGTTGGCAAGTAATGGAGAACTTCCTTTTAAAATCGACCCGTTAAAATAAGAGGTGAAAAATGTATAAAGCGATTCAATCGGTTAAACCTTTAAAAAATTATCAATTAGAATTAAGATTTGAAAATGGCGAGGAGAAAATATTTAATATGGAATCTTATCTAAATCATGGAATATTTAAAGAACTCAAAGATGAAACTTTATTTCAAACAGTACATGTATCGTTTGATTCAATAGAATGGGAAAACGGAGCAGATTTAGACCCGGAGATTTTATATCATGAAAGTGTACTAAAATAAAGCGGTATTTAAATGAGAGAAGGAGAATATCTGACATTTGATAATAATTATTTTTCTTCGCTTTTTCAATCGAATGCTATTAAAATATTTATCTGATCTCAAAATATTTGCTTTTTTATTTTGTAAAATGTGATAAATTTTAATCACTTCAAATTCAAAATTGGATAAAAAAATGAGTATAGACGAATATAGAAAAAAAATTGACAGTATAGACGAAAATATTATTCATCTTCTCACAGAAAGAGTCAAATGTGCTGAAGAAATCGGAAAAATCAAGAAATCTCAAAATCTCCCCATTTTCGTACCTTCCCGTGAAAAAGCGATTTTGGAGCGGCTGGTAAAAATCAATCCCGAATTCCCTCCATCTTTGGTCAGGCAGATTTTTAAAGAAATTATTTCTTATTCCAGAAGCCGGGAATATCCTCTGAAAATTGCTTTTCTTGGTCCTGAAGGCTCTTATTCGCATCAGGCGGTGGTTCATTATTTTGCGTCTTCTGTTTTTGAAAAAGGCTGTCATTCTATCACGGATGTTTTTCTTGACCTTGAAAAGGAAGAGTCTGATTTTGGTATTGTGCCGATTGAAAACTCTTATAACGGGGTTGTATTCCCTACAATGGACGGTTTGATGGATTTTAATCTTCAAATTATAGGAGAGCTTTATCTTCGAATCCGCCACACCCTTCTTTCCAATGAAAAAGACATGAAAAAAATCAAAAGAATTTATTCCCATCCTCAAAGCCTTGAACAGTGTAAAATGTTTTTAAATAAAGAATTTCCGGGCATTGAAAAAATAGAAGTGGCGAGCAACTCAAAAGCAGCTTTGATCGCCTCAAAAGAAAAAAAATCGGCAGCCATTGCGGGAAGCCTCTGCAGCGAGCTGTATAAGATTGATATTCTAGCTTCCAATATTGAAGATGCGGTTGATAACTATACCCGTTTCATTGTCCTTGGAAAAACAAAGGAATATCAGAAAAACGGCAGTAAAACCTCATTAATGATTTCCATTGCGGATAAACCCGGAACTCTGGATCATATTTTAAGGGCATTTGCAGAAAAAAACATCAACCTGACTAAAATTGAATCCAGACCTTCCAAACGGAAAGCTTGGGATTATGTCTTTTTTATAGATTTGGACGGCAATATTGAAGAAGAGAGAGTAAAAGTTGCGATCTCTGAAATTCAGGAAAAAACTCTTTATGTCAAAATTCTGGGTTCGTATCCAAAGGGAGAGTTTTATTAATGAATATTCTGATTATCAATTATGAATATCCTCCTTTGGGTGGTGGCGGCGGGGTTGCGACCCTGAAACTTGCTGAAGAATGGGCAAGAGTGGGGCATACAGTCGATGTGGTGACGACTTATTTTGACGGTCTGGATTTTGAAGAAGTGAAAAACGGTGTCAGGATTTACAGGGTCAAGGTTCCTTCCCGAAAAGATCTGGCAACGGCTAGTTTTTTATCTCTGATTGCATTCCCGAGAGCGGCAAAAAAGAAGTTGAAAAAGCTTTTTAAAACGAAACAATATGATGTCATTAACACGCATTTTGCGGTTCCAAGCGGCGGTGTAGGGGTCTGGGCATCCAAAAAACTGGAGATTCCCAATATATTATCTTTGCATGGAGGAGATATTTATGATCCGACCAAAAAACTTTCGCCTCATAAAAATCCGATTTTTAAAAGAATTGTCAAAAAAATACTTGAAAAAAGCACGGCAGTTGTGGCTCAATCTACCAACACACGGGATAATACTTTTTTAATCTATAATTTTGAGAAAAAAATTGAAGTCATTCCTTTGGGATATGTTCCTTATCAGGGCAGCTTTAGAACTCGAAAAGAATTGGGGCTGGATGAAGATTCTTTTTACCTGATCAGCATCGGCAGAATGGTAAGACGGAAAGGCTTTGAGTTTTTAGTGAAAGCGATGAGCTTTCTGCCGGATAAAATCAAGCTTCTTTTGATTGGAGACGGGCCATTGGAAAATGAATTGAAAAAACTGGCGGTTGAAATCGGCGTAGAAAAAAAGATATCTTTTCTGGGCAGAGCGGATGAGGAGAAAAAGTTTTCCTATTTAAAAAACTCTGATCTTTATGTTCTTTCTTCAATTCATGAAGGGTATGGAATTGTGCTTCAGGAAGCGATGGATGTTTCTCTTCCCATTGTCTCCACCAATTACGGAGGGCAGACAGATTTTCTTTCCGACCGCAATAATGCGATTCTGATTGAGCCTGAAGACGACCGGAAAATAGCCAAAGCTGTGATGGAACTTTATAAAAAATCTGATTTTAGAAAACAGATGGGTGAAAACAATAAAATCAAAATCGAACATTTTTATATTACCCATATCGCGGATGAATATATCCAGCTGTTTGAAAAATTGAGGTTGAAAGGATAGATTATTAAACAAAAACCGTGTCATTCCCCGGTCAAGCCGGACAATGACTATTTGGTTTTATAAAAAATTGCAAATTATATTCACTTGCAGATAAATTTTGAAAATTATTTTTCCATTTTCAATTTTTTCAGTTTCTCTTTTGCCTGAGAATGGTTTAGGCCGTTTTCAAGGGCTTTTTCGATCCATTGGATGCCTTCTTTTTTTTGTTTGAGATTTTCAGCTAAAATAATGCCTTTATAATACATACATTCTGCCCAGTCATTAAGAGAAATGGAAGGAACGCTTTCTTTGAAAGAAATCCCTTTTTCATAGATTTGTAAAGCTTTTTCGTATTTTTTCCCTCTCAATAAAGCTTTTCCCAGGTGAAGAAAGGTACGGATCTGATAGGGGTTGGACGGATCCAGTTCAAGAGCTTTTTCAAAATACGGGATTCCTTCGCCTTTTTTATTCAGTTTCCATTCCAATAAAAGTCCAAGACGGTTCAGACTTTTTACTTCAGGAAAAATTTCTGAAAGGATTTGGTAATATTTGAGCGCTTCATCATATTTTTTGAGTTTTTCCGAATAGATTCCCAGATTTTCCAGAATATCGGGATGGTAGGGATTGTTTTTATAAGCTTCTTCAAGTATTTTTAGGGCTTTTGCCTGATTGTTTTTTTTCCATTCTTCTTTCGCCTCTTCAAAAAGTTTTTGTGCCTGAATTCGTTTTTCTAGTTTTATTTTTTGATTTAAATCAAATAGTTTTTGATAATTTTCATGACGAAATGAAAGCGGATAGCGGTCTGTATAATTAAAATTTGCATATCCTCCTCCCGAAGGA
This sequence comes from Spirochaetes bacterium GWB1_36_13, assembly GCA_001829155.1. Classification (GTDB taxonomy): domain Bacteria; phylum Spirochaetota; class GWB1-36-13; order GWB1-36-13; family GWB1-36-13; genus GWB1-36-13. The sequence goes on along the minus strand of MIAO01000049.1, from coordinate 1,457 downwards.
AATTTTTTAGAATCAGATAATAAGGAGGGGATTTGTTTTTGAAAAAGGTATTCAAAATAATTAATTTCTCCGCTTCCTTCCCATTCAGGATACACTTTTTTTCTGGTTTTTTCACTGGCGTCAATCGTCAGATTCTGAGAAAGCATGGACTCGATATTATGCATCTGTTCATGGAGAAGCAGGGCAGAGCCGCTCCAGTCCAGTCTTTCGGCGGGGATCTGGGAATATCCTCTTTTCATGAAAAGCGCATAGGAAATAACAGGGTAATACCGGCTGCCTCCGTTTGCGTAAGTGGAGATATCCTCGCCGTTCCAGTAAAAAATGAACGAGTCAAAAGATTTGGAAGACTCGTAAAAAAGATTTTCCAATGAAGGAGAAAATGAATCCATATCAGGTTGTCTTTTTTCCTTGTAAACTTCAAAACGGTCATCTCCGGGCTTTTTTTCAGTTACATTCAGCCGTTTTAATGTGGAGTCAGTCTCAATTGTCTGAAATTCAACGCTGAGTTTACCATTTGAAAAAGTTTCCCAATAGGCTTTCAGGCTTTTCTGACAGATTTCTATTTCTTTTTTCTGAAGATTTGTGATTTCTTTTTTTGAAGTCATGGGTTCCCCTTTCAGATTTTGAAAGGAAAGGTCGGTGTTGAGGATAACAACTGATAAAATCTTATGAATTTTTTCAGGGGTGATTTTTCCCAGTTTTTTCCGTTTTTCAATTATTTTCAGGTGAAGTTCCAGTTCTTTTTTTTCTCCCAGTTTTATTAAACTTTCATTTTTCTTTGATGTTTCCAGTGCTTTTTGAAAACATTCATAAGCGAGGTCATAATCTCCTTCTCCGAAAGCAATCTGACCAAGCCACCAATTTGATATGAAATATGCACTGAGAAGGACTGAATCATCAGACTGAGGATCGGTTTCAAATCCTTTTAAAGCAATTTGTGCTGCTTTTTCCCATTCTCCCTGATCATTGAAAAGATCGCTTATTTTTCCATAAGATCGGGTAAGATTTTTTCTTTCGTATTCTTTTGTTTTTTCTTTGCTGGTTTTTTTTAGGGTTTCCAGACTGTTTTCTATTGATTTTTGATAGTATTCCAAAGCTTCATTATATTTTTTTAAATGATGGAGGGATTCTCCTATCAATCTGAAAGTACGGGATGTTTGATACCCTTTTTCTATCGCTTCTAGAAATTTTTGATGGGATTTTTCAAAATCTTTTATCTGATAAAGATAAAACTCACCTGTTTTAGAAGCATAATAGCCAGAATTAGGGGAGGTTTTTTCAGCTTTTTCAAATAAATCCAGAGCTTTATCATAATCTTTTGATTTGACAAAAGAAGCGGCTTGTTTTAAAAATTCGTCTGATTGTTTTTCCTGATTGGTTTTTGAATAGACTTGAACACAGAAAAGGATAATCAGGATTTTTATGATAAAAAGTTTTTTCATGGCATTCTCCGTTTT
>MIAO01000048.1 GCA_001829155.1 Spirochaetes bacterium GWB1_36_13 | reverse complement strand
GCAGAGTCGAGGTGTCACTTCAGTATATTTTCAACCAATCCAAGTTCTTTGAGAAAATTTAAAAATAAATTTGCTCGTTTCTCTATTTTTAGGTATATTTAATTATCATAAAATGGGGATATAGCTCAATTGGGAGAGCATCTGCTTTGCAAGCAGGGGGTTAGGGGTTCAATTCCCCTTATCTCCACTCATGAAAGATAATCCAAAAATTAAATCCTAGTTAAAACTTAAGTTCTTGCTAAGATTTTATTTTTTATTTGGATTTGACAGATTAAATGAATTAACTTATATAGAGAAAATCCGCGAAAAATCAAAATGAAATGTACTCAAAGAAAAAATGCATTTATATTTCAGTGTCAAACTCCTGAATAAACCAAAGGATAATTTTTTTTGCAGATAAATTTCTTGATAAAAAAACTTTTTAACAAAAATCTTTCATTTTTAAAATCATAGAAGAGGTGATCGTATGAGCTCTGTTTCTGAAGAATTGGAAAAAAATACGGAAAACAATTCCAGTCTCGATACTGAAAAAATCAATGAGGAAACTCGTCTGGAAAGCACAGATACAGTCAGAAGAAATGGAAACAATTCCAGAGGGCAGGAAGAAGCGGTTGTTTATCCTGAATTAAACTCTGAAATTAAAATGTTTCACGAAAAGAGCTTTGCAGAGCTTTATTCGCTGGCAAAAGCGATCGGCGTTCAAAAATACGATCATTTCAATAAACAGGATTTAATTTTCCATATTCTCGGAACCCAGATGAAGAGGCAGAACTTCAATTTTATTGTCGGTGTTATGGAAATCATGGAAAACGGGTTTGGATTTATCCGTCAGCCGGACTTCAACTATATGAAAAGCACGAGAGATATTTATGTTTCTCCTTCCTTTATCAAAAGCCAGAAATTAAAAAGCGGCGATACGATTGCCGGATTCTCAAAAGACCCGAGAGGGGATGAAAAAGACAAGTTTAAATCTCTGACCCGGATTGTGAGTGTCAACTATCAGACGGTCGGCGAGCATAAAAAAAGAAAAAACTTTGATGAACTGACCCCGATTTACCCTGATGAACGGTTCAATCTTGAAGATATAGAAAAACCAAACCGGATCGCACCCCGGCTTTTAAATCTCTTTGCTCCTATCGGAAAAGGGCAGAGATCTTTGATTGTCGCGCCTCCCCGTGCCGGTAAAACCATCCTTCTCCAGGATATTGCCAATTCAATTGTAAAAAACCACCCTGAAGTTTATCTGATTGTTCTGCTTATAGATGAAAGACCCGAAGAAGTAACGGATATGCAAAGATCGGTTCGAGGCGAAGTCATTAGTTCTACTTTTGATGAGGAACCGGACCGCCACTGCCATGTTGCTGAGATTGTCCTTGAAAAATCAAAACGGATGGTTGAATCCGGTTATGATGTGGTGATTCTTTTAGATTCTATCACCCGTCTTGCCAGAGCGTACAACCAGAATATTCCTGCCAGCGGTAAAGTGCTTTCAGGAGGGGTGGATGCAAAAGCCCTGATCGGTCCGAAAAAGTTTTTTGGCGCTGCCAGAAATATTGAAGGCGGGGGAAGCTTGACCATTATCGGTACATCCTTGATTGATACAGGAAGCCGGATGGATGAAGTTATTTTTGAAGAATTTAAGGGAACAGGAAATATGGAAGTTATTTTAGACCGGAATATGGCTGAAAAACGGATTTTCCCTGCAATCGATATCTTTAAATCCGGTACCCGAAAAGAAGAACTCCTGATTCCTGAAAACGAACTTGGAGCTATTTGGTATCTAAGAGAACAATTTGGAACCAGAAAAGCAGATCCTGCTGATATTATGAAACTTTTAGTAGATAAACTCCAGCAGAATAAAACCAACGGCGCATTTTTAAAAAGTATTAAAATGAGCGGCGGAGCGAATGGCTGACCGTTTAATCAATAATTTGATCCCTCATTCCAAGCCTACGATCCGCAAGAATGAGCTTCAAAATACTTTAAACTGTATGATTACCGACTATATCGGACCGGGAGACTTAGTCCGCCAGTTTGAAAAAAGTCTTTCAAGCGCTTTGAACGGATTTTTTGTTAAAACCACTTCCTCGGGGCTGACTGCCTTTTTTCTGATATTAAAACTCCTGGATATTAAACCGGGAGATCAGATTATTCTGCCCTCTTATGCTCCTTTGAAGCTTTTAAATGTCTTGTCTTATTTTCAGGCCGAACCTGTGGTGGTGGATAAGGAAGCAGGCGATTATGCTCCTTCATTTGAGGCGGTTGAAAAAAAAATGAACCCTCGGGTCAAGGCTATTTTATTAGTACCCCTTTTCGGTCAGCCTATTCACACTGAAAAGTATTCCACTTTCAAAGTTCCTGTGATTGAAGACGCTGCCCAGTCTTTTGGAAGCGAATTTCAAGGGAGAAAATCCGGCAGCCGGGCTGAGTTTTCATTTTTATCTTTTTACGCAACCAAACTCATCACAACCGGAGGAACGGGCGGAGCAGTAGTTTGTCAGAATCCTGAAGATTACCAAAGACTGATAAGTTTAAGCGCTGATGAGCCATCTGAAACCCAAAAAACAACCTATCCTTTTTATATGAGTGATCTTCAAGCATCTATGGGAATCGCCCAGCTGACTTCAATCGATGAATTGATTCAATCCAGACAAAAAATAGCGGATTTTTATGACAGCAAGATGAAGATAGCCGGGAAAGAAACTCAGCCGCTTTTTATCGACCGGAAATTTTCGTATTACCGCTATATTATTAAATCAGGCTTAGATATCGAAGAATCTCTCCAGCTTTTTAAAAATTACGGAATAGATGCCAGAAAACCGATTCAGACACCGATTCACCGATTCCTTTCACTGGAAAAAAAAGAATTTCCTGAAACGGAAAAAGCTTTCCGTGAAAATATTTCGGTTCCGATTTACCCCACCCTTAAAAAATCTGATGCTGAATTGATTGGAAAAATTATCACAAAAGTATAAAAAAAAATGAGAGATATCAATCAGGCTGTCGATTATTGAAAACTATACCTTGTTATCATTGATATTTGTAAGTTTATTAGAAAAGGTAGTTGTCTTTTCTTATGCAATCTTTCATAGCTTTTTTTGGTTATTAATCAGAGCAGTACGGTCACTGAGCGGAGCCGAAGTGACACCTCGACTCCGCTCGGTGTCCGAGTTAATTTAAACAATAATCGACAGCCTGAATATGTTATAGGTTCTTTAAACCTTTGAAATCAGTTTTTTAATTTCATTTAAGGGAAGACCTGTGAGTTCTGCAATCGTTTGAATCGCATATTTTTTTTGAAGCATATTTTTCGCCGTTTCAATCTTCCCTTCAATCTTCCCTCTTTTCTCACCTTTTTTCTCGCCTCTCTTTTCACCTTTTTTCTCGAGCTGTTTTTTCCATTTTTCTACAGTCATTGCAAACATAGTGTTTACCTCCTTTTCATTTGCATGGATCAGGGTTTGAATATCGGGAATCTCTTCGCTTTCAATAAACCGCTGGAACCAGTTTTGAAATGCTTCTATGATATCCGGATCCAATTCTTCTTTGATGATTTTAGCCAGTTGACCTAATTGTGTATTAAAATCTTTGATATCCAATTGTTCGATCAAAAAAATACTGGATAAAATTGACCTTATTTTTAAAAGCGATTCTTTTTTGAATTCGTTGATAATCACTTTAAAGTATTTGAGAGAAGGAATATAAGGTAAAAGCTTGGGGTCTTTGGGGACTTCGATTTTATCCTTAATATTATCTGGAACATTCCAAGGTTTATCTCCGTTGTAAATAACGACAGGAAAAATAATGGGATAACGATCTTTTTTTTCTTTTTTGATGATGGATTCGTAAAAATCGTTGACATAGGACTGGATTCGAAACGGCATATTGGGGTCAACAGTGGATTGAAACTCTAAAAGGAGGTAAAGATAAGCGGTTTGATCCTGAAAATTGAGTTTATAAATCACATCGGATTCTTTTTTTTTGTAGTTTTTGCGGATAAAAGAGGCATTGATTTTTTCAAGTTTTTCATAATCGACCCACTTGACCCAGTCCATGGCGATAAAATTTTCTAAAAGCTGCCGGACCATCCCCGGATAGTCAAAGAGGTGTTTGTAGGCAGCATCATAATTTCGAATGATTGATTTTTTCATAAATAAAAATTTAACCATAAGAGAAGGTGAAAGAAACGGGTTTTTAAAAAGAAAAGTAAAAGAATCCAAAAAAGTTTTTTATTTCTTTTTATACTGAAATGATTTTAAATTGCAAAAAAACGACCCCTTCCTGTCCCGCGAAGGCGGGAATCTATTGAAAATAATTATTTTAATTTACAGATTCCGGTCTTTTGCAAGCAAAAACCGGAATAACAGGCGGTCATTTTATAATCAGTTTAATATAGAAGAAAAAATAGCTCTGTTTTTTTAATATTTTCAATTATATTTTTATTTTGTATTAATATCGATCAAAAAGGATTTTATATGAAAAAAACAATCATTGTTCTATTTCTTTTATTTACGGCAGGAAGTCTTTTTTCAGCCAAAACCGCTTATCAGCTTTTTATTGAAGAATGGAAAAACAAAAACTATGAAAAAGCCTTAGAATATATTAAAACGGCTTATAACGAAGACCCGTCGAAAGATTATCTTCCTTACTGGTATGGGCTGACTCTGGTCACACTGAAAAGGCATGAGGAAGCCATCCCCGTTTTAAAAAAAGTGCCTGATTCCTATTATCCACTCACTACCCGCTGGTATCTCGCAAGTTCTCTGAAAGAAACGGGACAGATCAAAGAAGCAATAGAAGTCCTTTTAGACTCTTTTCATTATCCTGAAAAAGACAATGACAAGAAAATCTTTGTTTACCAGCTTTTTACAGACATAGCCGCAAAAGAAAAACAAACCGACCTTCTCCTTTCCCATGAAGATGAGATTTTAGGTTATATTTCCTCCCATCCCTCAGACTCTGCAGACTGGATTAAATATCTTTTCGTCAAAACCTATTACGATGCCGGGATTGAAAAAGCCCATAAAATCAATGAAGCCTTTGATTTTTTTGAAAAATCAGACCGTATTTTAAGCTCCGGTCTTGGTAAGTATGCAATTTATTTTGAAAGGGGTAATCTTGAAATCATCGTCCGTGCCCTCCATTTTTTTGAAGAAAATCCAGTGCCTGATGACCTTCCTGTGCATCGGATTTTGGTTGTCTTTGCAAAAGAAACGAAGGCTTTTTTTCAAGATAAAAAATATGAATATCAGATGAATCAAGAAGATATTCAAAAATATCTTCCCGTTTTTGAGCTTTTTAGAAAAATTTATTATTATTATACAGCTGGAAAATATGATTTTTCCTTTGAATACGAATGGATTGACTCAAGTGTGGTTGATTTGAAAACCATTGAATGGAAATCAAAAAACAATGAAGAAACCCATATGATTCTCCAACCGGAACTCAATACAATGAAAAATTTTCCAACTCGTCTCTATTACTCAAAAAGAAATGATTTTGATACCTTTGTCTTTGTTTATCCTTTTGAAGAAACCCATATTCCCTACGGGAAAAACGGCTATTACTCCCTTGGATTCGGCGGTAAGACTCCCTTGATTCTGACCCCTTATTTCCTCACCTCTGAAAAGATGAGAGGCGGAATCACCCTCACCACCAGTGTTTTGAATCTGCCTATCTTGGTGCATGAGTTTTTCCATAATGTGGAAGGAGCCTTTGAAGGCTTGACAACTCATGTTTTTCGTCCGGCTTATAAAAAAATCTGGCCGTCCTGGTATCATGGAGAAGGGGAATTGAAATACTACAATCTTGCGTTTCAGAATATCATTCGAAAACAAAAGATTGAAAACCTGAATTTTAAAAAAGAAAGTGACTTGACTCCTTATGAATACCTTGAGAAATCAAAAGAACTGAGTCAAAACTATCCCGAGGAAAAGCTCAAAAAAGCTTATTCGTTCTTTCAAGACGCATGGACTGCCTACCGTGAAAGCCGTTATCAAGAAGCCTTAACCCTCTTTGAAAAGACCTATAGCTTGGCGCCTTTTTTTATCAGACTCAATGAACTTTTGGGATATCTTTATTATCAAAAAAAGGATTACAAGTCTTCTTTGAAACATTATGAACTGGAATACTCTCTTTATCCTCAAAATAATTTTTTTCTCCCCACCCTTGCTTATCTTTACCGCTTAGAAAAAGAAAATCAGAAGGCTGTCCAAATATACCGGAAAATTCTTGAAGGCAATCCAAATGAAATTGTTTACCTTTATTATATTGGGATCGTTTATTATGAGCAAAAAGACTATTATGAGACCCTCAATTATTTTTACCAATACGGAGAAAAAGAAAAAGATTATTCTCGAACCGAGTTTTTATCCGCTCTTGAAATCACCGCCTATATTCTTTGCCAGGTAGAAAAAAACTATTCTACCGCGCTCACCTTTTTAAAAAAATACGAGACAGTTTTTCAGAATAAACCCAATACACTCATTTATTTCGCTATCGCGCTGGGAGAAACCGGAAAACAAAAAGAAGCCTATCAACTGCTTTTGAAAGTCAAAAAATTAGGCTATGCGTATGAAGATTTTTTATCCTACTACCTGAAAAAATATAAACCAAAATAGGACATCATATGTTGTTAAAAAGCTTTGTGCCCGAGTTGATATTTTTTTAGAAACGGTTTAATAAAAATACAGCAGCTTAAAAAAATATTATTTTTCCGCATTTACGCAATTTTTGAAGAAAATCCAAAAATGGGAAGAATTTTCATGGAAATAAGTATAAAAAATTTTATATTTTATAGGTTATTAACAAAATAAAATGGAGGTAGTTATGGATCAAGCAAGTCCAATTAATTTTAAAAATTTCCGTTCAGGAAATATTTTCAAGAAAATCATTGGAATCATCATTGCAATTATGGCATTGATACTGATTTTTTCCTCGTGGTTTACCATCAGTCCCGAAGAAGTGGGAGTGGTTTTAAGATTTGGTAAATATCAAAGAACGGTCGAATCAGGATTAAACTTTAAAATTCCTTTTGGAGTCGAAGATGTCTTGAAAGTCCCTGTGGAGAGACAGCTGAAAATGGAATTCGGATTCAGAACCTTAAACCCCGGTATCAATACAGAATACGACACTGGCGACTACACCTATGAATCGCTCATGCTCACAGGAGACTTAAACGCTGCCAATGTAGAGTGGATCGTTCAATACCGGATCAAAGACCCTTATCAGTTTCTTTTTAAAGTCAGAAACGCCACCTCAAGCTTGAGAGATGTGACTGAGTCTCTTATGCAGGAAGTAATTGGAGACCGAACTGTCAACGAGGTCCTCACCGTAGGACGGCAGGAAATCGCCACCCTTGTCACCGTGAAACTTCAGGAAATCACCAACCAGTATGAAATGGGAATTCAAGTCGATCAAGTCGTTTTACAGGATGTCAATCCGCCCGATAAAGTCAAACCTTCTTTCAACCGGGTCAATGAAGCTCAGCAGGAAAAAGAAAAACTGATCAATCAAGCCTGGTCTGAATACAATAAAATCATCCCGAAAGCCAAAGGAGATGCAGAGAGAACCATTGAAGAAGCCAAAGGATACGCTTTGGAGCGGATCAACAAAGCCAAAGGAGACGCCAACCGGTTTAACGCTTTATTCAAAGAATATATGAAAGCAAAGGAAGTCACCATGCAGCGGATGTATCTTGAAACCATGGGCGCTGTCCTTCAGAAAGTAGGAAAAAAAATGATTGTGGATGATAAAACAGGCGGTATTTTGCCCTACTTAAATTTAAATCAGGATGGAGGTAAATAATATGTTTCAAAGCAAAGGAAAAACAATCCTCTTTTTTGTCATTCTTTTCTTCCTTTTTATCACTCTGATGGGCTCTACTTTTGAAGTCAGCGAAACAGAGCAGGTGATTATCACTCAGTTTGGAAAACCTGTCGGGAACCCGATTACAGAACCCGGGCTTCATTTCAAGGTTCCTTTTATTCAAGACACCCATTTTTTCGATAAACGCTATATGGAATGGGATGGGGATCCGAATCAAATCACCACCAAAGATAAAAGATACATTAAAGTCGATACTTATGCCCGATGGAGGATTTCCGATCCCCTCCTCTTTTTCCAGAGAGTCAGAGACGAAAGAGGCGCTCATACCAGACTCGACGATATTTTAGACGGTGAAACCCGAAACGCGATTGCCAATCAAAATCTTTCGGAAATCGTCCGATCCACAAACCGGACTCCTCAAATCAATGAAGATTTGAATGAACAGGAAAACAGTTTCCTAAAAATCGAAATCGGAAGAGACAAGATTGCAAAAACAATTTTAGCCGCCGCCGCTTTGAAAACCAAAGATCTGGGTATCGAACTTCTGGATATCCGATTCAAAAGAATCAACTATATCGAAGAAGTGCAGCAGAAAATCTTTGAAAGAATGATTTCTGAACGGGAAAGAATCGCTGATAAATTCCGATCAGAAGGACAGGGAGAAGCTTTAAAGATTTTGGGAGACAAGGAAAGAGAGCTTAAAAAAATTGATTCAGAGGCCTACAAACTTGCACAAACCATCATAGGGGAAGCCGATGCAGAAGCAACCAAAATTTTTGCATCAGCTTATAACCAAAGCCAGGACGCAAGAGATTTTTACCGTTTCTTAAAAACCATGGAAACTTATCTGACCACTTTAAATGAAAAAGATTTACTGATTCTTTCTACCAAGGGAGATTTCTTTAAATACTTGGACAATAAAAACGCAAAATAGAAAAAAGGCGGGGAAATTTCCCGCCTTTTAATTGATGGGATTAACCACTCTATTCAACAAATGCATTGTATTTTGTTAAAATTTTTGAAAACTCATTTTTATCAATCCATTCTTTCTTAATTTCAAAATAATTTAATGTTTTTATATTTGCCATATTTTTTTCAATCTGTTTTTTAAATTTTTCAATAAATGAACTTGAAAAAATAATTTGAGAAGCAGGCAAAAAAATCTTTCCTGCGGAATAATAATTCTCATACTGATCAATAAAACTGTCAAACCATGTTTCAATTACTTTAAAATTATTTATTTCAGGAAATCCGCAGGTACTAATCAATAAGAATGAAAATTTTTTTTTATTTCTCGTTATCGGAGAAAACTCTCCATTTGCATTCATTTTATACTTGCCAGTCTGAAGTGGTCTTATCCTATCCAAAACTTTTTTCAAATGAGAAGACATTGAATAGGAATAAATGGGAGAGGCAAGTATAATAAGATCGCTTTTATCCCATTCTTTTAAATATTGTTCCATGTCATCTTCAAAAATGCAATTCCCTATATTTGTAAAACATTTTTTACAATCAATACACTCATTGATTATATTTTGAGCTGGATAAAATATATTGACTGTATCATCTTTTAAATTGTTTTCAATATGATTAATAATCAATTGAGTCGTACCTTTATCCGCCTTTGCACTTCCATTTATAATTAAAATATTCATTTTCCTTTTTTCCAAAAAATAAAACTATACTTTATAAAGCTCTTTCACTTTTTCGACGAATTTATTCACGCCTTCTTCCATTTCTTTATAGATTTTTTCAAGTTCTTCACGGATCGACATGATTTCAGCTGAGTCTGCTTCTGGGAAAATACTTAAGAGATTGTTCAGATTTGCCCTCATTTTTTCTGAAAACCCTTTCTGGAGTTTCTCGGCATAATCCACAGCATCCGAAATCCTTTCAATAGCCGTGCTTTCACTAATCTTTTTTTCTAAAACATCTTTGATAATCATTTCAATATTACTTTGATTATTGGTCAATTCTTCAAAAGTCTGAAGATACAAAAGCCGGATCTGTTCTAAATTGTTTTTAATAAGTTCTTGAAGCGTTTCCGCCATTTTTATTCTCCTATTCTAAACTGATATTTTTTTATTAGTATCATAAAATAATATTAAAATAGTCTAAAAAAACAAATATTTTCTTAGAATACTTTGTAAAAAACCTCTATATGACTTTTTTGTTGCTATTGGTTTCGCATATTTTAATTTTTCTAAAAAATCATTTTGATTTTCAAAACCAGGCATTTCTACAATACAGTTTTTTAACTCATAAAGAAAATGCGCGTCGCTTCCCCATAATTGATGTTTTTGAAAACGATCTGAAAAAATAGCCGCATTGCGGTTATCTTTCCTTTTTAAACAGCGGCTGTTAAAGACCTCAATCACATCAATCCATTTTTCATTCTGCTCTATCAAAGACTTATCCCGTATCCTCTCTCTTCTCAATGTATCAAAAGGATGAGGAAGATACACCAGACCGTTCTGACTTTTAATTTCTTCTATTGTCTTTAAAACACTCATTCTGCTTTGAATATCTTTTTTCAAAAACAAGCCAATGACTTCTCCTGACTCCGTAGCGATTTCCGAACCTACAATCACCTTTACGGCAGAAGATTTTCTAAGCGCCAGCTCTTGAACCTCTAAAGCCCCCTGAATCGAATTATGATCCGTAACCCCCAATATTTTAATATCATGTTTCAGAGCAAAATCCAAAAGCGCTTCCGGCTGGATAGAAGCATCTTTTGAACAATGCGTATGAAGATGAAATATTGCTTTTTGCATCATATTAATTTAGATACAATCTCAAGGTTTTTTTTCACAGCCTCACTATCTTCTTTCAGTTCTAAAACCTTTTCCCAGTATTGTTTTGCTTCTAAATAATTTTTCAATTTAAAATGAACAAAGGCTAAATAATTGAGTGTTTCAGCATAATCAGGATTAATCGCCTCGGATTCTTTAAGCGCTTTAAGAGCATCTTCGAAAAGCTCTTTTTTAACCAGAATAAATCCTTTGATATAATGAAGAAGATAAGGATCTTTTATTTTCGGGATCAAATCTTCGATTTCATTTTCCATTTCCTGATCAAATTCTTTTACTTTAAATTTCTTTAAAAGATTTTGATAGCGCGCTTTTATTTCTTCAATTTTATCCTGATTGGATTCTGTTTTCTCTTCTATTTTTTCATTTTTTTTTTGAGGATCTTTTATTTTTTTTGCTTCAAAAATTAAAATAGTACGATCATCTTTAATTTCAGCGTTATTTCTAAAGGTTTCAATATCTTCAAAAAGAGCTTGAACGGCTTCTTTTGGATTTTTTTCACTATACTCCATTACTTTTTCAAAGAATTTATCCTCATAGAATTCCCCTTCCGGATTGCGCAGCTCAATAATTCCATCTGTGTAAAGAACAAATTTGTCTCCTTCCTGAAGATAAATTTCGCTTGATTCATAAATAGCGCCGTCAAAAGAACCAATAAAAAACCCTTGGGTATCCAGTTCTTCTTTTTTCTTTGACCCTTTTTTAATCAGAATAGCCCGGTCATGCCCCGCATTGGTAAACTCAAGTTTTCCAGTATTGGCATCATAAATCAGGAAGAAAACAGTGACATAAAACCCTGTATCCCCCACTCCAAGGGCTTCAAAAATATCCTTATTAACACGGTCACAGATTTCAGCAGTCGTTCCACCCTGAAAGGAGTGAGTGTAAAAAGAGATTTTCGACATCGTCGTAATCAATGCAGAAGGAATACCATGCCCAGTTACATCGGCTATGATAACCCCTACCTTGCCTTCTCCAATATCAAAAACATCGTAGTAGTCTCCGCTGATCTGGATTCTTTTTCTTTCATCCTCGCTCAAAGTTAAATCAGGCATTGCTTTTAAAATAACACCGATCTCGATTTGATCCGTATAAGGAAAGTCAGTAGGAAACATAGCCTGCTGAATAGCAGAGGCAGCCACCATTTCTCTTTTGATTTCCTTATTTAAATGGTTCAAGCTCTCGTTAAACTGAACCAAACTCTCATTTGTTTTCTGCAACTCAGCCGTTCTTTGATTGATTTTTTCTTCCAAACTTTCATACAATGAAATAATGATAATATTCTGACTGAGGTTATTGATCAGAAAATCAATTTTTTGCTTATCCTGGGTACCAATGATTTTATCTTCAGTCGTATATCCTGTTTGAATAATCGCAAAAGGCTCATTCTCCTGATAAATCGCGATCAATACCAGCGATGAGTATGATTCAGGAAGGCTCTTAATCTTTTCTAAATCTTGAGGATTATTAACAATCAATACTTTATCGGTTAAAACCTGTTCAAACAATTCAAGCCGTGCGCTGTCTTTATCCACTTTTTCTTTATATAGCTCCAATGAAAAAATCAAATGCTGGAAATTAGAGTAAAACATGGAAACCGGCTCATAAGTATGGGTCTTCTCTTTTTTATCCGTATGTACCAGAAATATTTCAGCCCCTTCAAATTCAAGGTTTTGAACACAGAGTTCAGCCACTTTCCGGTAAAGGGTTTCAAATTTAAAAATCTTTGAAAACTGCTCTGAAACTTCATTTAAAAGAGAGATCGTACTGATTTGAGTATCCAGTTCCTGAGCTTTTTTCAGGATTCCTTTTCTATATTCTTCAAAATCTTCCTCTACCTTTTTCCTAAAAATAGTGTTGATCGTATTATAACTTGCCACTAATTTTGCCAGATTATTTTCTAGTTCTTCTCCTTGAGGCTTATATTGATAAAATCCGTTTTTACGGATGATCCAGTCGTTCTGCTCCAGTATTTCAAGAATAGCAACAATTCTGCTTTTCGCAATTTTAGTACGGTAAGTAAGAAAATCAATATTAAAAGATTTTGCCCGGTTGTCAAAAAATACAATAAACATATTTAAGATATCCGCTCCGGAAAGAATCGATTTCATTCTTTCATTTTTGGTATCGATCATAAAGCTTTCTATAACTAATTCCTCAGGATCTGTCAGTCCCATAGCCATCATGCTTTCTTTTTTTGAAAAAAGCATAGGAATCAAGTAAAAAACCAAAGAAACAATAAAAGGAAAAAAGGTTTGAGTCACTAAATTGACAGGGATTTCAAATCCAAGATCCAACACAAAACCCAGCATAGGATCAGTAATATTAAAATAAAACCAGACTATGACCCCTGCAAAATAACTTAAAAGAAAACTTTTTGTCTTTGCCCTTTTGAAAAGAAAACCGCCGATAAAAGACGGAAAAAGAATGGGAACATAGGTCAGTGAAATTAAATAAAGATTTGAGTAATTAAATCTGAGCGGATCCACACTATTGGAAAGGAAATTACCTAAAAGAATAAATCCTGTAAATAAAAAGGAAGAAATGATCGTCGCTTTTGTTCTTGAGAAAAGAGTATATTTTTTAAATCCTTCATAAGCCGCTGTTTTAATAACAAAAAGCTGAGGCAATGCCACAGAAAAGCTTAAAATCAATAGAAAAAGCCCAGAAGAAACATCAGATTTCAGAGTCCAGCCGCCGATTGGAAGAAGATAAAACAAAATTAAAAGAAAAATCAAGCTTCCTAAAAAAAGAGATTTTCCCAAAACAGTCATTTTCAAAGTGTCAATTTTCCGGTTGGTGTAGGTAGAGAAATTTCTAGGAAGAGAAATGTAATAACAAAGTCCCAGAAATATCAAAGTTCCAAAGACTTTTAAATCCGGTTTTGAGTAAAAAACCTCTTTCGCTTGTTCCTGATTATTCACAAATCCCAATACAAACCAAATCAGGAAAAGAGAGAAAAAGATCAGGTACGGAAGTTTATAATCCTTATTGCTGGTATAAAGGAAAATCAAAATAAAGGATAAACTGACAATGCCGATCCCTAAATACTGGTTGAGTGCTGGAAAATAATAAAGGCTAATCACTTTAATCTGATAAAAAATCAAAGGGATATACACCATTGTACTCAATAGAGCAATCAGAGTAATAAAATTCTTTATGCCTGGATAGCGCATCCTGTAGAAATGGTAAATAGAAATAATGTTAAATCTTTTAATATTTTGCATAATCCGGTTATAGAGACGGAATAAAAGGATAATGCCTAGAAAAATTCCAGTCATAAAACCATAAACTGCCCACCAGCTGAGTCCTTCAATACTTGTAATACCAAGATTGATTACTTTAGTTTCATCTGAACCGGGAATGGATCTGATATTCATCCAATTATCCAGAGCAATAAAAGTTGCCGCCATTCCAAAAATTAAAAAGAAGAATTTTTCAACCCCGTGCCTTCTTTCTTTTTTATCTTTCGAGATTTTTTTCTCCCAAAACCAACTGATTAAAAAAGTCAGGATAAGAAAAATGATTAAAACTAAAATATTCTTCACTTCCATGCTTGCATCCTTTTTTTAGTCTTCAACTACGAGCAACATCACTGTCGTTAAAAGAGTGGTTGCCAGCATAAATAAATTTATAGACATATAAAAATTATTAAAAGAAAAATCGTTTAAAACTCCGACAACCGCAAATAAAATAAAAAGTATATTTAAAATTATATAAAAAGTTTTTTTAGTATAAAACCGATTTTCCTGTTTTTTCTTTTTAATAAATTTCTGATAGCTTTGAAAGATTCTTTTAATTGCCAGAGTCACATCATTCTCATCACCCTGAGCAGAGCTGGATTCTACCGAATCAAAAAGCGCCCTGCATTTTGGACACTCCTTCGTATGCTGAATCAATAAGAGAAAGTTATCTGCTGTTATTGAACCTGTTTTATAGTTTTTAATTAACTCTTCAGCGTCTTTACATAACATCCGCCGTCCCCCCTTTAGTTTTAAAAATAGCCTGAAAAACTAATCATCGCTTTAATTTTATCGTTAAAATACTCTGTCGAAAAATCAGTATAAAAATTATACACTGCTGTAAAACCCAGCAAGAAATGCTTGCTGATCTCATATTTAATTCCGACTTCATTCCCATAACTGAATAAATTAGAACTGCTGGATGAATTCTTGCTGTATCCTAAATTCATATCCACAACAAAAAACAGTTTCTCAGTAAGAGGTAAAGCTGTCCCTACCACATAATAAGCTGCCATAACATAAGTTTTACTATCTAAACTGTAGTCAAAATCACCTCTTATCCCCATTAAAAAATAATCCAAGACAAAGTAAGAAACAAAAGGACTGATCCAAATTCTTTGAGAAAGAGAACCGCCTTTCAGACCTTTCAGCTCAACCCAGCCTGCGCCGCCTAATTCAATCACACTTTTTTGGGAATAGCTCAAACTATCCGTTTTGATTTCAGGACATTCAGGGCAGGTGATTTCTTCTTGAATACATGTTTTTTCTTCAGTTTTTTTCTCTTGAGACAATATTTTGTCTGTTTTATCTTCAATATTTTCAAGAGCTTTTTTTTCTTCTTTTTTTTCCTGCTCTTTCTTTATTTCATTTTTTTTATTTGTTTCTACTGTTTTATCTGACTTTTTTTCAGAATCAGCTTTATTTTCCTGTTTTTTATTTTCTTCTTTTTGAACTTCATTTTTTTTATTTTCTTCAGTCTGAACAGTTTCTTCTGTTCCTTTTATCTCTTTCTTTTTTTCTTCTTCTTTTTTTATTTCATCTGTATTTTTTTTCTCTGTATCTGAATTTTTCTTTTCTTCTTTTTGACTTTCCTCTTTTGTTTTTACAGGATCATTATCTTTTGGAATGATTTTTGGAATATCCTGAGAAAAAAGAGAATAAGAAACCAAAAGAAAAAATATGAGTGTCAAAATCCTTTTAATAAACATCCAAAAACCCTTTCAGTAATTATTAAAACCTTTTATCGGTTAATAATATAATTTCGGCAATTCTTTTCATAAAGATTACAATAAAATATTATAATTCTACTATGAAAAAATAACTTTCTTTTAATAAAAAAGAAATTTTTAAAAATTTCAAGTTAAATTTTTCAAAATATTATTTCTCTGATTTTAATTTTCTTGAGAACCTGCCCAAAAATAAAAAAGCCCCCCGGCGCTTTCAACACCAGGAGGCTTTTAATGGATCAAGTTCAAAGCTTTTTCGCAAATTACTTTTTACAGTTTCACAATTTTAGTTGGTTGTATGATTTTTAACCATTTTCAGCTGATTAGCAGCTGTCTGCTCTTTATTTCCCATGTGTCCGTAAGGATAAGAATAGAAGGTTAATCCTCCATTTTGTCCGTCAAGATAAGATGTGTGTCTGGCATAGACATAGCAGTAAGTAGGCATTACAGGCAGACATCCCAGTTCATCAGCATAAGACATGATGCTGTAGGTGTATGAACCGACTTTCATAGAAAGAGTATTTGGTACATAAGACCATGTCCAGTATGAATAGGACATAGAAGCAGATCCCCCGTTGATTGCGACTAAGAATGGGTTATTGATAGAAAGTCCTGTAGGTCCGCAGGTTGGTGTCCAGTTATTTAAAGGCCAAGATCCGCAGGAGTTCAATCCTCTGTTTGCTCCGGAAATCCCTACAAAAGTATCCACGATACCATTGATAGAAGCTCCAAGATAAACAGATGTTCCTGTATATTCTTTATAAGTTCCGCCTTTTACCGCTGCTCTGACTGATGTAACTCCCAATGAGTGAGCAATCACATCTACTTTTGCTTTACCGGAATAATTTTTAACCGCTACGATAAACCGATAGATTTTACTGATATTGGCTGCAGTATGATAGTTTAAAGCTGCGTTTGTAGCTCCAGAAAGACCGTAATTGACAGCATAAAGTTCACTGGATTTGTATCCGTTTGCCAGAAAATAATTTCTTGAAGTGACCCAGCCGCCCATCGGCATTGCTGATCCGGACGCATTGTCCCCGTTTCCGTGAATAAATACTACAGGCTCATTCACAATAAGACAATCGCCTGTTTTAGAAGTAGAACCGCCAAATCCTGTGAGATCCGAGTTGCCGGTACTGTTTAAATAGCTTTGAAAATCTGATCCAAACGCATTGACTCCAGGATTATAACAAACCCCTTTTGAATCTCCAGAAGCAGACTGAAGATCAGGCGCTTCTGTTTTAGCACAAGCTCCTAAAATAAAAGCAGCAGCGACCGTTAAAGTTATTATTATCTTTTTCATTGAAAACCTCCACATTTTTTCTCTGATAAGAAATATATTTCATTTTCTGTGCCAGATTTTTTCGTACTTAAAATACACTAGATTATCAATGCAATAAAGTATGTCTTTGATTTTGTTTTTACCTGAATGTATTATTTTACCTTCATACGGCTGACTTTCCATGTCTTTTATTTGGCAGGTTTTATTTTCTCCATCTTTTAAACCAGGATTTTTTAACAGGATTTAATGCTTGATGCTCAGAAAAACTTTTAATTTTTTCCTCATCGATTGCTTCAAGATGAAGAAAAGAGAGCGATGGATAAGAGCTGAGAATACTTTGAGCTTTTTCAAAAGAGCTTCTTGCAGCATACGGCTGCCCCGCTGTCAGATAATAGTCTCCAAGAAGCTTATACAAAAGCCCTTCTTTGAGTTTTTGATCCCGAAACTCTTTTTCATGAATGATTTTCAAAAGATATTTCAAATTTTCAAGAAGTTTTTTTTTGGGATGAACACTGTTGATCTCACAGCTAAGTAAATTGAGAACCGTTTCAAATTCATCAAATTTGTGTGTGATATTCTCGTTGGTTGAAAGACTGTTGATCGGAATAAACCCAGCCATTGCATCCTCTTTTTTCACTCTTTGAATCTTTCTATATATAAATAATAATGAGATTTTCTTTCATGACAAAAATAAGATGCAAAATTTTTCAGATGGAAAAAATTGATCGGGAGGAGAACGCTAAAAGCGCTCTCTTCCATACTTCAAATCCATGAGGGTTGAATAAGATTTTTTAAGGATTTTCTTTTCCCTGAATTTTGATCCAGGAATCTTTGAGATTGACAACCCTGTTAAAAACCAGAGCATCTTTTCTGCTCTCAACATCCACGCAAAAATACGCTTTTCTTTCAAACTGGTAGCGCTGCCCGATCTCTGCGTTTTTTAATGTGTTTTCAACATAAATTGTTTTTATTTCCAAAGACTGCGGATTTAAAAAATCGGTAAATTCCTTTCCCTCTTCCACTTCATCAGGATTTTGTTTTGTAAACAAAAGATCATAAAGCCTGGCTTCCGCCTTTAAAGCATCCACTGCTGAAACCCAGTGAATCGTCCCTTTTACCTTCCGCCCGTCAGAAGACCAGCCCCCCTTGGTTTCAGGATCATAGGTGCAAAGAATTTCTTTAATAGAGCCGTCAGCATTTTTAACAATTTCCTGACATTGAATATAATAAGCAAATTTGAGCCGGACTTCCCCTCCCGGAAAAAGACGGTGGAATTTTTTGGGAGGATTTTCCATAAAATCGTCTCTTTCAATATAAATTTCTCTTGAAAAAGGAATTTTCCGGCTCCCCATACTTGCATCTTCAGGATTATTCTCAGCGTCTAAAAGCTCTGTCTGTCCCTCAGGATAATTAGTAATGACCACCTTTATTGGATCTAAAACAGCCATAACCCGATGAGCCTTTTTATTCAAATCTTCGCGGACACAATATTCAAGCATTGCAAAATCTACTGTGCTGTTGCTTTTCGAAACACCGATCATATCACAGAAATTTCTGATTGCCTCAGGTGTATAACCCCTCCTTCTGATTCCTGAAAGGGTCGGCATTCGAGGATCGTTCCATCCTGAAACAAATTTGCCCTCTACCAGCGCCCTCAGTTTTCTTTTACTTAAAACAGTATAAGTCAGGTTTAGTCTCGCAAACTCAATCTGTCGCGGAGCATAGATTTCCAGTTCTTTCAGAAACCACTCATAAAGGGGACGATGATCCTCAAACTCAAGAGTACAGACCGAATGGGTGATCCCTTCAATTGAATCAGACTGCCCGTGAGCAAAATCATACATCGGATAAATACACCAGGTGTTTCCTGTCCTGTGGTGTTCGGATTTTTGGATTCGATAAAGAACCGGGTCTCTCATATTTAAATTTCCAGAAGACATATCTATTTTTGCACGAAGCACCTTGCTCCCGTCTTGAAATTCTCCCTTTCTCATTTTTTCAAAAAGAGTCAGGTTTTCTTCAATACTTCGATTCCGAAAAGGGCTTTCCTTTCCAGGCTCTTTTAAAGTGCCCCGATACTCTCTCACTTTTTCAGGAGAAAGCTCACACACATAGGCCTTTCCCTTTTGAATCAGTTTTACGGCAAATTGGTAAAGCTGCTCAAAATAATCGGAAGCATAAAAAAGGCGGTCGTCCCAGTCAAACCCCAGCCATTTCACATCTTCCATGATTGAATCCACAAACTCGGTTTCCTCTTTACTTGGATTCGTATCATCAAACCGGAGATTGCAAAGACCTCCGTATTTTTTTGCGGTTCCGAAATTCAGGCAGATTGACTTTGCATGTCCGATATGCAGATAACCATTTGGTTCAGGGGGAAAGCGGGTATGCACCCTCCCTTGATATTTATTGTTTTTAATATCTTCATCAATCATCGTATGTACAAAATTGTTTAAGGAGCCTTCGCCCATATTGATCCCCTTTTTTTTATTATATTTCAATACTATAAAATTATAAAAAAAGAAAGGAGGTAGCAAACTCTTTTAAAACAAACCCTGAAAGACTTTTTTTTAAAAAACTTGTGTCATACAAATAATAAAAATATTAAATTTAATTGGTTCTTTCTCATTTCGAAATCATAAACTAAGGAGAAGTTCAATGAAACGAAAAAAATCAGGGTTGATTATCCTGTTCTCTTTGTTATTAATATCCGCTTTGTTTTCATGTAAAAAAGAATCCTCACAAGACCCTCTGATCGGAAAATGGAAAGCGGTCACTATTTCTGTCAACGGCACATCTACCCCTGCCCCTGGAGATCTTTTTCTCGAAATCAAGACAGACAGCACTTTGTCTATGGGCGGCACTACGGCAAATTGGAAAAAAGAGGGAAATCTTTTAAAAGTCACGCCTGAAACCATGAAAGAAGACTCGTCCATCATAGAAAAACTGACTGATCAGGAACTGATTCTCACCACGGAAGAACAGGGAATAAAAACCCAAATGTTTTTTCAGAAAGTAAAATAAAAATCACCCTATCTCGTAGATTTCCCGTTGATTGACAGCAATAAATTTACTGCCTCTTCGGATCAGTTCGGTTTCTTCACTGACAGGCTCAGCTTCAAAGTCTTTGGAAGCGTTTTTCTGAAAATTGAAGCCTGAGATGACTTTTTCACCTGGTTCAAAAATCACATTTCCATAGAAACAGAGATTTTTGAGAGGTGCGATGTATTTTTTCTTTTCATTTTCGTAAAGAATCTTGCTTTTTCCAAAGACAAAAGTTTTGAAAACGCCGCTGTCGTTTTCGGCGGTAAAAAGCCATTGATTTTCAACTGGGTCAAAGTGGATGCCGTACTGAATAATTTTTCCTTTCAGGCTGATTTCCAAATTGATACCAGAGAGACTGGCTATTTTTTTATTTTCTGAAAAATTTAAGATGAAATAGTTTTTCTCGTCATAAACATTGAATAGGCAGTTTAAAGAAACTTTCTCCAGCGTTTTTTCAGAATTTCCTTCTTCCCTGATTTTCAATGCGGTCAGGCTGCAATTCCGGCTGATGTAGTAAACGCTTTCCTCTCTAGCCAAAGCTGGGCTGTTTAAGAGTTTTTCAAATTCATAGGAAGTTTTTTGATTTTGAACCATCAATTTTTCTTTCTTTACAATGAGAGCGCTGTTTTTGAGGCTTTCATAAAAAGTAGCGCTTTCAAAGGGGAGTTTCAGACCAATGGTTCTGAAATTGACTTCTTCCCGTTCAGAAAGCCAGCAGTTTTCATTGAAAAGAATTTTGATCTCTGGGTGTGAAAAAAGAAGGCGGAAAGGAATGCCGGTTCCTTTGGGAGCTGTTTTTTCAGCCGGTTTCTGGACAATGGCGGCGCCCTGAGAGCAGACGGGGCATTGATCAAAATCAGCATAGTAATAATCCTCATGCTGGGAGCACTGAAAAAGATTGTTATGAAAATCGGAAAGGGGTTTTTCCATCAGAATCCTTTTCTGATTGGTAAAAATTTCTTTTAAAAGGTCTTTGACTTCAGGAGAGAAAAAATTCCATGAATCAATGTTTTTCGGAATAATGACATTGGGATTGTCGATTACTGAAATCCCTTTTTTCATCCGCTCCATCATTGAAATATCCGGATCCAGCACTCCGCCGAATGGGTGAAGGCGGGTGAGGCTTTTGAAAGCCAGGATACTAAAGGCGTAGCTATCGGTTTTTTCATCAAAAAAATTTCTAACCAGAAGCGGGTCTTTAAAAAGTTCCATAATAACCGTACAGCGGTAGGAGTCCACCGACCAGCTGTCCACATCAATGAAATAAACCTTGAAGTTTTGATCGAAAAGAACATTCTGGTCGTTTA
This sequence comes from Spirochaetes bacterium GWB1_36_13, assembly GCA_001829155.1. Taxonomy (GTDB): domain Bacteria; phylum Spirochaetota; class GWB1-36-13; order GWB1-36-13; family GWB1-36-13; genus GWB1-36-13. The sequence continues at coordinate 1,149 of MIAO01000048.1, read as the reverse complement.
AGTCACCGATAAAAACACCTTCGCGGTGGAGGATTTGAAGCGTATCCCGAATCTGAATCAAAAGAGAAAGAATATCTTTTTTTGTAATATTATTGGAAATAACAAATTTTTTATTGCCGAGTCTGCGGATCTCTTCTCCCTCAACCCGTCTCATCTGATAGCCGAGAAAATTTTTTTTTCCGTCATAAACCAGATCAATGGGGCGGATCACATTGTCGGGGAGATTTTTATGAATTAACAACTCAGCCTTTGCCTGTTTTTCCTGTTTATCCGAGGTGTCTTTGAAAATTTTTAACAGGGTGTTGTTTTCCCACTCGAAAATTATTCCCTCAGCGCCTTCGGCAATCGGGTTTTTCAGGTCTTTTTTCTGAATCGTCATTTTTTTTTAATCTCTCTTTCTTCTATTGCTAAATACATAGGGTATTTCTAAATATATCTAACAAATCCTTTTAAATCAACTTTCAGTTTATGCTTCATCCGGCGCATGCGGACCGGGAACGATCACGCACAATCAGGCAAAGGGAAACACCGCCTATGACGAAGCGGGGGTGAACTGGAAGACAGGGCAGCCATTGATATCATGAGTGGTCAGTATCTCAGGGATAAGGCATATGATTTTCTGGAATTGTCTGAGGACACAAGAGAAAAAGTAGATTTGACTCTGGATATTGCAACATTAGGATTTGGAGCGTATAAAGGAGTAAAAACTCTTCTCAAAGAAGGGAAAAAGCTTGCCGATGATTGAGTCGATGATATTGGAAAACTTGTTTCTCAGCCAAAAATGGGGGGAAAGAGCGAGACAAAAATTCATAGCAATAGTTTAAATTCTACTAAAAATCAATTATGGCTATGCAATTCAAGATAAAGAAACTCATGAGATATTAAAATATGAGGGTTTTTATGGTTCAAATTTATGCACTAGTGAAGTATTGTTGAATACTCCTAAAGCAAAAAAAACATTTAATCAGGCCGTCGATTATTATTGAAATGAACTCGGACACCGAGCGGAGTCGAGGTGTCACTTCGGCTGTGCTCAGTGACCACCTGACAAAGGTCGGGAAAATGGTTTTAGGTTTGGAAATAGGGTCTGCAAATCATCGTGATTTGCAGGGAACTCAACCCCCGACCCCTTCTCTTAGAAAAAGAAGG
>MIAO01000047.1 GCA_001829155.1 Spirochaetes bacterium GWB1_36_13 | reverse complement strand
CTCCTTTAGAATTTTCTCTTATTTTTAAATTTAATCTATCCTATAATCAAACGACAAAATAGTTTCATTACTCAGTCTGTAATGATCCGAAGCAACACCTCGACTCCGCTCGGTGTCCGAGTGAATTGAAACAACCTGATTTCATCATACGCAAAGTTTTTCTATTTTCTGATACAATTCTTCCATTCTTACCGGCTTGGTCATATAATCATCCATTCCCTCCATCTTGCAAAGCACATCATAGCCTTTCATATGAAAAGCTGTTACCGCAATAATCGGCACATGCCCCCCTTTTTCCTTTTCTATACCGCGGATGGTTCTTGCCGCTTCAAAACCGTCCATCACAGGCATTTGTATATCCATTAATATTAAATCATAACGGTTTTCCAAAAATTTATCAATTCCTATTTTTCCGTTTTCAGCAATTTCAGAGTTCCACTTTTTATAACTTAAAAGTTTAACAAAAATTTCCTGATTAATCGCATTGTCTTCCACTACCAGTACTTTCAAGTTTTTATCCGATTCGGTTTTTTCTATTTCAGGCTTCGGCTCTACTTTCTCGGCAGGAAAAAAAAACTGGAAGGTAGTGCCTTGTCCTGGAATGCTTTCCACTTCTATTTCACCCCCGATTTTTTTTAAAAGCTCTTTGACAATTGCCAGTCCCAGCCCCAGCCCCCCAAAATTTTTAATGCTGGAAAAAATCGATTTTGAAAAAAAATCAAAAATCCGGTCATACTCATCCTGACGGATTCCGATTCCATTGTCATGAATCTTAAATAAAATTCCTTTTTTATGATAAAGAAATTTTTTCTCAGCCGTAATTTTAATACTGCCTTTAGAAGAAAATTTTACAGCATTGTCAATTAATTGAAAAAGGATATTCGAAAGCTCATCTTCATAACATTCCAGACAGCTTTTTAAATCTTCCTCAATTTTCACATCAAAAACAATCTTCTTTTTTAAACATTCTTTCTGAAATTTCTTTATTATATTATTTAACAAAGGATCGAGATAAGTAGTTTTCATCTTGAAAAAAGAAGTATCCATATTTTTTATCTCAGTAAAATAAAGAAGGTCTTTGATTCTTCTGAATAATTTTTCCCCTCCTTCTTCAATAATACCAAGCAGTTCTTTTTGATAATCGTTTAAAAAAGCATTCTTCATCAGCTCCACCGCCCCGATAATGGCAGTCAAGGGAGTGCGCAGTTCATGATTCATGTGGTTTAAAAATTCGGTTTTAATTTCATTCTGCTTCAAATCTTCTTTATTGATCTCTTTGTCTATTTGACTGAGTTTTGCGATCAATTCGGTAAATTGAATCGGTTTGGTGAGATAAGCAGAGGCAAAATAATTCATGGCATCCTTGATGGAATCCATATCCTGATATGCGGTAATAATAATCACCCGGATATGGTAATAATTCTGCTTGATTTTTTTTAAAAGTTCCAAACCATCCATTTCAGACATCCGGATATCTGAAATCACTGTATCGATTTTTAAGGAAGAAATCATTTCAAGGGCTTTTAAAGGAGAAGTGGTGTAAAAAAGCTCGTACCCGGCAGGTTCTAAAGCTTCGATCATTGTTTTTATAATTCTTTCTTCATCATCCACAATTAAAATCTTCATCGCTTTCTCCTTTCAGCATTCTCAGTTATTTTAATTGCAAAAAAAGTTCCAAGTGTTTAATTATTTTTTTCAGATCGAAATACGGATGAGAATTGAACCATTCAATAAATCATTATTTTAATGACCAAAGATATTTTATCTAAATTATCAATACTTTAAGATTTATCACTTCGTTCAAAATGACAGTTTTTATAAAAAGAGTGATTGATACTGAAATGATTTTAAATTGCAAAAAATCCGTGTCATTAATCGAGACGATACGGTCACTGAGCGGAGCCGAAGTGACACATTGATTTTGCCCGGTGTCCGAGTTAACTCATTTACTGTTTTATCTGTAACATTTTCATACAACTGTACGAATTTCAGACAAATTAAAGCTCGATAATAATTCCGGTTTCGGGGTCTTCTTTAAAAGTTGTCCCAGATTTAGCTTTCTGGATTCTTCTCGGCTGGCTTCTTCTGATTAAAACAATGACATCAGCAAAAACTTTTTCCAAAACTTCAATGACCGGAGGTTTATCAAAAGCAATTTCTTTTCTGACCTCCACAATTTCATTTTTGACACGGTTGACTTCTTTGGTCAGGTTTCCGAGTTTAGTCAGCATTTCAATGAATTTAATCTTTCTTGAACCCCTTAATACCGATAAAAATCCTTTTAAATCAATCAAAAATTGATTTCCAAACTGCATTTTAATATCTTCAAGATGTTCTGTGTAATCACCTTCCAGCATCTTTTTTTCTTCTTCTTTATCCTTGATTTTCCTCTGCACTTCAGGATCCACTCCGGCTGTCAGCCTGGTCTCCACTCCCTTATCGCTTCCCGCCACTTTTACCATTACCCCGTGTTTTCCAGTAATTTCCCCGCCTACTACGGTTCCTTCTATAATGACTGTATTTTTAGCAAACACGGTACACTGGATCATGGATTCTTTGACAGTAATATTTTTTCCGGCATAAAAATGCGTATTTTGGGCAAAACGGATCACAATATTATTTCCCGCTTTGATCCTCGCCTTTTCTTTTCCCAATACTCCATTATCAATCACAATATCATTCCCGGCTAAAATAACCGCATCTTCGACATTGCCATGAATAATAATATCCCCTGTCGCTTTGACTTCAAATCCGGATTTTACATTGCCGTAAATTTCAACCGAGCCTTCCAGATCAAGGTTTCCCCCGCTTTCAAGATTAATATCTTTACGGATCACCACTTTATTGTCAACGCTGACTTTTCTATCTACAATTGAAATCACCCCGTTGACCGCAGCGGTAAAAAAACCGGGCTTTTCTTTTGATTCCTCTAGATTTCTACCGGGAATAAAAATTTTTTCTCCCAGATAAACGCCTTTAATCATATTTCCTAAAACATCAAATCCGTCTTTCGGCTGAATCAAAGGTTTTCTCTCCAGAATTTCTTCTCCTTTCATAACAGGAGTAAAAGCATTCTGCTCTTTATAATCGATTCTTCCGCCTTCTAAAACTTTTCCGACTTTTTTTCCCACTTCTTTCAAAAGAATATAGTGCTCAATTTGACCGTTTTCCGGTGTCACGCCTTTTGCAATCGTCAAAATACCCAGTTTTTTTCCCTGTTTTTTCAGATCGTCTATCTGGTAATTAATTTTTTCATCTCCCAGATATCCTTTAAGCTTGGTTTCAATAAAAGTCTGGCGGATGTGCTCTACACTGGGGTATTCCCCAAATTTATTGGGAATATAATAAATAGAGGCGCGCAGCTTGTCTTTTGTGATCTCCACAAGCGGTTCTACAGAAATCTTAGAACCCTTTAAGACTGCATAACCATAAATCTGAGAGTAAAAACCCTGATCCGATTCATCGTAATAAACAAAACGGCCGGCATGAATTTTTGCGTAATCCTGTCTGTCATAGGCGCTTGGATCGATAAAATCTTCTGGGACAATTTTTAATAAAAGTTTTTTAGGGAAAGTAATATTTCTCACATCATTAATGTTTTTAGAACGGACTCCCCCTTTTTCAATAATATTAAAAGGAGTTTCGATGTTTGGATTTATATAGAATGCTAGATTTTTTCTTCCGTTTTCTGAAGCCATCGTGTTATCCTTATCCATTCTCTCATATCATAGTTTTAAAACAGAGGAATTCCATCTTAGAAGGAAAGTCAATCTATTTTTTTAATTTATCGGTTTTAATTTTCTGTTTCTAAAACAAAAATTCCAATAGAAGCAAAAATATTTGGAAGAAATTCTTTAATAATTTTATTAAAGTTTTTAAGAAAAATCTTTTTAACAATTTTAATTTTATTAGCCTTGCAAAATTCCTTAAAATCATTGATACTGCAAAAGTGAATATTGGGCGTATTGTACCATTCAAAAGGAAGAAATTTGGATTTCGGCATTTTTCCTTTGAATAAAATACTGTATCTTAAAAGAAAATGCCCAAAATTCGGGAACGACACAATCGCTTTTTTCCCGATCCGAAGCATTTCAGAAATCACCAGATCCGGTTTTTTCAAAGCCTGAAGCGTCAAGCTTAAAACCACAAAATCAAAACTCTTGTCAGGGTATTCTGAAAGCCCTCCGTCCAGGTTTGCCTGAATCACAGGAATCCCTTTTTCCAATGATTTTTTCACCATAGAGTGGTCTTTTTCGATCCCGACTCCCTGCACATTTTTTTCTTTGATTAAAATTTCCAATAATCTTCCATTTCCGCACCCTAAATCCAACACTGAAGAACCTGATTCTATTAAATCAGCAATAATCTGATAATCGATTCGGTTTGCTATCCTCATGATTTTTTTATCCCTTCCAGAAAACTTGATAAAATTTCCCCCTGAACTTCAAAATTCAGTAAAAATGAATCATGCCCCTGATCGCTTTCAATTTCCGTAAAAGAAACATGATTATTATTTTTTCGGAGCAAGTTGACAATTTCCATTGACTGCCGGGTAGAAAAAAGCCAGTCTGAGGTAAAGGAAATGAGTAAAAACTTTGTTTTCGTTTTCAGTTCCAATAATTCTTTTGTCACATCAAAATAATCCATTGCCTTGGTAATATAAAGATAAGAATTGGCATCAAAGCGTTCCACAAATTTATCTCCCTGATAATGAAGATAGCTTTGAACTTGAAAATCAATATCTTTCAATCCGAATAAATAATTTCCGGTTTTTAATTCTCTTCCAAACTTGTTATTCATAGACTGTTCCGAAAGATAAGTAATATGGGCAAGCATCCTCGCAATCGCAAGACCTTTTGCCGGTTTTTGATTCTGAAGCTGATAATTTCCATTCGAAAAAAGAAAATCGGAAAGAATCGCTACCCTGCCTATTTCATTGAAAGCAATATTTTGAGGAGTCATTTTTGCCGTAGCCGCGATAATAATCGAACTTTCTACCATTTCAGGATAAGAAAGCGCCCATTCCAAAGCCTGCATCCCCCCCAATGACCCGCCGATAACACAAAACAGTTTTTTTATATCGAGAAAATCAATCAGTTTCTTTTGAGCACGCACCATGTCTTTTACGGTAATAACAGGGAAATCAAGCGCGTAGGGCTTTTGAGTTTTCGGATTAAGACTCTCAGGTCCGGTTGAACCATAACAGCTTCCGATAATATTGGAACACACGATAAAATAGCGGTTTGTATCCAGAGGTTTTCCAGGTCCGATCATATCTTCCCACCACCCGGGATTCGGATCAGTGGGATAAAAACCGGCTGCATGTGCGCTTCCGCTTAATGCGTGAAAGACTAAAATAACATTGTTTTTTTCTTCATTTAAAGTACCGTAAGTTTCATAAGCAATTGAAAAAGGAGAAAGTTCCAGCTGTGAAATAAGTTTAAGGGGTTCATCGGAAGTAAAAAAATTTCTGACAACTATTCCAACACTATTTCCGTTCAATTCCTATCCTTTAAAAAAGATAAATTTAAATTTAACACAATTTTATTTTAGTTTCATTAAATTTTATTTTATAAAAACTAAGAAAAGAAGAGGGTTTTATGGCAGTTCACACTCCTGTGCTTTTAAAAGAAATTTTAGACTTTCTCGTTTCCAGACCTGAGGGAGTTTATTTAGATTTGACCACCGGAGAAGGAGGACACAGTTTTGAAATTGCCTCCCGTTTAAATAATGGCGGTAAACTCATCTGTTTCGACCGGGACGAGGAAATTCAAAAAATCGCAAAAGAAAACCTGAAAACATTCACTCAGGTTGATTTCGCCCTTTCCAATTTTTCAAACCTGATGGAAACCCTTTCCCGTTTTTCCCTTTCCAGCGCGGACGGAATACTGGCAGACCTCGGACTTTCCATGTACCATTATAAAGAATCTGAAAAAGGCTTCAGTTTTATCAAAGACACCCCCTTAGACATGACTTTAGACGGCTCAAGCCCAAACGCCTATGATGTGGTCAATTCTTTTACCCAGACAGAAATTGCCGATATTCTTTTTCAATACGGCGAAGAAAGGCTTTCCCGCAGGATTGCTGCCTATATTGTAGAATACAGAAAACAAAAAAAAATTGAAACCACCAAGGAATTGGCCGGGATTATTGATAAAGCCGCTTTTTTTGCCTATAAAAAGAAAAATATGCACCCTGCCACAAAAAGTTTTCAGGCAATCCGTATTTTTGTCAACCAGGAGCTGGAAAATCTTGAAAAAATGCTTTCCGAAGCCCTGCTTGCCCTTTCAAAAGGAGGAAGGCTGGCTGTTATTACCTACCACTCTCTGGAAGACAGAATCGTAAAAAATACTTTTAAAAACGCATCTCTTGAAAAAGAGTTTAAAATCCTCACAAAAAAACCGATAATTCCAACAAAAGAAGAAACTCAAAATAACCCAAGCGCCAGAAGCGCCAAGCTCCGGGTGATTGAGAAAAATTAGGGAATAACATGCTTCGTATTTTCCAGTTTGTTTTTTTTATTTTTATCTTTTTGGGAAGCGGATTTTTAATTCTCAATAAAAATCTGGAACTGAAAGAACTCGAAAAGAAAGAAAAAAAAATTATTCAAAATATCTATGAAGTAGAAGAAGAAAGAAGATACGGTCTTTATGAACTGGAAAAACTAAAAAATGAAGGCTTTTCGCCTCTTCTTGAAAATTTTATCCTGCTTAACGCTGAAAAAGAAAAAAGCTAAAAGAGGTTTCCGATGAATCCTTCCGGTTCGAAAACGAAAAACACAGCCAACTACACGGCATCCAGAAGCGGTATGATCAATTCAGGAAATACTTCCCAGGTTTACAAACTCGACGCAAGTTATTTTAATAAGATTCCTCTATTTGACTCTTTAAGCCGGGGAGAATTAAACCTCCTTGCCAAACATATTTCCTGTGTCAAAGTCAAAAAACACCATATCATTGCCAAAGAAGGAGATAAAGGAGATTTTGTCTGCTTTATCGCCGATGGGAAAGTGGATGTGATCAAAGGGGATCAAAAAGGGAATGAAGTTGTGATCAATACTTTGATGAAAGGAAGATCGATTGGAGAAATGTCTTTAATCGACAATACCCCGAGATCGGCAAGTTTAAGAACCCAGACTGAGTGTGTCCTTTTGAAGCTGACCAAAAAAAGCTTTGACATGATTTTAAGCCAATATCCTGAAATGGGCATCAAAATACTGAAAGGACTAGCCCGTCTTCTCAGCATGAATCTGCGAAAAACATCCGGAAGACTGGCCGATTATTTAGATTAAGCCGGAAGGAAGAAACCGGACTTCCGTTTCCAGATCAATATTTTTTTCCAGTTTTACTTTTTCTTTGATTTCACGGATCAGATTCTGATAATCTTTAAATGTACCGCCGCTTGCATTCACAAAAAAATTAGCGTGTTTCTCGGATACCTTGATCCCCCCCAGCTGATATCCTTTCATCCCGATTTCATCCAGAAGTTTTCCAGTAGGAATGCCTATTTCCCGGTTATTTTTAAAAGCGCATCCGGCAGAAGGTTCTGTATAATGACCTTTTTCTTTGCGGTCGTGTTTATATTTATTCATTGTTTTCCAGAGCTCAGCTTTTTTCATTCCAGGTCTTAATATCAGCCTGACTTTAAAAATCAGATAGTTCGGATTGTCCTGAAAAATACTTTTTTTGTATTCAAAACCGCATTCTTCTTTCGGGATAGTCAAAAATGAATTTTTTGCTATATCATAAACCGTTACTTCTTTTACTAATTCAGCAATTTCTGATTCATAAGCTCTGGCATTCATATAAACAGCGCCCCCCACACTTCCGGGAAGCCCGTAGAAAAACTCAAGCCCTCCAAAATCATTGTTTGCCGCCAGTTCTGAAAGAATGGAAGAAGAAAGCCCCGCCTCCGCATCCAGCTCGTTTCCATGAAATTTATGGTGAGTCAGATGAGAGACCATAACAACAGCGTAAGGGAGTTTTGAATCGTTAATCACGACATTGCTTCCGCCTCCCAAAATAAAAAAATCTTTTTTTTCATTTCTGATCTCTTCAAAAACTTCCATGATTCCTTTTTCATCAAAAGGGAAAAAAACAACATCCGCGATTCCGCCGATTTTTATAGTCGTAAATCTTGATAAAGATAAATTGGTTTTTCGAATAAAATTCATAATCTGATACTGACTCCTTTTTCTTTTAGAAATTCTTTGACCTGACGGATAGAATACTCTCTGAAATGAAATATACTTGCCGCAAGCACTGCATCGGCTTTCCCCTCGGTTATTCCCCGGTAAAGGTCTTCCAAAGTCCCGACTCCTCCCGAAGCAATCACGGGGATTTTGACCGTTTCACTGATCGTTCTTACCAGTTCTAAATCATAGCCTTTTTTGGTTCCGTCTTTATCCATAGAGGTAAGAAGGATTTCTCCCGCTCCCAGACTTTCCAGCTTCGATGCCCATAAGAGAGCATCCAGTCCTGTGTCTTCTCTCCCGCCTTTGATAAAAATATTCCATTTATGCTCCCCCACTCTTTTGGCATCAATGGCGGCTACCATAGCCTGGCTTCCGAATTTTCTGGCGCCTTCGCTGATAATTTCAGGATTTTTGACCAAAACTGTATTCAATGATACTTTATCCGCTCCTGCCTGAATCAGTTTTTTTATTTCTTCAATCGTCCTGATCCCCCCGCCCACCGTGAAAGGAGTGTGAATACTGTCCGCTACTTTTTTCACTGTATCAAATAAAATACTGCGGTTGTCTGAAGAAGCTGTAATATCCAGAAGGATAAGCTCGTCTGCCCCTTCTTCGTCATAAAACTTGGCATTTTCAACAGGGTCTCCCGCATCCACCAGATTTAAGAATTTGACACCCTTGACCACTCTTCCGTTGTCAATATCCAGACAGGGGATAATCCGTTTTGAAAGCATTTTTTATACCTATTGAAATTTTTTGCAATTAGAATTTAATAAAAAAATCAATTTTTGATAAAGAGTTCTTGAAAAAATCTTACCAGTATAAACCAATAGATAGAAAAAAAGGCATCAAAATGGTTTTACCGCCCTCAAGCAATGAAAAAAAACAATCCGCTTCCAATATCAGGTAAATATAATGAGAAAAAGAAACAGTATAACCGATACCCAATTTGACACCTAGCCCGGTTTCATTCTCCATAAATGAAACACCCCCAATATTTGAACTCAAATACCCTTTATTTTCTTCTTCTCCAAAAAAATAGGCGTATTTCATAGAAGTAAAATAAAATGTTTCAAGCCTTGATTTTTCTTCCCTGTTATAATAATATGTCCCATAATAATTTTCCTGATAGGAAAAAAAAAGAAATTCCAGACCTAGTATTTTATTTTCAAATTGAAAGTTTAAACCAAAAGTATTCAACAGAGTAAAATTACTTGAAATCATTTTGTTATTAAATATATTGTAAGGCACAATTCCGAATTGATAGGAAAACCAAAAGACATCCGGCAATTTTTTACTTTTACTTCCTGTCAGAGCATTTAGTTTTACTTCTTTTATTTCTTCATCTACCTTTTTCTTGGTTTCTTTTATTTTTTTTTCTTCCTGCAACCTGATTTCTTTCAATTTTTTTTCTTCTTTGAAGTAATTATAAAAAATGATATAATCAATATCCTGCTTCAGATAAACTTTTTCTACGCCTTCACTATTTTTCCAAAAATACTGGTCTTCTTTCACTTGAGTCAATTCCCCAGCTTCAAAATTTCCTTTTATGTCCATAATCAAACTCACATCATTTTCAATAAGATGCTCATTGTAATATTTTTCAGCTTTATTCAGCTTTTCTTCATTGTCCTCATTCGGAAAAACAGCTTTCAAATCCTTCAAAGAAATTTTTTCTTTTTCAGAAAAAACATTCTGTACCGTAAACTCGCCTTTTTCATAACTCACAATTTTCCGTTTCAGTTTTTCCGATTTCTGATTCATAAATATTTCAAAATCCCGCTTTTTTATTTTTTCCAGTTCTTCCAGATTTTTTTTAGATTCTTTTTCCATTTCTGCTATCTTTGAAAGATAGTCCTTCTTTTTCTGCTCCAGAATCTCTTTTGAATAAAAATAAACCAGCTTCACTTGCTTTAAAGAGTATGTTTTCAAGCCGTTACCCTCAGATTCAAAAAAAATCTCACCTTTCTGATAAAACTTGATCTCTCCTTTCAAAGCTTTATCATCTTCCAAAACCATAAGGGATTTTTCAGAAGACCAGCTGTTTTTAATGCTGAGCATCTCAATTTTTGAAAGCGTCTCTTCCTCCTCGCTTCCGGGATAAATCACATAAATTTCCCCCAGAGAAAGCATCTTGACCTGCCCGTTATTCAATTGAACGGTAAATTGATTTTCTTGAAAAAGAAGCGCTTCTCCTTCTATTTTAGATAAATCCTTTAAGATAAAGGTCTCGGAATAAAGAAAAGAAACAGGAAATAATAAAAAGAAAACAAGGAATAAATTTCTTGATTTTATCATATTCATAAAGCCTCCAAATTCTAAATACTCATCTTATTTTACTAGTTATCACCACATTAAACTAATATTTAAAAAGGCAGGAATGATAAATTTAATAAACTCCTGACTATTTTCTCTATTTTCAGAATAACTATAGTAAGTGTTTAAGGCTATATTAAAAAATATATCACTATTCTTAATTCTAAGTGAGTATCCGATTCCACCTCTTAACATAAAACCGTTATAACCATACTCATTAATAATTTTTCCAATATTTGATTGAAGAAAAAAACCTTCTTTTGAGGATTTCAAATAATATCTTATAAACAATCCAAAATCACCAGATAATTCCGATCTGGATTCAATATGATTTAAAGAAACAGAATTATTAACTTTGACATATTTATGATCTATTTTGAGTATAAAAAGAGAAATCTCTGGGCCAAAAGAAAAGTTTTCCCCATAAAAATGCAGATATAATGATAAATTATAAGTTAATGCATTTGTATTCATACTAATACCATTTGAATATTCACAATATGTACAAGATAAGATATAAGATGGAATATCACTGATATAATTATCCTTATAAAGGATTAATTGATTAGGAATTAAAGCAAACTGTATTTCAAACCAAAAGTTAATATTTAAATTAAGAGAGTCTGTTTTTTGATTCATTTTCTCTTTTTCTTTCTCTATTTCGACATCAATTCCTAAATAATTATTAGTCTGATATTTTTCTTTTTTTTCTTTCTCAATTTTTTGTTTTTTTAGAGCTTCTTCCTGAATTTCTCTTTCTTTTTCCAGTTTTAATTTTTCTGCTTCTATTTTTTTATCTAGAGTATTTTTTGAATAAAAATAAACCAGCTTCACTTTCTTCAAAGAGTAAGTCTTCAAACCGCTTCCCTCAGATTCAAAATAAACTTCGCCTTTTTGATAAAACTTGATCTCTCCTTTCAAAGCTTTATCATCTTCCAAAACCAGAATGGATTTTTCAGAAGACCAGCTGTTTTTAATACTGAGCATCTCAATTTTTGAAAGCGTCTCTTCCTCCTCGCTTCCAGGATAAATCACATAAATTTCCTCCAGAGAAAGCATTTTGACCTGACCGTTATTCAATTGAATGGTAAATTGATTTTCTTGAAAGAGAAGCACTTCTCCTTCTATTTTAGATAAATCCTTTAAGATAAAGGTTTCGGAATAAAGAAAAGAAACAGGAAATAATAGAAAGAAAACAAGGAATAAATTTCTTAATTTTATCATATTCATAAAGCCTCCAAATATACATAACTGAATTTAAATTGCAAATATTTTTAACCCAAAATTGTCATTGTCCGGCTTGACCGGACAATCCAGTAATTTGATTATCTTGCTAATAGATTCCCCGGTCAAGCCGGGGAATGACATGGTTTTTTTGCAATTTAAAATCATTTCAGTATATAATCTAGAAAATTTATCCTATCCTCTGCCTATTTCAAAAACTATCTTGATATTTTTCGCTTTCATTCGATATTTAAAAAAACTGTTTAAGGATAAAAGATGAAAAAACTTATTTTATTATTGATTTTATTGCCTGTTTTTTTATTTCCGGCAAACCCGAAAATCACTTCAAAAGAAATTATTTTTTATTATAAAAACAGCAGCGCTCATGATGTCAAACTCATTGGAAGCTTTGACAATTACAAAACCACCTTTCAATTCATGAAAACACGGGACGAAGGAGAAAGGGAAGACTATTGGATATTGAAACTGGATTTGACTTTTTTAGACTTTCAGGTGCCGGCAGGAAGGTATTATTATAAACTCATTGTCAATAATATTCATACCATTGATCCTGAAAATGAAAATTACACCACTGACCCTTACACAGGAGAGCTTTCTTATTTTGATGTCGGGCAAAAACTCATCGCATTCAGCGACAAACCTCAGAAAATCGGACATCTCACCTACCGTTTTTATTATAAAAAGAATTCTTCTGAAAAAATCGAGCAGGTTTCTTTTCTCGGCAGTTTCAACAAATGGCAGCCCTATCAATATTTACTAAAACAAGCTGACGCTTCTACTTATTACATTGATTTTCAGTTTGAAAAACCTGGAACCTATCATTATCAGTTTAAAGTCAATTCCGAAAGGAAAACAGATATCTCCAATACAAAAATGGTTACCACAAAGCTTAAAGAGGAGTTTTCAGTCATTGAAGTGGAATAAGCTTCTTCTTTTTTTTATGATTCCGCTTTTCATTTCCGGAAGAGAAGCGGAAAACTCCATTTTTTTCTCTAAAAAAGCCGAAAGAAGATATTATTCAAATGAGTTTCCTTTTCAAATTGTATTTCAAAACAATATCCCCGTCGATTATCTCAAACTTCCCTGTTATTTTTTTTCCTATGAGGCTTCAAAATCTCTGAATAATTCTAAAGCCGCTCTTACCAAAGAAGATATTATTTCGAAAGAAGGAGAAATCCTGAAAAACCAGAATATGATTTACCTTTCCTATGAAAGAGAAAATTTTACGACCGGAGCTTTTGAAATTAATACCCGTCAGGAAATTCCTCATTGGAGCAAAAGTATTTCTCTTTGGCTTTTCGACTACAATTCAGGCAATGAGGCAGCTCTTTATATCAGGGACGCAAAAGGACTGAAAAAATACTCGATTGGATTTTTAAATTATAAAGGATGGAAAAATTTTATCATTCACCTGGATAGTCTTTCTCAAGAAGGAAAAGCAGTGATTGAAAAAATAAAATTTTTTAACCGGAAAATGAAAGGCGGCGCCAATGATTTAAACCCTGTTATCAAAATATCCAATATTGAAGTTTTTTCAAAAAAAATACTTCAAAGAAATTTAGGACCTTTTTTAAAAGATTTTGAGCCGGGCGACTTTCTTTTTGAAGAAGATTCTCTTGGAATCCAATATTTCAGGCTAAATAAAGGATATTTCTGGGATAAAGATAAAATTCTTTCATTTTTTATTCAATCTTCTGAACCTTCTTATCTGGAAATTTATGCAAGCCTTCCTGATCAGAAAAACAAGATCTTTATTCTTCAAACTTCCTTTTTCAATTCAATTCAAAACGCCAGACTGGACTTTAAACTGCCTGATGATATTAAAAAGAAAACACAGGAAGGGGTCTTTTTCTGGGGGTATGCGGTTGTTCCTTTAAAAAAAGGGAAAATCCCTCTCACAGTTCAAAGAATCGTTTTAAGACCTGAACTATAAAAGCCACTCGAATATTTTGATGATAAAATTTGTGTAGATTAAAGAAAGAAAAACAATAAAAAAGACAGGCAGAAAGTAAAATACAAACGATATTTTTTCTAAAAAAACTGCCTTGAAATAACGGATCGTGAAAAAAGACAGGACTGTTAAGGTAATAAAACAAAGTAATAATTTGATAAATTTCATCCAGTAAGGTTTGATCACATTCTGAAAAACCTCAGGATATTTTTTACGGTATTCCATAATCCATCTTGGATGAATAGGAGTCCTTAAAGAAGCCAAGCTTTCTTTGATTTTGTGATAAATTTGGGGAAAAGAAAGGGTTTCAAATCCTTTTTTTCCTGAAAAAACAAGTGAATCATAGGTTATTTTCGCAAACGGAATACTCATTTTTTCCCCTTCTTTGGAGATGACCTCCATATCAAAAGCAAAAAGAGGATATTCGCCTTCTCCCTCCAGGAGTTTGCGGATAAAAATAAAAAACTCTTCACCATCGTGATTTTTAAGAAAAGTAATCAGGTTGGGCGTTTCTTTTGGAGATTCATTCAGCTGTTTAAAATCATCAAATCCGATGCTTTTTTTCTCATCTTCCGAAACTTTATAATAGTACTTTGTTTTTAATTCAGGGTAAAGATAAATCACAAAATGCAGAATAAGATAATCTTTTTCATATTCATGGACAAAAGCGCTGATTTCTTTGGTTACAGATTGAAGAAGGATTTTATGATTGACTTTCAGTTCCATGTTTTTCAAAGCCAAGTTATAAAAATACTCTCCTGACTTTGTATTTTTGTAATAAATGATGAGCTTTTTAAAATAACTGAGGTCTCCTTTCTGATAAAAAGAATAAAAATGGGTAAAATTCGGGATTTCTTTTTTGGCTTCTTCAACAAGCTTATAAAAACGATTGACTTTTACCATCGCAAAACTATGAAGCCTTTCCAGATAATAATCATTTTTTTTAATAATTTCAAGTTTATCCAAAGCTGACTTGTAATCAGAATAAGCAAGGTCATTCCAGACAGAATAAATCAGATTTTTTTCCTTTTGGCTGTAAGACAGAATATATTTTTTTTTAAGTTCAGTTAATTTTACCTGAGTTTCTTTTAAAAGACTCCGGGTTTTATAATCAAATTTTGAAGGCAGAAGAAAAAATCCCGCAAATATCAGGAAAAAATTGATGATAAACAGAATCACTGTCAGCATATTTTTATTTTGGTTTCCTTCAAATATCAAAGCTGAAAATAAAAGAATAAAAGTCAGGGAAAAAAGAAAAGAAAAAACAAACTGCCATTGAAGGATTTTATAAACAAGAAGAAAAACACCCGCCTGAACCAATAAAGATAAAAAAAACTTCATCCAGCTTTTCAAAAGATTCCTCTCAATTTTTTACTCTATAAACCGCGATCACAGTTAAAATCCCGATAAACACAATCTGCCCGTATAAAAGCATGGGCGCAAAAGGTTTTAAAAAAAAGAAATCTCCCATAAAAAAAGTATAAGGGATAACAAATAAAATATTAGAATAACTTACAATCAATGATTTAGAATAAGAAAAAATAAAAGATATCAGCACTACTGAATAAATCCATAAACAGATAAAAATAAAGTTGAGATCCAGTTTTGCCACAGTGATTTTCGACATAAATTGACTGACATATTTTTTATATTGATTTAATTTATTATGAAGCCATACAAATTTGTCTAATGAAAAAACATCTCCCTTGTTTTTATCTTTCAATTCCTGCATTTGAAATGAATAAGAGTAAGTATTTTTACCCCATTCAAAATCAATTGTTTTAATTTGAGGCTCAATATTCAAACTGTATTGGGGAACCAAGTTCATTTTTTTGACCGGAGAATACTTAAAAAAATAAACTCCTGCGCAAATCAAGACTGTAAGCAAAGCTAAAATAATCATTGCTTTAAAAACCGATTCGGTCCAAAAATAATAGGGGAAAAAAAACATCAGAATCAAGAGAATATGAAAAAAAATGAAATGCAGTTCTATTTCATTAAAAAGAAAAAGAAAGGAAACTGTAAACAGTAAAATAAAAATAACAAACTGTATGAATTTCATTTTTTTTAATTAATCCTTTGGAGACTCAATTAAAAATCGGATTTTGAGGGTGTGTTTTTTAGAAAATAGATTTCTTTTTCTAATAAAGATTAAAAATTTCTTCCAATTTCATTCCGCGGGAAGCTTTGATAAAAATTTTATCCCCTTTTTTCGACTCGTTTTTCAGAAACAGGGCGAGATCGTTTTTATCATTAAAATAATTTTTCTCTTTTTGATAAGCTTCAAAAGCTTTTTTCATTAACCGTCCGTAAAACAATACTTTTTTAAAGCTGAATTGATTTAAAAATTTTCCAATTTCACTATGCAAAACTTCTTCATCCCTTCCCAATTCCAGCATATCCCCAAGAACCGCAATTTTTTCACCTTCCAGTTTTTCAAATCCTGAAAGAGCGCTCTTCATCGAAAGAGGATTGGCATTATAACAGTCCAGATAAAAAATCCGCCCTTCTTTTTCTTTTTTTTCCTGACGGTAGGAAGGAAGCTTAATCCGGTTAATTCCATCCTGAATCTGGTCTTCACGCACATCCAGTTCCAAAGCAATCGTAAGAGCTGTTAAAAAATTAAAAAGATTGTACTCGCCCCAGAAAGGAAGAAAAACAGTATTGTTTTGAATCGTGATTTGATATCCGTCTTCTGTGGAAAGAATGCGGGAAAAAGAAGAAAAATTGACTTTTTGAAACTTTGAGAACCAGACTGGAAAAAGAATATCAGCCGGGCAAAATCCTTGTTTTCCAAAATCCATGATGGAAGCCTTTTCCTTGGCCACATTCTCAACGCTTCCAAAAAATTCAAGGTGTCCCTCGCCAATACTAGTAACAAGGGCAATATCCGGTTTGACAATTTCTGAAAGACGGTGAATATCCCCCGGTTTTCCAGCGCCCAGCTCAAAAATCCCGATTTCTTCATCTGTTGTCTGTAATATTGAAAGAGGCACTCCCACCTGATTATTAAAATTCCCCTGATTGGCAAAAACTTTATACCGCACAGAAAGAAGAGCACGGATAAACTCTTTGGTGGTTGTCTTGCCGGAAGTTCCGGTAACGGCAATTTTAAGGATTTTTTTGGCCTCTAAAACTGCCATTGCAATGTCCTGATAAGCTTTCAAAGTATCCTCTACGGCAAAACACCAGATATTTGAGGGAAGATTATCCGGTATATGATTTTTCTGGATTAAAATCCCCCCTGCCCCTTTTTCTAAAGCAGCCTGAAGAAAATCATGTCCGTCAAATTTCTCGCCTGTCAGAGCCAGAAAAAGAGCTCCTTTTTCAAGGATCCTTGTATCGGTTGATATTTTGCCAATTTCAGTCTTTCCCTTTTGAATCAGAGAATCTGAAAGGATTTTTTCTAAAATAATAGTGAGAGACAATGAAAACCTGCCTTTATAGAATCTAAGAATTTATTTCTGAATATCAAAATAATCTGGAATTTTATGAAAAAATAAACATTGTGAATTCATTTCCAGTAAATAAAAAATATGTGATAATCCTAAAACAGGTAAATCATCAGGTCTATTTGAATAATAATAAATTAATTTATAAAAATGTTCATGATAATTTTTAGGAATTTTTAATTCAAAATCTGGAATATTTTTTTTATTCCAAGCATTTATAATGACTACAACAAAAGAAAAACAAATCATTTCTTTTATCAATCGAATAGTAAGAATGGGATTATCTTTTATATAATCTTCATCATATTTTTTATTATCAAATTCAATGGGATTAGCCTTTAAAAAACTTTTAATATATAAAGCAATAATTTTATGATGGTCTATTAAATCTTCCTCTTTTTTATTTTTTGATATAAGAGGATAATTTTTAAAAATATTATCTTTTAAAGCTCTCATTTCTATTTCATAGTTTAAAAAAATATCTTTAATTCTTTCCGGATAGTAATTGACATATTTATAACCATTTTTTTTAGAACAATTAGTAATAATTGATTGGATTGTTTTTTCTATTGATTCTTTCCAAGATTCAGAATAATAACTCAAAGTCAAAACCTAAAAATAATTTTCAATATGATCAATAAAATTTTCAACAGACTGACTAAGATTTATTTGACTCGATTTTATTGAATGATTAATCGGTTTCATAAACAAATCAAAATTTTCCACTTCAAATGTTGTTAATTGTCTTTCAAGATCAAATGAGCCAAAATGATTTTTCATGTTATATACCATATAAATTAAGATAATTTAAAATTTAACCATATTTTTATCTGATTCAAAAAAATTATTGGAGATATTTGTTTTTTTTGAGAAGTAAACGGAGAGAGAGGGATTCGAACCCCCGGAGGACGCAAATCCTCTGCGGTTTTCAAGACCGCCGCCTTAAACCAGACTCGACCATCTCTCCATTTTACGAATATAAAAATTACAAAAAGAATAAGTCAAAGTCAATTTTTTTAAAAATTATTTTTCATTTTCAAAAAGAAGCGATTCAACTAAATGATAAAAATCCTGAATATGAATCGGTTTGGAAAGATAGCCGTCCAATCCCTTGAGTTTGCAAAGCTCTGCATATCCTTTTAATTCAAAAGCGGTTACCGCTATGATATAGCTGTAGTGTTCTTTGGATTTTTCTATTTTTCTTATTTTATCGGAAGCTTCAAACCCATCCATTCCCGGCATCTGAATATCCATAATAATCAGCTCAAAAGACTCTTCTTGAACCATTTCAACTGCCCTTTCTCCATTTTCAGCAAGCTTCCATTTCCATTTCTTTTCTTCTATGATCTTCTTGAAGACTTCTTGATTAATGGGGTTGTCTTCCACGATTAAAATAGAAGGGTGATATGAAAGAGGGTATTTTTTTGCAAATCTCTCTTTATAGGAAAAATCTTGAATCACTTCTACTTCGATCTCAATAAAAACTTCAGTTCCTTTTTCAATCGTGCTGTAAACTTCAATTTTACCGCCCAAAAGATTGACCAATGCTTTGACAATCGCAAGTCCAAGCCCGGTGCCGCCGTAATTCCTGGTATCTGAGTAATCAATCTGATTAAAGCTGTCAAAAATCACAGGGATATACTTTTCAGGAATTCCTATTCCGGTATCTTTTACAATCATACGAATCCGGCTCTTATGATTTTCTCTTTCGAGTTCTTCCAGTCTGAAAACAATATTGCCGTTTGAAGTAAATTTCACCGCATTGTCTAAAAGATGAATAGCGATCTGCTTTAAATGATAGGAATCTGTTTTGATTACAGCAGGAAAATTTTCCGAAATTTGAAATTCCGCATGGATTTTTTTCTGTTTTGCCTTTTCAGCATAAGAATGAAAAAGCTTTTCAAAAGTTTTATAAGGGTCAAACTCTTTTTCAATAATTTCTATTTTTCCTGATTTAATTTCAGAAAAATCAAGAATATCTTTTACTACCTTAATCAAAGCTTCTGAAGAAAGCTGGATAATTTCAAGATACTCTTTTTGCTCCTCATTCAGTTCGGTCATTGAAAAAAGCTGAATCATTCCGATAACCGCGGTCAAAGGAGTCCGAAGCTCATGATTCATATTAGACAGAAATTGAGATTTGATTTTAAGAGCTTCTTCCAGATTGTCTTTAGCCAGATTCAGCTCTTTTTCACGAAGTTCAATACTTTTCAGCATTTCATTCAGGTTAAAGCTGATTTCACCCAGTTCGTCCTTTCCTTCATCAAAGAAATGAACTTGATAGTTTCCTTTTCCGATTTCCTTGACATTCTTGTTCATGTTTTCAATTCTTTGGACAATTTTCTGATCCAGAATTTTTGAAAAAAGAATAAAAATAAGGATAACAACAAAAGCACACCCTAAAACAGCGTGAAATAAGATATTATTTAAAAGTTTTTTAGACAGTGAAAAATCTATCTTGAGTTCCAGTAAAATATTTTCACTGCCGAAATAAGATTTATCTTCCAATTGAAGAGAAGTGAAAAATAAAATCTTCCCGTTTTCTTTGATGAATATTTCTTTTTTTTCATCTAATTTCTTCAAAAAATCAAGACTGTAAGTTATTTTTTTCCCTTCATAAAGAAGAGACCAATAATCATTTCCCTTTTTGACATAAAAATCCAAGGTTTTTAAATCTTTATTTTCATTGACCATTGAAGAAAAGATTTCCTGAAAAATAAACCGGTAATATTCTTCATTATAATTTTTTTCAAAATAGTTTCTGAGATAAATTCCGATCACTATAAAAAAATCTGATTTTTCAGGGGAAAAATAAAAATATTTTACACGGTATCCGGATGCTGCAGAAAGAGTAATCCGGTCATAAAAAACCTTGCCTTTTCCTATCTTTTCATGAATCTTTTCATTTTGATTAATATTGAAAACATAAGAGCTTTGCAGAATCCTGCCCTCACGATCAACAACAGAAATCTCATCCACTTCATGATTTAAGGCAATCTTCTTTAACTCTTCCAGTTTTAATTGATGAGTTGATTTTCTCTTGAGATCCTTTATCACTTCCAGAGTTTTTTCACTTCCGAAAATATTCAATTTTTCTTCAATAAAATAAAGATTTTTGTGATAAGCGGTTATTTTTTGAATAACCTGATGGATGAGATCTTTTTTATAATCTTCTGATAGTTTATTCATCTTATGGTTCAGATAAAATAAAACAATCGCAGATAAAGTAACTGCTGTTAGTAAAATTGAAAAAAGAAAATAAAAAAGAAGCCGTTTTTTCATAATTTTATGCCAATTATCATATCTGTTATTTTTTTTAATTTCATTTATATGATAATGGGTTTGATTTTTTTTTCAAGTGTTTTTTAAAATAGATTGTTTTTCTCCTTAAATTTAAGGATATCAATCACTGCTCTTGTATGAGAAGCTTTTCCTACAATTTCTGAATGACAGTAAGCCGTTATCTTAAAAAACATTGTTTTATCATTAATATTTTCGGGAAAAATCTCTATTTCTATCTCATCATCGAGTTTTGAAGGTTTTAAATGCTCCATCTCTATTTTGGTTCCTACCGTTGTTTTTTCCTGAGAGACAAGAGTCTTTGCATAACTCGAAGCTGTTTTTTCCATAAACCCTATCAGGGCAGGCGTTCCCAATACATCAAGAGTACCGCTGCCGATCCGGCTCGCAAGATGAATTTCTTCTACCTTAAATTTCATCATTAAATTTCCCATCCGCTTCCTTTATTATACTCAACTCATTAGAATGACCGCCTGTAATTCCGGTTTTTGTTTGCAAAAAACCAGAATCTATAACCTAAAATACTTATTTTCAATAAATTCCCACTTTCACAGGAATGACAAAGAAAATATAAAAACGGTCAAAATAATTTTTTTAAGTATATCTCGATTTTTTACTTTAATTTAACTTATTAATACTTCCAAATCTTCCAAAAGGAAAATGTCTGAAAAGCGGGCTTCCAAGGAGAAGAGACTGATTCACCAAACCCCAAATCCGGCTGTCATAACTGTTATCCCGGTTATCTCCCATAGCAAGAAAAAAGTCTTCATGAATACTTTTCTTTATCATGCCTTTTGCTTCGAGTTCACTCAGGTCGTCATAAGTTAAAATCGAATTGATTTTTCCTTCTTTGTAATAAAATTTTTCAACCACTTTTTTTTGTAAAACCACTTCTTTTATTTTCCCTTCATTTTCAATCTTCAATTTCAACTGAAGAGGATCAGCCTCAATTTTAGTGAAGGTAATCACATCATCTTCCTTAGGGATATAAATCATCCCTTCGACATCCTGAGGCAGCTCTACCTGAAAAGAGGTATATTTTTCTTTGCTGTATTGAACGAAATGTTTGATTCCATTAAGATTTTCAATATAAAAAGTATAATCGTTTTTATCAGGAAAGTCCGCAGGCGAGCCGTTAATGGCTTCTAAGGGAGCTTTGACTCCATTCACTTCTATCTGATAAGTAAAATTATTTTTTCTTGGATTTGCAATACTGATCACATCTCCGGGGGACCCGATGGTTCTTTTAATAAAATATTTCGGGTTATGCTCATTGTTATCCAGTCCGAAAAGCCCGAAGGTAACAAAATTAAGAAGTTCTGTCCCTTTTCCCGGACTATAATAAGTCGGGGTTTCAAACAGAATAATATTTCCCACATCCGGCGAAGAGAAAGCAGGGAGCTTGATATTGGCAACCGGAACCCTGACCCCATACCAGAATTTATTGGCCATAATCATATCCCCTTCAAGAATAGTGGGATACATACTTGAAGTTGGAATCTTATAAGGTTCAACCAAAAAAACCCGGATTAACAGAGCAATAAAAATCGCTACCAGAATCCCTTTGACATTTTCTTTGATTTTATGCCATTTAGTTTTAACTACATAGTGCTCGTGCTTTAACATAAACCCCTCTTCCTTTTTTATAATAAACCTATTCAGGAACCGCTTGTATTTTCAAAACATATTAAGTATAATTAAATAGAAAAATAAAAACAAATATTAGGTTAAAATTGATGAAAATAATCGCGCAGAATAAAAAAGCCAGATTTAATTATGAGATTCTCGACAAGTTTGAGGCAGGAATTGTTTTAAAAGGATCCGAGGTGAAATCAATCCGTGAAGGAAGCGTGAATATCAGCGATTCTTTTGCCCGGTTTATGAAAAACGGGGAGCTTTTCCTGGTCAATGCGAACATCTCAGAATATAAAATGAGCAGCCTTCAAAATCATAAGCCGACCAGCTCCAGAAAACTTCTGATGCATAAAGAAGAATTAAAACGGCTCCTTGGAAAAGTCACCACTAAAACTCTGACTCTGGTTCCTCTAAAAATCTATTTTAACGAGAAAAACAGAGTAAAAGTTGAAATCGCCCTTGCCAAAGGAAAAAAACTCTACGACAAACGGGACGATATGAAAGAAAGAGATACTCAAAGAGAAGTTGAAAGACAGTTTAAAAAACATTAAAAGAGTGGTTTATGCTTTACTTTTTAGACATTTTTTTTACCTTTTTTCATACTGCCGTTGTTTTGTTTAATCTTTTTGGGTGGCTCTGGAAAAAAACAAGAAAATATCATTTAATCCTTGTTTTTCTGACCCTTTTTTCATGGTTTTTTCTGGGTATCTGGTACGGTTTCGGATACTGTTTCTGCACCGACTGGCACTGGCAGGTGAGAGAAGCGATGGGCTATAAAGACATGCCTTATTCTTATATTCAATTTCTGGCTGAACGGCTGACAGGGATTCTTCCCCCTCTTGAAATAACCGAACAATTCACCTTGATTTTTTTTCTGGCAGCTGTAATTTTATCAATTGTTTTTAATTTTCTGGATTGGAAAAAATCAAAACGATTAAAGGATAGACCGTGAAATTTAAAATTTATCTTCTTTCATTTCTTTTATTCACCTCTTCCTGTACGCTTTACACAGGAAATGAAGAAAAAACAAAAATATCTCAACCAATTGAAAAGCAGAGAGAAAAAATAAAAGAAATTAAAAATATCATGGATTTTGCTAAAAAAGTCCCTGAAAATGAGTTTAATTTTCCTGAAAAAATAACCATTCCCCGCCCCGGCGGTAAAATAAAACTCAGAATGTCCACCGACGCAAGAATGCTCAACCGGATTCTTTCCAATGAAGCCAATTCTTCCGAGATTTTAGGATACCTTTTTGATTCAATGATTAATCGTGATCCTGAAACATTTGAATGGCTCCCGTGGATCGCTTATGCGTGGGAAGTAAAAGACAGGGGATTTATCGGTAAAAAAATCATAGAAGGCTATTATGATTCCACAAGCAGCCTTTTTTATGAAGGTCAGGGCGAGGTCACCGCTTTAAAAACAGATTTCAAAGCGGAAGGGAAAAATCTCTATTCCCTGAAAGGAAAAACAATTCACGGAAAAAAAGAAGAAATTCACTCTACCGCTAAAATCATCCCCAATCAGGGGAAAGGAATCAAGGTGGATAAAGTGGAAAAAAGCATGGTCTATCTTTTTTATCTCCGAAACGATGTTTACTGGCACGACGGAAAACGGATGATTCCGGAGGATATTTTATTTAGTTATCAAATGATTATGAATCCATATACCGATGCGGCTCACCTGAGAAACTATTATCAGGGAATCAGAAAAGTTTCAAAAATCAACGATAATACGGTAGAATTTGTCTATGAGAAACCTTATTTTCAGTCTCTTTCACTTTGCGGCGGTCTGCCGATTCTGCCGAAACACCGCTATAATCCTGAGAAATTTAAAGGAGATGAAAAAGGACTCGGAGACTATTTTAACCGCCATCCTGATAATTGGAAACCGGTTGGAAACGGTCCTTTCGTATTTGACGAATGGAAAAAAGGCGAAAGATTCACTCTTAAAAAAAATAAAAACTATTGGGCATCAAAAGCAAATCTTCCCTATTTCAAGAAAGAACAGCCTTATCTGGATGAAATTCAGTTTGTGATCATCAACAATACCAATGCCGCCGTCAAAGAACTGATGAATGGGAACATTGACGCTATCTTTGAACTGGAGCAGTCTCTTTGGTACGACTCCAGGCTTTTAGCAAAATTGTTTACCGACCGTTTTGCGCGCGCTGATTTTCTGACTCCCCTATACACTTATATCGGCTGGAACCTGGAAAGAACCTTATTTAAAGACTACCGTGTCAGACAAGCTTTAAGCTGTTTGATTCCAAAGGAAAAAATATTAAAAGAAATCCACCAAAATCTGGGCGAAGTGGTCAGCGGGCCTTTTTTTGTCAAAGGTCCTGTTTATGATCATTCGCTCACTCCTTACCCCTATGACCCCATGAAAGCCCGAGAACTTTTAAAAGAAGCCGGCTGGATCGATCATGACGGGGATGGAATCCGGGATAAGGATGGAGTAAAATTTGAGTTTGAGTATCTGATTCATAACGGAAGGGAATACCACCAGAAAATTGCAGATATTATGAAAGAAAGCATGGAAGAAGCCGGAATTATCATGAATATCAGAATCATTGACTGGACTATTTTTTCGAAAACAGTCAGCGACCGGAACTTTGACAGTGTGAGATTTGCCTGGGGGACAGGAATCGACGGGGATGAATACCAGGTCTGGCACTCATCCCAGATTGAACAAGGAGGTTCGAATTTTATCGGTTTTAAAAACAAGAGAGTGGATGAAATTCTAGAACAGGCAAGAGTCGAATTTGATCCGATCAAACGATGGATGCTTTATCGGGAAATGCACCATATCCTCCATAAACTCCAGCCCTACTCTTTTCTTTTTTCTTTCCAGACACTGGGGCTTTACAACCGGAAGTTCCGCGGGGTCAAGTTTTACAGCGGCGGATATAACCTGAACGAATGGTATATTGAAAAGGAGTAAAAGGGTGAAAAGAAATTTTTTTTCAGTTTTTCATCTTCGGAAGCTCTATATTTCAACTGTATTATTTATTATTTTTCTACTGATTGCTTCATTTTTTATAATGAATTACTCTATCAGCAAACAAAAAAAAGACGCGGCTCTCATCAATCAGTCGGGAAGACAGAGAATGCTTTGCCAGGCAATTGTAAAAAATGTGCTTTTAATTTACGAACAGACAAAAAATAAAAAAAATACCGGCAATCAGCTGGCTGAATTAAAAGAACTCCTCTTGTTGTGGCAGAATACTCATTTAGAACTTCAAAATATGAATCAATCGTCAGCGCCCCATGAACTTTCCCCCGAAATTTTGAATCTGTTTCAAAAAATCAACCCTATTTACAACGGCATAACTGAAAATATTCGTTCATGGATCCTTTTTATTGAAAACAAGCAGGAAGCCAAAACTTCTTATTTTATAGAATCCATTCTTGAAAGTGAAAAAAGATTTATCAAATATATGGATCAGATTACAAATCAATTTGAAAAAGAAGCGGAAGAAAAAGTCAGTAAACTGGATTTTCTAAACTCCCTTTTATTGACCCTGATTATTGTTCTTATTGTTTTAATGAGTCTTTTTATTATTTTTCCGGGATTTAAAAAACTCAATATTCTGACAAAAGAACTCAAAGAAGCCAATAATTCAAAAGATTTGTTTTTTTCAATTATTTCTCATGACTTAAGAGGATCGGTAGGAACAATCGACCAGACTTTATCCACTCTTTTAATTCATTTTGATGACTTTAAAAAAAAAGATTTAAAATCATATCTTGAAATACTATCCCCCTCTTCCCATAAAATCTGGGGACTCCTTGGAAATCTTTTAGAATGGTCAAAAACTCAACGCAATCTGAAACAAATTCAACCCGAGAATTTCAATTTAAAAATATTCATCGAAGAAACTCTGGATATTTTGAAAATCAACGCTGAAAACAAAAATATTCTTTTTGAAAATCAGATCCCTTCAGAAATAACCATTTTTGCGGATAAACAGATGACCGCAACTGTGATCCGAAATTTAGCTTCAAATAGCTTGAAATTTACTCAATCAGGCGGAAAAATTATTTTTTCAGCCTTTGAAAAAGAAAATTTTGTCCAAATCAAAGTCCAAGATACTGGAATCGGGCTGAAAGAAAATGAAATTGATCAATTATTTAAAATTGATACCCACTACACCCGACCTGGAACTGACTCTGAAAGCGGCTCAGGGCTGGGCTTGATTCTCTGCAAAGAATTTATTGAAAAAAACGGCGGTGAAATCTGGATCGAAAGCAAACCCGAAGAAGGAACGGCAGTTTTTTTCACACTGCCATTGGGAGAAGTCTAATTTAGTAAAACTAAAATAATATTCCTCCATAAAAGTTAGGAAGTACTCCTTTTGTCGGAGAAAAATTTAATACAAAGCCAAAAACAATATAAGATTCATTTTTATTTATTTCAAATGAATACCCGGCTCCGGCTCCTAAAATAAAATGATCATCCGAAGATTGATAACCGCCAATATTAAATTTGATAAAAAAGCCCTTATACTTTTCCTCACAAGAATACATGGCTGTTATTTGGATTAAATTAGCACTTTTCTCTTCATCTTTACCAAATAATAAATCTAGCCCAACTAAAAGTTGATCCGCATCTATAAAACCACTCCAACCAGGACCAAAACCATCCCCAAATAATCCCAAAGAAAATTGCCACCAGACAAAGTTTCTTTTAGTATATTCACTATTTTTTTTAATTGGGTCAGGATTCTTTTTAAACTCTTCTTCTTTTTTCTTTCTATTTTCCGGTTTATTTACTTCTATTTGAACCCCCATTGCATCTGTCTTTTGGATTTGCTCTTCTTTTTTCTTTTTTTCTTCCAGCTGTTTTTTTTCTTCCTCTTTTTTCAATAATTCAGCCTGAATTTCCAACTTTTTCTTTTCTATCATTTCTTTATTATACCGATACAATATTTTTATATCCCGAAGCGAATAGGTTTTCAGTTCCCCGTCTCTCGATTGAAAATATACTTCATTATTTTGATAAAACTGTATCTTTCCTAAAATTGCCTTTGAATCGTCCAGTAAAAGCAGGACTTCTTCAGTAGTCCATTGATTGTCAATAAACATTTTTTCTATTTTTATAAGAGCTTCCTGATTCTCCTCTTCAGGATAAAGAGCATAGATTTCTTTCAAATCAATCATTCGGACACTGCCGTCTGTCGTTTGAAGAGTAAACTGGTTGTCCTGAAAAAGAAGGACTTTTCCCTCTATTTTAGAAAGATCTTTAAGTAATATCACCTCTGCGTGAAGAACAGAGGATAGAAAAAAAGTGAAGAGAATAAAAAAAAGAGTCTTGAGATTTTTTTTTGATTGCATATTTTGATTCCTTTATAAAAATATAAAAAATGAATGCTTTATTTTTTTTCAATCTTTTTTTTTAAATTTCTGTACTCCATTGCCTTGTGTGATAAATCCTGAATCGTTCCCTCTTCCAGAATACTTTTACGCCATTCTGTATAATCAAAATGATCTCTTTTAAGCAATGCAATAAACCGTTCCGCTTCTACCAAATCCAGTTTTTTAAAAACCGCTTCAAAACCTTCCTGCATAATCAAAGCATCAGATTTCATTTTCTTCATTTTTTATTCCATTGTTCATCTCATATCTGCTTAAAGCAGACATGAGAGAAAAAAAGCTAACTTTTTAAATTTTTTTCTGGTTGCATTCTTTAATTCTCTGAATAAATTCCTCTACAGTAATTGTTTCAGTTTTATTTTCCCGGTTTCGGACAGCCACCAGATTTTCAGAAACTTCTTTGTCTCCGATTACAATCGAGAATGGGATGCGCGCATTTCTGGCCTCTCTGATTTTATATCCCAGAGTTTCATTTCTGAAATCAGTTTCCACACGGATATTGTTTTCCATGAGTGTTTTTTCCAAATCTTTGCAATATTGTAAATGAGGCTCGGCCACATTAATAATTTTCACCTGCACGGGAGAAAGCCACACAGGAAGTTTGCCTGCATAGTGCTCCAGAAGGATTCCGATAAACCGTTCCAATGAACCTAAAATGGCTCTGTGGATCATAATCGGTCTATGTTTTTTTCCGTCTCCGCCTTCATAAGTCAGGTCAAAGCGCTCCGGCATGGAAAAATCCACCTGAACCGTTCCGCACTGCCAGTTTCTGCCCAGACAGTCTTTAATATTAAACTCAATCTTCGGTCCGTAAAAAGCCCCCTCGCCTTCCTTGATTTTATAGGTGATATTGAGTTTTGTCAAAGATTCTTTCAACGAATCGGTTGCAATTTCCCAGTTTTCATCGCTTCCGATAGAGTGTTCCGGACGAGTTGCGATAAAAATGGTAAAATCCTCAAAACCGAAAGTCTTATAAACATCCAGAGTATATTGAACAATTTCTTCAATTTCGCTTAAAAGCTGGTCTTTGGTACAAAAAACATGGGCATCGTCCTGAGTAAAGCTTCTGACCCTGAAAAGCCCGTGGAGCACTCCTGAAAGCTCATGACGGTGCACCAGCCCAAACTCTGCCTGTTTAATCGGCAGTTCCCGGTAGGAATGGAGGTTGGTATTGTAAATCAATAAACCTCCGGGACAGTTCATCGGTTTAATGGAAAATGATCTTTCATCGATCTCAGTAAAATACATATTGTTTTTATAATTATCCCAGTGCCCGCTTTTTTTCCAGAGAATTTCATTCAAAATCGGCGGGGTTTTGACTTCGGCATAATTTCTTTTTTTATTTTCTACCCTCATGTACTCTGTCAGGAGGTTGAAAATAATACTCCCCTTGTCGTGCCAGAAAGGGAATCCAGGACCTTCTTCATGAAAGCTGAAAAGATCCAGTTCTTTCCCGATCTTCCGGTGATCCCGAAGCTTCGCCTCTTCTAAAAACTTGATATACTGATCCAGTTCTTTCTTGCTTGGAAAGGAAATTGCATAGAGTCTCTGAAGCATTTTGTTATTGGAATCACCGCGCCAATACGCTCCCGCCAGAGAAATCACTTTCAGTTCCTTGACCAGTGAAGTGGATGAAAGGTGAGGTCCGCGGCAGAGGTCTTTGAAATCTCCCTGTTCATAGACTGAGATCACGGCATCCTCAGAAAGTTCATTGATAATTTCAGTTTTATAGGGATTATCTTTAAAAATGGTCAAAGCTTCTTTTTTTGAAACTTCTTTTCTGACTACCGGATAATTGGCATCAATAATTTTTTTGACTTCTGCTTCAATTTTTTCAATATCTTCCGGTGAGAAGGTCTTACCGTTTAAATCAAAATCATAATAAAACCCTTTTTCAATTGCAGGACCTATCGTATAAAAAGAATCTGGAAACAGCCTTATGACCGCCTGCGCCAGAATGTGTGCCGAAGTGTGCCAGTAGGTTTCTTTTCCTTTATCAGATTCAAAATTATAAAATTGAATTTCAATAATTTCATCTTTGATCGATGCATTTAAGTCTTTGAGTTCTCCATTGACCTCGCAGACCGTCAGTAAATCATTTCGGTTTAAAGCTTTAGCGATATCCTGATAAGTTTTGACCTGATTTTTGTCAAAATCATACTCTTTTTTCTTGTAAATGATTTTCATCTTTTTTCTCCCGAAATAAAAAAATTTTCAAGAGAAAATTTAACAAAAACTCAAGATAAACGGATATTATTTCTATAAATTTTCAAGATCAGCTAAATCCTGATAAAAGTAATTTTTTTTGACCTGATTTTATATTAAATTCTTCTTCATATCAAATGGAGGCATTATGAAAACTGTTTTTATTCTTATATTTTTCATTTTAACAATGAATAGCTGTGATCAATTTAGAACTAGCATCGTCCGACAGGAAAAATCAATCCAATTTCCGGTAGCAGATGTAGAAACGGCAAAGGAAAGGTTGAATGAAATAAATTATCTTGAAAACATTCAATTCAAATTTTACTCTAAAAACCAGACAATTGAATCCTGTTCGATCAAAAAATATCCTTTAATTGAATTAAAAGACAGAACCAATTCATTTGTTCTGGCTGTAGATCTTGCTTTCAGCCAGCACAGACCTCTGGTGATTTCACCTGACATGATCTGGCTTCTTATCTGTCAGGGTTTTTCCAAGCATATTAATCAGAATCCGGAAAAGTATAGAAATGTTTTTGTGAATCATGAAGGGAAAAAAGTTTTAAAAATAAAATTCAATTTTCCTAAAGGATTTTTTTATAATCCATGGGAAGAGGTTTTTGATTTTTTTTCCAAAGAGATAAAAAAAGAAGTCAAAAAAAACATCACAGATTTGATAGTTCAAAATTTCTCTACTACAAGCATGATTGAAAAAGCCGCCTTTGATATTTCTTTGATGGAGTCAATGGAACGGTATTTTGATTACAGAGGAAAAGCAATTTGTGGAATCCCATATATTATTTTAGAAGGAACGGTTGAAGACTGGGATAAGATTTATCGCCTGGTCGATGAGTTTAATCAATACGATTTGGAATGGTGGGTTAAAGAACTAAAACCTATTTTATATGAGTTTAAAATGGCCTCAGAAGGAAAAATTCTAAAAAAATTCTGGAAAGGTATTTATAATTCAGAAAAAGGTTATGGAGGAAATGTTGTAAACGGATGGATTATTAATTTTTTTCCGTATACTATTCAAGACGGAAATACATTAATGAAAAACAGGCTTTTAGGAAAAAAAATAGAAAATAAACATGAAGGATTTTATCATAGAAATTTTCCTTCGGGAATATCAAAAGTAGAGTTTATATGGGAAATTGGAAAGATTGAATACCAAATGAATTTTTTGGCAGGTTTTACAGGAATTTATCAAAATGACAAACTGGAATTAAGACCTGAAATCGGATGGGTTGTGAAAGACTGCACTATAAAAAAAGAATAATTTTTTCTATCGATTTTTTTTATTATATTCATTATAAAAAAGGATTAGTGTAGAGACTGATGATGAAAGCGAGAGAAGGAGTCAATCTATGAATGAATGGGCAAGTGAAAAGAAAATAAACGCTTTATCAAAAAAAAGATATGGAAAAG
>MIAO01000046.1 GCA_001829155.1 Spirochaetes bacterium GWB1_36_13 | reverse complement strand
TTAGGGTTTTCCAGGGTTGACAAACAGATTGATAGAACAAAGATTCCTAATCCTTGCCACAAAAAAAAAAGCTACCTCAATAATAATCGACAGCCTGAATAAAAAATTGGTATTCATTTTTTATACAGTTATATTATTTATTAGAATCTTTTAAAAAACTAAGGAGGAAAAAAATGAGAATTTTAAAAGTTTTCATGCTCGCAGTTTTTGTGCTGACTGCGGCAGGTCATGTGAATCAAGCCGATGCAGCAAGCTGGAAAGGGTGGAAATGGGATGCGTTTAAAATCAAATTCCAGCTTCCAAGCAATCTTTTCGTGACTGAGGCAAGCAAAACAAGGCTGGTTGCGACTGATAAAAGAGAGTTTACGATGACAGTGGCGCCTTGGAAAGACGCGACTCTGACTCAAAAAGATGTTGCAAACCGCGGATTTAACAACTATACCGCCATTTCAAACAAAGAAAGAATTGAAGAAGGCGATATGGGAGACTTCAACGGATTTAAAGGGTATTATATCTACGCTTTCGGGCAGTCTTCAGGCAAGGATCTTTATTTTGTGGTGGTTGGTCTCATTGACCCTTACAGCCCTATCAATTTCTATGTTACATTCGCATGGTGGGACAAGGCTCAAAACAACAACAAATTTGAAAATCTATCCTATCAAATCTCAAAAACATTTGCAAAAAAATAAGACTTAAATTCAATCGGGCGGCTTTTTGTCATATTGTTTTGATATGATAGAAAGCTACCCAATCAAAATGAAAAAAAAGGAGGATTTATGGGTAAAAATTTTAAAAAAGTATTTGGAATACTTTTTATTTCTCTGGTTGTTTCTTTGCCTGTTTTTATTGTCAATCTTTTTGGCGCAGGCTGCGCGACAGCTTGCAGTGACTACAACAATGCGAATAATTACTGCAAACACGCCGATTTACAAAAACTGATTTCTCAGGGGGGAACATGTCCTGAGTGTAAATTGGGGGGGCTGTGCTTTTATTCCCTCAATAACAATCATTTTTCTTTTGTTCAAAACTCTGACTTAACCAAAGCTTTTCTCCAAACATCTGATTTTACGGGCATGGATTTGTCTGCCGTAAAATTTATTGAAAGCAAAGCCCAGGGAACTGTTTTTAAAAATGTCCGTTTTAATGGAAGCGATATGACAGATGCTGAATTCAACGACGCAGATTTCACGGGAGCCACTATGAACAGTTTGAATCTCTCAGGAACGAAGATGATGAGAACTGTTTTTAAAGATGCCAAAATTTTCGGATGTCATGGAGAAGGAACCAATTTTGAAAATGCGGATTTCACAAATGCGTTTTTTGACTCAACCGAAGCAAAAAGAGAGAAGGGGCTTCGAAATGCCAAGTTTGAAAGAGCGAAACTTCCGGGAGTCAAAATCAATAAATATTATCTTTATAAGGCTAATTTTAAAAGAGCGACATTCACAAATGGAGAAATCAACGAGAGTCTGCTGGAGGATGCGGAT
Source organism: Spirochaetes bacterium GWB1_36_13 (assembly GCA_001829155.1). Lineage (GTDB taxonomy): Bacteria > Spirochaetota > GWB1-36-13 > GWB1-36-13 > GWB1-36-13 > GWB1-36-13. Next base: position 18,479 of record MIAO01000046.1, on the reverse strand, counting down.
TTTAGCGGAGCAAATCTTTCTGATACAAAGATACTTTTCTGCAGAGCTGGAGATGTCAAATTTAATAATGCCAATTTAAGGAATGTTGATTTTGGAGGAACCAGTCTTTTCGGGGCGGATTTTTCAGGAGCAAATTTGAGAGGAGCTTTTTTTAACGGAGCGATTATCAAAGACCCAAGCGGAAGGATCCGAATCAGTTTTGAGGGAGCCGACTTAAGGGGAGCCTATTTTGAAACCTATGAACTGCCTGAAACAAGTAGTAATAAAACTCCAAAAATATTTAAAAATGCCGATGTTGCCAATGCAAAATTTGCAAGTAAGTATAAAAACTATCTGAAAGGTCAAGGTGTAAAAAACTACGATAAAATCGATTGGAAAAATTAAACTTTTTAATTTATTCTGTAAGAACGATGAAAAAAATCATCGTTCTTCTCAAATTTTTTATATGATTCTAAAATCGTTATATTTATTTATGCTATTTTCTTTTTTAAAATAAAGGAGAAAAAAATGTTTTTTAAAATAAAGAAAAATAAAATTAAATTTCTTTTACCGTTTATCTTTCTTCTGATTGCCGGGGGCTCTGTTTTTTGGGCAGACAATACAAGCGCCGCAGATCAAAAAGATCTGGTAAAATATCATGGTCAGGTTCACAACCTTTTTTTTCACCCTCTTCTGGTTAATACTGATAAAGCTTTTAAAAGGGATCGGAATTTTGATTTTGCCGACAACTGGTTTGTAACCGCTTCCGAATATTCCAAGATTTTGGAAAAGCTCTACGAAAACAATTATATTTTAGTCAATATTCACTCTGTCACCCGGCTGGTTGAAAAAAACGGGAAACAGGAAATGCAGTTTACCCCGCTGATGATTCCAAAAGGGAAAAAACCTTTGGTCATCACTTTTGACGATGTCAACTATTATGAGGTTCAGAGAGCCAGAGGAACCATTCATAAACTTGTCATTGATACTGATGGAGAAATTGCCGGAGTTGAAATCGATCAAAATGGAAAAATAATCATTGCTAAAAACAATAATCTGGTTTCTATTACTGAGAATTTTATCAGGACCCACCCGGATTTTTCATGGCAGGGCGCAAGACCTGTGATCGGACTGACCGGTTATGAAGGAGTTTTCGGCTATAGAACCAACGAACTCAAAAGTAAAACTTATTCGCAAGATAAGGCGGATGCGCTTGCAGTCGCTCATAAGCTCAAGCAGCTGGGCTGGCTTTTTGCGTCGCACACATATGGGCATATCAATGTTCCCGGGAAAACTTATCAAAGACTGGTTCAGGATACTGAAAAATGGAAAAAAGAAGTAGAAATTTTTACAGGTCCAACCGATTTATTTATTTACCCCTATGGAGCCAGACTCAAAACAACTCAGACCCAGAAACTGGATTATTTAAAATCTCAGGGATTTAAAGTCTTTTTTGAAATCGGGAATTACACTGATTCAAATGTAGCTTTAGACGCTTATTTTATCCAAAGGGTCGCGATCGACGGCAGATATCTGCGCGGCTGGATGTGCAACAGTAAAAAATCTCTTTATTTTTCAATTACATCTGTGATTGACTTAAAAAGACCTAAACTTTAAAATGCTGGGAGATATCGGCACTACTTGGGCAAAAATAAAGGACGAAGAGGGAAATTACCATATTCTTCCCACGAAGCAGATTTTAAAGGAAAAATGGATTTTCAGAAAAGCCACCGGGCATTTAGGGAAAAAATTTGCCGGAGACTATTTTAACGAACTGGAAGCTTTAGGTTATGGCGCATTAAAAAAAATACCCGAAAACGAGTTTACGGTTGTGGATATTGGGTCGCGGGACACAAAATTTCTGAAATTCCGGGAAAGAAAGGTGCAGAAACTGGATTGGAACCAGTCTTGCGGAGCATCGACCGGATTTACTTTAGAGCTTCTTTCGAAATATTATGAAATAAAACCTGAACAAATGCTTGTCTCAAAAGAAAAAGCCGCTCCCATCACCTGCGCTGTTTTCGGAATGGAAAAAATTTTTGATTCAATTATCCGGGGGGAAAAACCCGAAGAAGCTTTAGGGCGTTTTATTTCCGGCATTGCTTATAATGTTTTTGAATTTGCCTTGAAGCCGGAAAAAATTTATTTATCCGGCGGATTTTGTGAAAATGAGGCTTTTATAAAAGCCCTCGGTTTTTACACGCAAGTAGTTACCCTTGGAAGATTTGTTTTATTGGAAGGATTGTCATGAGCGGAAAAATTTATATTGTCGCTACCCCGATTGGAAATTTGCAGGACATTACTTTACGCGCTTTGGAAGTACTAAAATCAGTGAAAGTTGTTTTGGCGGAAGACACCCGGAAAGCCTCTATTCTTTTAAATCACTATCAGATCAGACCGGATAAACTAATTTCTTATTACAGCCAGAATGAATCCAAAAGACTTCCTCAGATTATGGATATTCTGGAAAGCGGAGAAGATATTGCCCTGATCAGCGAAGCAGGCACGCCTTTGATTTCCGATCCCGGTTTTCTCCTGACCCAGGAAGCGGTCAAAAAAGAAATTCCTATGATTCCCATTCCCGGAGCCTCGGCTATCACCACACTTCTTCCGGTTTCGGCTTTTCCTCTTTCCTCTTTTTATTTTGGGGGCTTCCTTTCTCCCAAAAGCGGAAAAAGAAAGAATCAGCTGAAAAAATTAAAAGATTTAGAAACTGTGCTTATATTTTATGAGTCTCCTTACCGAATATTAAAAACGATAAATGATATGAAAGAAGTTTTTGGAGAAGAGAAAGAAGTGGTCATCGGACGCGAGCTGACTAAAAAATTTGAAGAAATTATCAGGGGAAACCTCAGCGAAGTTTGTCTTGAAAATAATTTTTTGGTAAAAGGGGAATTTTGTATTATTTTAAAAAATTGCTAATTTTAAATAATAAATCTCCGATAATTAAAAATGGAATGAATGAAGGAGCTTCAAAATGAAGATCAACCCACTCAATTTTTTGCAAAAAGTGTTGAATAACAAAGCAAAAATAGATGAAACAAACAATGTAAATAAAAAAGATACTGTCAATATTTCCGAAGAAGCGAAATATATGGCAGAAGTCAATAAATATAAAGAAGTTTTAAAAAAAATACCGGATGTCAGAACTGAAAAAATTGAAGAAATTAAGCAGAAACTAAAAGACGGCTCCTATATGAGCAAAGAAGTTTACAATGCTGTTGCGGATAAGATGCTTTCTGATTTTCTAGAATTATAAAAGGCAGATTCATATGGGTGATTTTTCTTTCCCAACGCGGGTCATTGAAGGTCCTCATTCCATTAATCAGGTCGGGGAAATCGTTAAACAATACGGCTCCCGTGTTCTTCTCATCGGAGACAGTGTGGCTGCTCAGGAAGGCGGCTGGCTTCAAAAAATTAAAACCATTATTGAAGATAATACTCATGGTGTTATTCTTTACGATAAACTCACCAGTAAATCCAATTCAGATGATGTGAATAAAATAGCAGAGCAGGGGCGTTTTGCCCATTGCGACATTGTGATCGGATTCGGGGGACGGAATGTGCTCCATATTGCTAAAGCGGTCACTTTTCTGATTTCAAACGGCGGAATTTTAGAGGATTACTTTTTAGGAAAAAAAGGAAAAGGAAAAAATATCGCCTATATCGAAATCCCCACCACTCCCGGCTTGATTCCAGGAGTAACGGGATATTTTCAAATCATTGACCGTTATGACGGACTGAAAAAGATTTTGGATGCCGAGCTTTACGCCGATGCAGTTTTTTTGGATCCGAAACTGACCACCAGCCTTCCTGAAGAATTTGTCAAAACCATTGGCATTGAAATTATTGCCTTATCAATCGAAGCTTTTTTTAATAAAACCAGTAATTTTTTTGTAGAAACCTATGCTTTAAAAGCAATTGAATTTGTGAACAATAACTTGAAAAAAACAGTGAAAGATCCTGAAAATTTAAATGTCAGGAATATTCTTTGTCAGGCAGGACTTTTGACTTCGCTGGGAGTAAAAGTGAGCTCTCAAGGGCTGGCTTATGCTATTTCACTTTCTATCAACAGCCTTTACGGCATTAATCACGGACTTCTTATGGCCGTTATCCTCCCTTATATCATGGAATTCAACCTGACCACTTCCGCCAATAAACTGGTTTTTATCACTAAAGCCTTTGGTGAAAATGTCGCAGATATTTCAGTGGTTGAAGCTGCTATCAAAGCAATTGAGGATGTCAGAAAACTCACGATTGAAAATGGTATTCCTCAGCGTCTGAGCGATTTGAAAATCGCAGAAGACGACCTGACAAAAATAGCCCGAATCAGCCGGAATTACGATTTTCTTCATAACCTGCCCCGACCCGTTTCCAGAGAAGACATCTTTGCTATTTTAAGTTCAGCATATTAAATCAAACTATTTGACTGCTCAAAAAAGGAGAGAGAAATGAAAAAGAATATGGGGATTAAGTTTAAATTCTTTTTAATAATTGGTCTTTCTTTTCTGGTTTCTTTTATTATCATTTTTGGAATTGTATTTACTAATATCAATAAAATACTGAGTTCAAAAGCTTTAAAAGAATCAGAGCTTGTAGCAGAAAACTATGCCAGCCAGATTGACGCTGAAATAGAAGTTCCCTTAAATGAATTAAGAGCTTTAAGCTCACTATTTAAATATACTGAGTCAGTCCCGGTAGAAAACAGAAGAGATTATTACAATCAAATCTTAACCAATTATTTAAAAGAAAGTGCTCCGATTATTTTCGCAATTTCCGCTTGTTTTGAAAAAAACGCTTTAGACGGGCGAGACAGCCTTTATGCAGGAAAAGAAGGCTACGATGCCACAGGAAGATATATTCCCTATTTTTATAAAGGAGAAAATGGCAGTATCCAATATGAACCTTTAAAAGATTATGATACGGCAGACTACTACCTGCTGCCTAAAAACAAGGGAATAGAAACCATACAGGAGCCTTACTTATATAAAGTTAATGACAAAGATTATCTTATGACCACTCTATCGGTTCCGATTCTTGAAAATGGAAAAACAGTAGGAGTGATTGGAGTTGATATTTTAATCTCCACTCTGGATAACCTTATCAAAGATATTAAACCTTTTGATGAAGGATATTTATTTATTAACAGCAATAATTCGTCTTTTGTCTCACACCCTATAAAAGAAATTTTATTAAAAACTATAACAGAAATTGATCCTGAGAATACAAAAACATATCAGACCGATCTTAAAATTAAAAAAGGGGAAAAAGTTTCTTTTGTAAAAACAACTTTAGCCAATAATAAAAAAAGTTTAGTAATTTTTTCTCCTATTCGATTTGGTAAAACAGATACTCCATGGAGTCTTGGTGTTTCAGCTCCGATGGATAAAATTCTGGAAGAAGGAAATCATTTAAAGATAAAGCTGATTTTAATAGCAGGGGCAGCTTTTCTGATTACCTTAATCATCCTCTATTTTTCTGTTCGATATATTTCAAACCCCATTTTAAAAATAAACGATACAATTCATGATATATCCGAAGGACAAGGTGATTTAACCTCACAGATTCCAGTCCAGTCACAAGATGAAATCGGATCTTTGGCGGGGGCATTCAACCGTTTTACTCAAAAACTCAGGGTTCTCGTCTCTGATTTGAAGTTTCAAGGCAGTTCCCTGACCGATATGGCCAATGATCTGGCAGCAGGAGCGCATCAGTCGGCTTCCAGCATTCAGGAAATCACGGCTACTACCCGTACGATAGTGGATAATCTGAAACAGGAAAAAGAGATGATTTTCTCTTCATCTAAAGATATCACAAAAATGATTTCAGGCATTGACGCGATTTATCTTCTTTCTGAAGAATCCAAAGAAAAAATAGAACAGTCTTCCTCGGCAATTGAACAAATGGCGGCAAATATCCAATCCACATCTGAAATGGCTGTTAATGGAGATAAAACCAGCAATTCTTTAAAGGAAGCTTCGGTCAACGGGAACCAGGCTATAGAAACCCTGTCGGTTTCAATTGAAGAAGTAGCCAGAAATTCTGAAAAAATTACTGAAATGGTTCAGCTGATTATGGATATTTCCGAACAGACCAATTTACTTGCAATGAATGCTGCGATTGAAGCAGCACACGCAGGAGATTATGGGAAAGGATTTGCGGTTGTCGCTGAAGAAATCAGAAAACTGGCTGATAAAAGCGCTGGCAGCGCAAAACAAATTCAGGGCGTGATTAAAAGCATTACCGCCGATATTTCAAAAAACTCAAAATATTCGGATCATGTAAAAGAAAGTTTTCGAATCCTTCAAAAAAACATCGAGCACATGAAACAAATCAGCCATGAAATAGCCTCTTCCATGGAAGAGCAGAAAACAGCCAATTTTTCTATTTTAGAATCGATCGGCTCAATAAATATCCATGCGGGAACGATTGCGGATAAGACAAAAGAAGAAAACCAGCGGGGCGGACAAGTTGAAAAAATTTTAAAAGACCTGACCACTATGATAGAAGAAATAGTAGCCGGCATGGAAGAAGAGCGCCTGGCCTTGGAAGAAGCGGCAAGGTCATCGGAAAACATCAGCAATATTTCTCATAACTTGAAAATTGTCTCTGAAAAAATTGATGAAGATTTTAAACAGTTTAAAACAGAATAAAGGCGAGTTTGATACACAACTGAAAATAAAATGCAACCCTGTCATTTTAAAATCATTTCAGGATAAAAATGATTTTTTAAAGGAGTATTGATTTGAAACTCATTTCAGACAACCGTTTTTTTTCAAGAAAAACACTGCTTCCATTGGGGTTGATTGCCGTTGTTTCTCTTGTGCTTGTTTTTCTCACCATCAAACTCGATGAATTAGCCTCGAATACAACTTTGAAAGTAGTTGACAATCTTTTTTTATTTAATTACATTACGGTTTTTATCAAAACCAATATCCTTTCTTCGATTATTCAAATTTATCCTGCCGTCATTTCTCTTTTCATCACCGTTATTGCGATTATTATTCAGTTGAACTCCAATAAATACTCTTCAAAAATTGTTGATTTTTTTATTCAAGATAAGACCAATCAAATTATCCTTCTTTTAAGCATTGTAGCCTCTATCTATACAATCGCAATTGGAGGATATTTAAAAGACCGGGCGCTCAGTAATATAGTTCCTGTAGGAGTTACTCTATTTTTAGTCATCAGCCTTTTGTTGATCAGCCTGCCCTATTTTAATTATATTCTCAATTTCTTCAAACCGGAAAATGTTTTTTTTATTCTTCAACATGGAATTATCCATTACATCAGTCTTTATAAGAAATACGGAGATAACAAAAAATCTCATGCCAAGCTTGAAAAAATAAAACTGGAAATTGTGGAATATATTGATGTCATTGGTGATATTATTTTAAAATCCACCACAGAATTCAACCGCTCTTTATCAACTTACGGTTTAAGAAAAATCGAAGAGATTTATTGTTTTTATATTGAAAATAAAAACGAGCTGCCCGAAACCTGGTTTATTCCTCCCGATACGATTGAAAAATCAAATTTAGATATGAACCGGAAATGGTTTGAAGTCTTTCTTTTCAAACATTTTGAAATCATATTAATCAAATCTCTCAATGAATTTTACGATATCGGAAATCATGTGGGGAAGAGCATGAGAAATATAGGCTATGAGGCAATCGATAAAGGAGAGGTTGAGACAAACGAAACAGGCGAAATCCGGACTATTATGAAAATGTTTAACACTTCTTTAAAAGATTCCATCAATAAATACGACCGGCGCACCACTTACAATCTTCTTTACCATTATTCTTTATTTGCTGAAAGAATTCTCGAAAGAGATCTGGATTCTTTTTTAATTCCGTACTTTGAGCATTTGAAATACTATGCCATGCTGGCTTATCATAATCAAGTTGCATTTATTGTGGATACCATTTGTTTTGATATGAAAAACCTGATTCAGAAAGCATTTCATAAAGACAGCCCTTATTTTGAAAACTATCTTTATAATTTCTTGAAATTAAGCGAAATGTTTTACAAAGAAGGCGGTTTTAACATGAACATGATGAAAACAAAATCAGTCTTGGCCGCTTTTTTTATTTTTCATGAAAGGGAAGATGTTGCCCGTATTATTTTCAACTCCCTCAAAAAAAATATGCAGGATCAGATGCAGACTGTTTTTTTTGAACTTTACCGCGAGCATGAGGAAGAGTTTTTTGAATTTACGGATCGTTTTGTCAATTTTAATTTTGTTCAGAAAGAATTAAAAGACTCTATTTTAAAACTTCAAAGCTGGTTTGACGAACCGGAAGAAATATAAAGGAATTGTAAATGTATATTTTTGTTTTTTATGTACCTGAAACTCATTTGGAAATTGTGAAACAGGCTTTGTTTGATCAAGGCGCTGGAAAATATGGAAACTACGAAGCGTGTTTCTGGCAGGTTTTGGGAGAAGGAGGTTTCTGTCCCTTAGAAAACAGCCATCCTTTTATAGGGAAAACAGGCATGCATGAAAAAGTCAGAGAATATAAAGTCGAGATTTTCTGCCGGGAAAAAGAAAGAGAATCGATTCTCCAGGCATTTTTCAAAGTTCATCCTTACGAAGAACCTGCTTATCATTTTATCCCAGTTGAGAAATGATTTTTTTGTAATTGGTCTTTTTTTTGCTAAGATATTTTTCTAAAAAAATGAATTTAGATCAACAAGGAGTCCCGGATGTCTGTTATCAAAGACATTTTACGCTATAAAAAAGAAGAAGTGCAGTTTTTAAAAAAGTCTGAGAAAGAGTTTTTGGAAAAAGCAGAAAAAAAATCTCCTATTCCATTATTTTCTCATCTTTTTCAAGATAAAATTACTCTTGCGGCCGGCATGAAAAAAGCATCGCAAAGTCTGGGAGTGATGAGAAAAGAAATAGACTTGACGCAGACCGCAAAAAACTTTGAAAAACTAGGGATTCAGGTTTTTTCTGTTGCCACCGACTCAAAGTACTATCAAGGCAGTTTATCTCTTCTGGAAAATATAAAACAAGCAGTCCATGTTCCTGTTATTCAGGAAGATTTTGTCATTCATCCGATTCAGCTTCTCTGGGCAAAATCTGCCGGAGCCGACGGGAGTGTTATTATTGCTTCTCTTCTTTCTTCCAGTGATATCAAAAAACTATTAAAAGAATCTGAAACCTTAGGGCTTCAATGCCTGGTAGAAATCGCCAGCGAAGAAGACCTCAAAAAAGCTCTGAAAGCAGACGCTTCGTATTTCAGGATCAATAATAGAAATATTGAGACAGGACAGGTCAATATCAGCAATGCTTTAAAAATCTTTCATAAAATTCCTTCTGAAAAAAAGACGGCTCTTCAGGGAGGCATTACCTCTATCCGCGATATTCAGCTGTTTTTAGAAGTCGGTTTGAAAGCTTTTTTTCTGGGAAAATACTTATTGGAACAAAATGACCCAACTGCTACAGTCCAGACGATTCAAAATCTCATCTAAAATCAGAATAGATAAAAAACAGGGTCCATTTGACTGAGTAGGAGAAGAGATGTTTTCCAATATTTACACTGTGATTGTAAGTGTTTTTATCCTTGTTTTAGTTGGTAATCTATTTTTTTACTCTTTTGTTCTATTATTTCAAAAATATGAAGGAATTTTTGATTTTTTTTATTCAAACTCCCGAAGGACTCTTCCAAGAATCTATCTTTTAGATAGAAAAAAATATTATCTCAATAATTTTTTGGGTAAAAAATTGAAAAAAGGAGATTTTTTAAAAAAAGAAAGACTTTCTCTTGTCCTGAGTATTAATAATACCTCTATGAACCTTTTTTGGGTTGAACTCAAATCCTCTTTTTTTATAGGTGCGGTCATTGTTGTTCTTCTTCTTGTATTTGAAGGAATCAATCAGCTTTGCAATCTTTTTTAATCTATATTTAAATATTTATGAATCATACGGTAAAGATCAAAAGAGCGGATCGGTTTAGCAAGATAATCGTTCATTCCGATTTCAAGAAATTTTTTTCTGTCTTCTCTCATTGCATAAGCAGTCAAAGCGATAATTGGAATCTTGTCATATTTATGATTTTCACGGATTTTTTTACTTGCTTCTACTCCATTCATAACCGGCATTTGTATATCCATAAGGATCAAATCAAACTTCATTTTTTCAAGGATTTCCAAGGCTTCTTTTCCATTTTCCGCGACAATCACTTTATAGCCTTTTTTTTCCAAAAATAAAACAATCGTTTCAATATTCAGAGAATCATCTTCCACTAAAAGAATTTTATGGCGTTTCGCTTCTGAAATTGTTTCAAAATCGATCATAAGCTTTTTTGCAAGCGTGCTGTCTTTTTCCAGATTTTCTTTTAAAATGACTTTTCGGATAAAATCAAACAATTCTTTCCTTTTCACAGGTTTGATGAGATATTCTTTAATATTCAGTTCTTTAATGACTTTGATTCGATCCCGGATATCGACCGAGGTAAACATGACAATCGTCATTCTGGGCGCATCGATTTCATTTTTAATAATTTCTGCCGTTTCAAACCCATCCATATCCGGCATATGAACATCCAGAAACAAAAGATCAAATTCCTTGTTTTTCCTGAGAATCGCAAGCCCTTCCTGCCCGCTTGAAGCGGCAACAACTTTAATTTTTTTCTCTTTCAGCATTTTTTCAATGATTTTCAAATTCAAATGATTGTCATCAATCACTAAAATATTGAGCTGGCTGAAATCAATTTTTTCATCATAACTAAAATCATATTTTTTCTCTGGTTTTTCCAGAGTGAGAGTGATATAAAAATTGGATCCTTTGCCTAAAAGACTTTCTACAGTCAAAGAACCTCCCAGAGTCTTGGTCAGTCTTTTGGCAATGGAAAGCCCCAGCCCTACGCCCTGATATTTTTTGGTATAAGATAAATCTCCCTGAACAAATTCCTCAAAAATTTCATCTATTTTTTCTTTTAGAATCCCGATTCCTGTATCTGAGACAGTGATCTGGATTTGATACCTGTCGTTTTCCTGATGAATAAGATGCGCTTTGACAAGGATTTCACCCTGCTCGGTAAACTTGACCGCATTGCCGATCAGATTGGAAATAATCTGTCTGATTTTCCCCTCATCGCCTCTGAGAAACTGGGGGACGCTTTCATCAATATAACTGATCAGCTCCAATTGTTTGGAATGAGCGGTGACAGCAAAACTATCCACCACATCTTCTATCAGATTGTAAATTGAAAAATCAACCGGCTCAACATCAATCTTTCCGGATTCAATTTTTGAAATATCCAGAATATCATTGACTATTTTTAAAAGATGCTCTTCCGAGCGGCTTAAAGTTTTCACATATCCTTTTTGCTCATCATTCAGATCTGTGTCTGCGAGCAGTTCAGTCAGACCAAAAATTCCATTTATAGGGGTACGGATCTCATGGCTCATATTGGCAAGAAAAAGAGTTTTCGCATTATTGGCTTTTTCAGCTATATTTTTGGCTTCAATCAGCCCTTCTTCCGCTTTTTTTATTCTGGTAATATCTTTCATAATCAGAATAGAGTTGTTTTTTACTTTTTTTATCATATATTCAAGGTATGCCATTTCTTTATTTTTTAAAAGATGCTTTGCGTTGAAAGAAATGACAGACTCCTGATCCTGAAGCGTAAAATCATGCCAGATTCCCATAATTTCATGACTTTCCTTTTTATCCTGATAACTCTGGTTCCAAAATTCCATCAGGGTTTTGACTTCATCTTCAAGAAGCTGAAAAGTTTCCAAAAACTGGGAATTGAAAAATTTAATAGAGCCTTTCTCGTCGCTTAAAATAACCGGAAGAGGAAAAGATTTTAAAATTTCTTTCAATTCTTCTTCCTTGTTTTTCAGTTCTATTTCTTTATTCTTTCTTTTTTCTATCTCCTGTTGCAAAGATTTTGTCATCGTATTAAAATATTTTTCCAGCGCTCCAAACTCATCTTTTCTTTTAACCTGAATCTGGTAAGTGTAGTTTTCGTTTTTGATTTCAGAAAAACCTTTTAAAAAAAGATGAAAAGGAGTAAAAAGATGGAGTGAAAAACCATAAATTGCCGAAGAAATAAAAACAATAAGCCCTATTGTAATAATAATCAAGTAAATAACAAAATCATTCACTTCGTTATACAACTGCTTTTTTGAAAAAGTAATCTCAACAAATCCTAGTGGCACAGATGAATTGTATTTTAACTCAATCTTTTTGACAATTTTTTCATCTGCAGTAAGCTCAAAAGGATTTTTATAATTCAGCTGGTATTCTTCTTCAGTTGATTTTAAAAAAACTTCTGCAATTTCTTCATTGTTTAAAAGCGCTTTGAGATAAATTTCAATACTTTTGTAATCAAATTCCCACAAGTTTCCGGAAAGAAATTCTCCTGCCGATGCTTCAAGAGTTTTGATCCGGTCAAAAAGCTTTTTTTCAAAATTATTTTTAATGTTCTTGATCTGAAAAATTGAAAAAAGCGCGTTAAAAACACTCAGAACAAAAACGACAGCTAAAATAAGCTTATATTTGATTTTTATTTTAAACCCCTTATTTGATAATATCTTTTATAAATAAATCAGTAAAAAAATCATTTATTTTTATTAACTTTAAAGCTGCTTCAATTTCTTTTTTTTCCTTTAGAAACAGCGATTTTCTTGATATTGCAAAATAGAAAACGCTTCCAAAAAAAACATGTATTTGTTTCTTTATTCTTTATGTTTATATAAATATAATAAAAAAGATTTTATTATAAAAAAATGAATCAGGCTGTCGATTATTATTGAAATGAACTCGGACACCGAGCGGAGTCGTGTCCATTTCGGCTTTGCTCAGTGACCGTACGGCTACGATAATAACCAAAACAAAGCTATGAAAGATTGAATCAGTAAAGACAATTGATGGAAATAGCTTTCAGACAGCCTGAATACAAAAATATTGGGTTTTTATGAAACAAAAGACCGGAATCTGTAATCAATTGCTCTAGGCTTTAAAGTTAGCTTCTATCTTATTTTCAAAATTATTTATTTTTTATAAAAAAAGAGTTTTATTTCATTTCGTTCCTATATAAATTTTTAGACTATGTATCGAATGATTGACGCAAATTTTAACCGATGCCGGGAAGGACTCCGGGTGATTGAAGATATAGTCCGTTTTTGTTTAAAACTGGATTTTTTTGAAGAGCTGAAAGAAGTGCGCCATGCGGTTTCTAAAATTGAAATAAAATACGAAGCCAAAGGGATTTTATCCAGAGATTCGGTCAATGACCCGGGAAACAAGCCTTTTGAAAGCGAAAAAAGGAAAAAAGAAATCAAGAATCTGCTTTCCGCCAATTTTAAAAGGATAGAGGAAAGCCTCCGAGTTTTGGAAGATACCCTGATGATGATCGACCCTCAGGATTCAGAGGCGGTAAAAGAAATCCGGTTTAAGGTTTATACGCTTGAAAAAAAGGTTTTCAATCCTTTTTACAAACCGTTTGATCTGACACTTTATCTGGTCACAGACTCAAGGCACTCTGCTTTCCCTCTGGAAAAAACAGTGGAAGAAGCTTTAAAAGGCGGAGTTTCTATTGTCCAGCTCAGGGAAAAACACCTTTTTGACAAGGAAATCTATGAATCAGGCAGGAAGGTGCTGGAAGTCTGCCGGAAATACAAGGCGCCGCTTTTGATTGACGACCGGGCGGATATTGCGCTTGCTTTAGACGCAGACGGGGTTCATATCGGACAAAACGATCTTCCGGTTTCAAAGGTGAGAAAAATACTGGGGGATGAAAAAATTATCGGAAAATCGACCCACAGCCTAGCGCAGGCACAGGAAGCTATCCAAGAAGAGATTGACTATTTTGCGTTCGGTCCGCTTTTTAAAACTCCCACCAAAGACTATGCTCCGGTGGGTTTAAAAGAGATAGAAAAAATAAAAACGCTTTCAAAAGAAAGCGGGAAACCAGTTGTATTTATCGGAGGGCTCACTTTGGAGACTTTAGATGAAGCGATTCAAAACGGAGTGGATGCCGCCGCATTTGTCCGGGAAATCATGGGGGCGAAAAACCCTTTTAAGACAGCAGAATTTCTGTTAAAAAAAATCAAAGGATGAGAAATGACTCAAAGAGAATACGCATTAAAAAATCAAATCACTCCTGAAATGAAACAGGTTGCTTCTGAAGAAGGAATTGCTGTAGAAACTTTAAAAGACCTGATTGCTTCAGGAAGAGTCGTCATATTAAAAAATACGAAACACTCGATCGCTCCATTGGGAGTGGGTGAAAAACTGTCTATTAAAATCAATGCCAATATCGGGACTTCTCCCTATCACTGCGACCCTGAGATGGAAATGAAGAAACTGGAAATCTGCCATCAGTATAAAGCCGATACGGTTATGGATCTTTCTGTGGGAGGAGATATCAACGGCATGAGAAAAAAAGTGATGGATGAAAGTAAAATTCCCGTTGGAACCGTGCCGATTTACCAAATCTACGCGGAAGTTCTTAAGGCGGGAAGAAAGATTGAAGACATGAATGAAAACGATGTGCTTAAAGCCATCCGGAAACAGGCAGAAGAGGGAGTGGATTTTATGACGATTCACGCGGGTCTTCTTTCTCACGCAGCCGACCTTGCCAGAACCCGCACTATGGGAATTGTGAGCCGGGGCGGGGCTTTGATGGCTGAATGGATGGGGTTGACCAAAAGAGAAAACCTGTTTTATGAAGTGTATGATGAAATTTTAGATATTTTAAGAGAATACGATGTGGTCATCAGCCTGGGAGACGGGCTCCGTCCGGGATGTATCGAAGACGCTACCGATGCGGCTCAGATTGCCGAACTGATGGTATTGGGCGATTTGACAAAAAGAGCCTGGGAAAAAGGCGTACAGGTCATGATAGAAGGTCCAGGACATGTGCCTTTTGATCAGATAGCGGCAAATATGGTGCTCCAGAAAAGACTCTGCCACAACGCTCCTTTTTATGTTCTGGGTCCATTGGTCACTGATATTGCCCCGGGCTACGACCATATCGCCGGAGCGATTGGAGGAACCCTTGCCGCTGTTTCGGGAGCGGATTTTCTTTGCTACCTGACTCCTGCCGAACACCTTTCCCTTCCCGATCTGGATGATGTGCGGGAAGGAATCATCGCTTCAAAAATAGCGGCTCACGCGGCGGATATTGTGAAAGGAATTCCGAAAGCCAGAAAAATGGATCATGAAATGGGAAAAGCCAGAAAAGACTTGGACTGGAAAAAAATGTTCGAGCTTTCTCTTGATCCTGAAAAGGCTAAACGATACCGAGATAGAAGTCATGTGGGAGATAATAAAGAATGTACCATGTGCGGAGATTTTTGCGCAGTCAAGAGGGTGTGGTGATGAAAAAGAAAGTTTTGATTCTTTGTTTGATCTTTGTTTCTCTCTCAATTTTCGGAGCGGAAAAACAGGAAAAAAACAAGAATTATTACTTTGATTTTCTGATGAAGCCCCTGGATACCAAAAACCAGTATATTTTTTATCTGCCTTATCTTTTCATGCCTTTTGAGCGGGCAAAGCTGATGGATGAGGGAGTTTCGGAATTAAAAGTGAGCTTTTATAAATCCAGCACTTTTATCGATTATTTTGCCGCCAATGAAAAAGGTCTTTTTGACCTTGAATCCACCATGCTGGCTTTCCAATACTCTCAAACAATCGGCGGGATCGAATGGAGAGCCCTTTTGCCCTTCTTTTATCACGGACCCGGCTACCTCGATCCTTTTATTGAGAATTTCCACATGGCATTTGGTCTTCCGAACGGAGGGAGAGAATACTGGGCATCCAACCAGATGGATTTTTTTTACCAGACCACGGAAGGAGACACTTCTACAAAAATTTTCCATAAAAACAAGCCTTTCTACGGAATCGGCGATCTGAGCCTTTTCGGGAAAAAAGAAATTTATAATAACAACGCAGTTGTAGCAATATCAGGGGGAGTAAAAATCCCTTTTTTCTACGGAGAGTTTATCAGTTCCAAAACCTTTGACCTGGGCTCATCCATCCACTTAGACTACTACGGAAACCGCGGCTATCTTTACGCTACCGGGGGATTCCGGCTCATGCTGGGCAGAGGAGACTATAAAAAAGAACTGGACAGAAGTTTTTATTCATTTCAGATCGGAAGCGGAATCGGTTTTCGTTTAAGCGATACGACCGCTGTTTTCATGCAGTTTTATTTCCAGACCAGCCCCTATAAAACAGGGATTAAGCGGCTGGATAATCCAAGCTCCGTCCATTCATTCGGTATCCGGTGGCAGTGGGATGATTTTTTGATTCAGCTAAGCGGAGATGAGGACAGTTTTACCTATGCGGCACCCGATATTTCATTCAACATTCAGACTGAATTCAGATTTTAAAACCTGAATTTATTTTAAGGAAACAAGATGCAGTTTTTAAATGATTTAAATCCCTATCAGAAAGAAGCCGTGACGACTACGGAAGGTCCCCTCCTCGTTTTAGCGGGCGCAGGTTCTGGAAAAACCAAAGTGATCACCTACCGGTTGATCTATCTTCTCAAAAAACTCCATATCCCTGCAAAGCGGATTTTGGCGGTGACTTTTACCAATAAAGCAGCCAACGAAATGAGGGAAAGAATCAAGGCTCTGACAGGCAATATCAAGGATCTTTCCATTTCCACCTTTCACGCTTTCGGAGTTCATTTTCTGAAAGAAGAAATCAAAGTTCTCGGATATATGCCAAAATTCAGTATCTATTCAGACAAAGACACTCTGGAATTGCTTCACTCCATTCTGATTGATCTGAAACTGGATGCTGAAAAATATCCTCCCCGCCTTATGGCCTATCTGATCAGCAAAGCTAAAAACAAGCTTCTTTTTCCAGAACAGGCTGGATTGGAAGACCCTGTATTCAGGGATATTTACAGACTCTATCAGGAACAGCTTCGTGTTTTAAACGCGGTTGATTTTGACGATTTGATTTTTCTCCCTGTCAAGATTCTCCAGTCCCATTCTGAAATTCAACAAAAATGGAGCCAGCGCTTCCAGTATATCATGGTAGATGAGTATCAAGACACCAACCACAGCCAGTATATCCTGATCCGGCTCCTCTCCCAGTTTCACAACAATATCTGCGTGGTGGGGGACGACGATCAATCGATTTACGCATTCAGGGGAGCTGATTTTCACAATATTCTCAGTTTTGAAAAACACTTTAAAAAAGACGACCCTGTCAAGATTATTACTTTGAAAATCAACTACAGGAGCACCCCGATTATTCTTGAGGCAGCCTATGCCTTGATTTCTCATAACTCCAAAAGACACGCCAAAAGCGTGGAAACTTTTTTAAAAGACGGCGAGAAAATCAATCTATTTGAAACGATGGAGGCGCGGGAAGAAGCCGAGATTATTGCGGATGAGATTTTTAACGGAAGAATCGAGGGAAAAGTTCCCTATCATGATCACGCTGTCCTTTGCCGCACCAATACCCAGATGAGGACTTTTGAAGAAGTTTTCAGGCAGAAAAACATCCCTTACCGTCTGATCGGCGGATTTTCATTTTTTGACCGCAAGGAAGTCAAAGACTTGATCGCTTATCTGAAATTGATTTACAATCCATTAGACAATCTTTCTTTTTTAAGAATTGTCAATTTTCCAAAAAGAGGCATCGGGGATACCACGCTTGAAAAATTCAAAAACTTTGCTTTTGCCCACGATCTTTCTTTTCTGGGAGCCGTTGATTCGCTTGCCCACAAGACTGACAGTGATCTTTCCAAACCTCTGATCCATAAATTCGAGCTTTTTAAAGAACTGATCGAAAAATATGAAAAACGGTTTCAGGAATCAAAAGTCTCGGAAGTGCTGGTTGAGTTTTTTCAGGAAATAGAGCTTGAAAAAGAATTTGAACGGATTTATAAAGACGAGGCTCCTTTCCGGATCAAAGTCATCGGCGATTTTATCGATTATGCCAAAAACTATGAGTCTTACGCCAAGAAAAATGATGAATTGGCCAATCTGGAAGGATTTCTGAAAAATATGTCTCTCTTAAACCAGGACACCAAAGATGATGACGAGGAAACCAACCATAAAGTGCCGATCATGACGATTCACGCTTCCAAAGGGCTTGAGTTTCATACTGTTTTCATCCCGGGTTTTGAAGAAGGCAATATCCCCCACGACCGCTCCATTAAAGAAGGACCTGCCGGTATTGAGGAAGAGCGCCGCCTTGCCTATGTGGCTATGACAAGGGCAAAAAAACGCCTTTTTATTTCCCATGTCTCGATGAGAAAAATCTTTGGAACCGAGACAGAGCGCATCCCTTCCAAGTTTTTAAAAGAAATACCCAAACACCTGGTTGCTGACCGGGATGAAAAAACAGAAGACGAACATCTGGCGGATTTAAAAAAGATGTTTGCTTAGAAGACATGGGTTAATATTTCTTCCACTTTTTTTTCAGGAGACAGGGTTTCAGGGTCGAGTTTTTTTAAGAAAGTCATCATTGATTTTATGTTTTGATTGAAATAAAGATAGAGTTTCTCAAAAAT
>MIAO01000045.1 GCA_001829155.1 Spirochaetes bacterium GWB1_36_13 | reverse complement strand
CTTGAAAATCTAAGCTATCAGAAATCTGTCTTTCAGACTGCCCGATATGAGGGACTCATGGAAGGATTGAAGGAAGGAATAGCCGAAGGGATAAGGGAAGGAAAGATCGAAGGAAAAATTGAAGGAAAAATTGAAGGAAAGATCGAAACAGCTCAAAATATGCTGAAAGACGGTTTTTCAGCTTCTCAAATTCAAAAATATACCGGGCTTTCGATTGAAGAGATTAAGAAACTCACCTATTGAATTTTAAATCAAACTCAAGAAAAAACAGAGGATAAAAAAAGGCAGGGGGTGCGGGGCGGTATTTTTTTGAAACTGGCGGGGTTGTTTTAAAATTTGAGTTTTTCAGGGTTGACTCAATATTAAGACAAAACCTTGAATTTAATTTAAAAAATGAGCAAAAAAATATTATTTTTAAATGGATTTTTTATTTTTCGCAACCAGTTTTTAGACCAAAGGAGATTTTAATGTCTGAACCGATAAAGAAAAAACCTCAATTCTCTAATAAACCGGGCAATTTTATCTTTATCATTGCCGCTACGCTGACATTTTTTGTCATTTTTATTCTCATGTCGGAAAACAAACCGGATACGGTTTCTCTTTCTTACGACCAATTTCTCTCCTATGTGGACGGTGTCTATTTTGTAAAAGGTGATTATAAAAACATCAAGGCGCAGTTGATTGAGGAAACTCAGGAAAAGAAAATTTTTATTGATATTGAAACTAAGAAAAAGATTGAACTTCCAAAAGATGTTCAAATTTTCCCCTATATTAAAGTGAGTCATGTTATTTTTCATGGACCGAACAAGATAGAAGGTCAGTATGAACTTTATGAAAGTCCTGAATCGGAATTAAACTCTAAAAATGTTAAAGCAATCCGTTTTGTCACCAGTCTGCCCTATCCCGATCCTTTCCTTTTAAAAAGACTGGAGGAAAGAAGGGTAAACATTGTGGCTCAGTCTGATGAAGGCGGAAGTCCTGTTATCGGGATGATTTTAAATATTCTGCCTTACATTCTCATCTTCGGGCTGATCTGGTTTCTTTTTTTCCGGCAGGTCAATAACAGCAATAATAAAGCGTTTACCTTTGCCAAGAGCAAGGCAAGGCTTTATAAAGCTCCGGTCAGAAAAATCACTTTTGAAGATGTAGCTGGGGTGGAAGAAGCAAAAGAAGAACTAAACGAAGTAGTTGATTTTCTTAAAGAACCGGAAAAATATTTAAAAATGGGCGCAAGAATTCCAAAAGGAGTTCTCTTGGTAGGACCTCCGGGGACAGGAAAAACCCTTTTGGCAAAAGCAGTGGCAGGAGAAGCAGACCGCCCTTTTTACAGTATCAGCGGATCTGAGTTTGTGGAAATGTTTGTCGGAGTCGGGGCTTCCAGAGTAAGAGACCTTTTTGAAACAGCCAAGAAAGATGCTCCCTGTATTCTTTTTATTGATGAATTGGACGCAGTTGGGCGGATGAGAGGCGCTGGTCTTGGAGGCGGAAATGATGAGAGAGAGCAGACCTTAAACCAGATATTGGTAGAGATGGATGGTTTTAACAATAAAGAAACCATTATCGTGATCGCGGCTACCAACCGACCGGATATTTTGGATCCTGCGCTTTTAAGACCCGGGCGGTTTGACAGACAGATTGTGGTGGATAAACCCGACTTAAAGGGAAGAGAAAAAATCTTAAGAATTCATTGTAAAAACAAACCGATTGAAGATAATGTGCAGATTGAAAAAATGGCACAGGGGACTCCCGGATTTTCAGGGGCGGATCTTGAAAATATGGTGAATGAAGCGACCTTGATCGCAGCCAGAAAATTAAAAACGACGATCTCAATGATTGATTTTGAAGAAGCAAGAGATAAAGTACTGATGGGACCTGAAAGAAGAAGCAGGGTCATGACAAAAGATGAATTGACCAACACTGCCTATCATGAAGCCGGGCATGTGGTGGTGGCGCATATGCTTCCTGAATACGATCCTATTCATAAAGTAACGATTATTCCGAGAGGCCGTTCTTTGGGTACGACTCAATCGCTTCCGATACAAGACTATTTTACTCACAATAAGACTTATTTATTGAGCCGGATAGCTGTGCTTTTAGGCGGAAGAGCCGCCGAAGAGCATTGGTTTGGAAAAGATTTTATCTCTACCGGAGCGGCAAGCGATATCGAGCATGCGACTGCTCTTGTCAGATCAATGATCTGTAAATGGGGAATGAGTGAAAAACTCGGTCCTTTAACATACGGCAAGGATGACAGCCCTATTTTTATCGGAAAAGAAATGGGCAGATACAAAGACTATAGCGAAGAAACAGCCAGAGAAATTGACCGGGAAGCTCAGGAATTGATTTTTATTCAATTTGAAAAAGCGAGAAAAATCCTTGAAGAAAATAAGGAAAAAGTAGAAATACTGGTTCAAGCGCTTTTGGAAAAAGAAACACTGCAGGCGGATGAAATATTGGAAATCCTCGGTGAAAGACCGGCAAAAGAATAAAAGGAGCTTTTTTTATGATATCGAAACCTTTTATGATGGCAATGGATCTGGAAGGAGTTTTAATTCCTGAAATCTGGATTGCGTTAGCACAAAAAACAGGAATTGAAAAACTGAAACTGACCACAAGGGATATTTCAGATTACGATGTCTTGATGAAAGGCAGGCTGGAAATACTGGATCAGCATGGGCTGACTTTAAATGATATTCAGGATGTAATCGGTACTCTGGATCCTCTTCCAGGAGCAGGAGATTTTCTAAATTGGCTCAGGACACAGACTCAGGTTGTGATTTTATCGGATACTTTTTATGAGTTTGCCATGCCGCTCATGAAAAAACTCGGATATCCCACCTTGTTTTGCCATTCTTTAGAGACGGATGAGAAAAAAAGAATTGTGAATTATCATCTTCGAATCACAGATGGAAAAAAGAAAGCGGTAAAATCTTTTAAAGAGCTGAACTACAGAGTAATTGCTGCCGGAGATTCGTATAACGACACGACAATGCTTGGCGAAGCGGATCATGGAATCCTTTTTAAGCCGCCTCAAAGAGTGATCGATGATTTTCCTCAGTACCCTGTTTTTCATGAATATGCGGATTTTAAAAACCATATTTCAGGAATTCTTGCTTCTCAATAACAATCCAAACCATAATGATTTAATCAAAAAGAGTATCTTATGTTTTCATAAGATACTCTTTTTTACCAGTCGATTGGAAAATAATCTTTTAAAAACTTTCCGCACCAGTGTTTTCCGGTCAGAATTCCATCGAAAAAAGGATCGCAGACGCGCGCAGCACCGTCCACAATATCTAATGGAGGCTGAAAGTCATGAAGCTCTTCTTTGAGTTTAGAGAGCTTGACAGGATCCTCGTCTGTCACCCATCCTGTATCCACAGCATTCATATAAATTCCGTGGTCGGCCAGTTCGTCAGCGGCAGTATGGGTCATCATGTTGAGAGCCGCTTTCGCCATATTGGTATGAGGGTGTCTTTCCCCTTTTTTAAATCTGAAAAACTTTCCCTCCATAGCAGAAACATTGACAATGTGTTTTTGTCCTGTATAATCTCTTTTCATCATAGGAATGAGCCGGTTTGCCAGGACAAAAGGGGCCACTGCATTCACCAGCTGAAGTTCAAGCATTTCAGATGTGGGGATTTCACCGAGTTTTAATCTCCAGCTGTTGGTTTCGCGTAAATCCACCTGTTGGAGGTCTTGATCCAGTTCTCCTTTTGGGAAAACTTTTTCTGTATCCAGCGCATTGTCGTAGGCATAGGGAATCTGGGAAAGCTTGGCAGAGGCTCGAAGTCCGATGCCGGGAAGTTTTCCATGCCAGCTTACAGGAAGATTGGATTCATTGGCAAGCGCTGTTTTTGAGACAGAGTCAATTCTTTCAATACATTCCCGGTAATGCCCCAGAAGAAATTGAACCGATTCTGGAAGTTCTTCAATTGATTTGGTTTCATTTTCCATTAAATGAGCGTAAAAACCCGAGGGGCGGCGTACAGTCTGGGCAGCGTTGTTGATTAAAATATCCAGACGGTCGTAAGTCTGTTCAATGTGGCTGGCAAAGATTTCCACGCTCGGGGTGTGGCGGAGATCCAGGCCGTAAATCTGGAGACGGTCTTTCCAGATATGAAAATCTTCTTCTTTTGAAAACCGGAGGGCTGAATCGACAGGAAACCGGGTGGTGGCAATAACGGTGGCTCCTGAGCGAAGCATCATCAATGTGGCTTGATATCCGATTTTCAGTCTGGAACCGGTGATTAAAGCTACTTTTCCATGGAGAGGGGCAGACTGAAATCGTTTTTGATAGTTTAACTGGGCACAGGAAGGGCACATCGAGTCATAAAAAAAATGGAGACGGGTAAAAGGAGTTTTACAGACATAACAGTTTCTGGGAGATTGAAGTTCTAAATATTCTTCTTGAGTTTCTGAAGATGAAATTTCTTTGGGCGCTGTAAAAACCTTAGTTTCCCGGGCAAGGCGGATTCCTGTAGCGGCTCTTGCTTTTTTTTCTTTCAGAGTGATTTCTTGTTTTTTAAGCTGTTTTTTCTCTTTTCTTCGTTTTTTGATTTCTTCAGGGTCGGGTCTGGAAAGTTTTCCGGCCGCAGAAATGAGAGCGGTTTGCTCTTCTTGAGACAAAGAGTGAATCAGGGCGTTGTTTTGTAATAAGTTTTCTAAAACTGAAATACAGTTTTTAATTTCTTCGGGTGAAATCTGGTTTTGATTCATAAAAGATTTTCCTGTTTATGATAGTATGGGTGTTTAAAAAAAACAGTTTTAACTGTTATGGGTATTAAATTTAATTGAATAAAAGAAGAAATCATAGATAAAAATCTTTGAAAAAAATAAAATTGGTGAGAAATGAAAAATAATGATATTTTAAAACGCTTCCGTTATGCTTTAGATTTAAAAGATGCAAAGATGCTCCACTGTTTTTCTCTGGGCGGATATCAGCTGACTGAATTTGAGCTGGCGGACTATTTTAAAAAGGAAGAGGATGAAGAATTTTTAGAGTGCCCCGCAAAGGCTCTGGAAGCTTTTTTAGACGGCTTGATTATCGAAAAACGGGGAAAAAAAGAAGAGGGAGCAAAACCGGTTCAAAAAACAGAATTGACCAACAATATTGTTTTGAAAAAAATTCGGATCGCTTTAGAACTTAAGGAAGAAGAAATGCTTCAGATCATGAAACTATCTGGGTTTCCTATTTCAAAGCCGGAACTTTCCGCTTTTTTTAGAAACAAGGATCATCGGAATTATAAAGAATGCAAGGATCAGTTTTTAAGGAATTTTCTGAAAGGACTCAGTCTTTTTTACAGGTAAAAACAGAAGTTTTTTTTAAAATAAATCAATTACAGGAGGTATTTATGAAAAAATTTTTAGGTATTTTAGGGATTATCCTATTTATTTTTGGATGCGGCTCCAATATCAAACCCGAAGACCATGAGGCTTTGAAAAACAAGAATGGGGAATTGGAAAAAGCTCTTGCAGAAAAACAAAAAGAATCGGAAACTCTTCAAGAAGAAATCAATCAATTAAAACTCCAGATGCAAAAAATTTCTGATGAGAAAACAGCGCTTGAAAATGAATTAAAAAGTGAAAAGGAAACTTATTCTGCCAATATGGCTGAAATGCAGGGAAAAATGGAAGAAAATGAAAAGCTTTATTCGCAAAATGCTTTAAAAAATCCCAATATTTCTAAGAATCAAGAGGAAATAGACAAAAAAAACAAAGAAGTTGAATCGCTTAAAAAAGATATGAATCAATTAAAAGATTCATTGAGCAAATCTCTGAATGAACAGAAAAAACTATTGGCAGATGAAATCGCCAAGCTGAAAAGCCAGCTCAAAGAAAACGAAGCGAAAACTCAAGAAGCTTTAAACAAAAGTAAATCAGTAGAATCTCAAGCTGAGGCAATAAAAAAGCAGATTCAAGAAAAAGAAGCTATGATGAATGAGTTGAATCAAAAAATTGCAAAGCTTGCTGAGGAAGGAGAGAAAAAACTCAAGGAAAAAGACGAGGAAATCTCAAAAATCAATCAAGTTTACACGCAGCTGGTGGATGAACTGAAACAAGAAATCGATAAGAAAGAAATCACAATCACAAAACTCAAAGACAAGCTGACGATTCAAGTACTCAATCAAGTGGTTTTTGCTTCAGGTAAAGCTTCTGTAACCAAAGAAGGAGAAAAAGTTCTTCAATCGGTCGCAAAAATTCTTCAAGATGTGAAGGATAAGCAGATATTTGTGGAAGGCCATACGGATGATCTCCCGATTGTATCTTCGATCGCAAGCCAATTTCCGACCAACTGGGAGCTTTCGGCTGCAAGAGCGATCTCAGTCGTGCGTTTTTTTCAAAATCAGGGTATTGATCCGAAACTTTTAGCCGCTGTCGGCTACGGCGAGTTTAAACCGATTGTGCCCAATGACACAATGGAGAATAGAAAACTCAATAGAAGGGTAGAAATTGTTTTACTCCCCATGATTAATAAAACAGAAGAATCCACGAGTGAAGAAAGGAGTGATACTAAAAAAAATGAACCCATAGAAAAAGAAAAAATTGAAAAATTAATTGAAAATCAAAAGCTTGAAAAAAGCAACTAGGATAGATCATGGATTTTTTTGAACTGGTAAAAAAAAGAAGAAGTGTGCGGGCTTTTCTGTCTGTAAAAGTGGAAAAGGAAAAAATAGAAAAAATAGTGGAAGCAGGGCTCTGGGCTCCTTCCGGAACCAATCTTCAAGCGTGGAAAATCGCGGTAGTGGAGTCGGAGAAAATGATCGGAGATTTGAAAAAGCTCACAGAAGAGTCTTTTCAGATTTATACCCGGCTGAAAATCGAGAAGCTTTTTGGCGGGATTTCAAGCATAATTGATTCCAGCCGTTCTTTTGCGGCTACTTTAGGCGGCGCTCAGACTGTCATAGCAGTCTTTTCTGAAAAAATAGAAGATGAACACGAACGGATGATTGCATTTCAATCTGTTTCTGCTGTGATTCAAAATATCCAGCTGGCAGTGGTGGAATTGGGGTTATCGAGCTGCTGGATGTCAGATGTGATGAAAAAGGGAAATGAAATAACAAGCCTTTTGGGTCTCAATCCTTCTGAATATGAATTGGCCGCTTTGATTCCTATCGGTTATTCCGAAAAATATCCCAAACTGATTTCCAGAAAAAAAGACCGTGTGTTTTATATACTGAAATGATTTTAAATTGTAAAAAAAAGACCCCTTTCTGTTTAGTATAGATAATGATTGATAAAAGGAAAATAAAACGAATGACTATGATAGAAATTTTAGGACTTACGGCAGGAAGTCTGACCACCATTGCTTTTCTTCCCCAGCTGATTCAAACTTGGAAAAGCAAATCAGCCAAGGATATTTCTCTCGGAATGTTCCTTCTTTTTACGGGAGGCATTATTTTATGGCTGATTTACGGTATTTTTATGAAGGATATGCCGATTATTCTTGCCAATTCTCTGACTTTGGTGCTTGCATCGATGATTTTGTTTTTTAAAATCAAATACGGGTGATTCTACTTGATTCCGGTGCTTCCGAAGCCGCCCTGTCCCCTTTCAGTCGGGGTGAGTTCTTTTTCATCGCCGACTTCAAAAAAAAGACTGTCTTCGTTATACACTTTCCGTAAAACTGCCTGTGCCAGTCTTTCTCCGTGCTTGATTTCTACCACTTTCGGCCCCAGATTAATCATCATAATCCCGATTTCTCCCCTATAATCAGGATCAATCGTTCCTGCGGCAAGGATTCCGTTTCTGGAAAAAAGCCCGCTTCTGGGCTTGATATCCATTTCCATATCTTTTTCAAGTTCCACCTTTAATCCTGTGGGCAATACTTTCACTTCCTGAGGTTTTAAGGTAATTGAAAAATCTTCCAGAAATTCATCGAATAAAGTATTGGGAATCTTTTTATCGTATTCTTCTCTGGCAAGCATGGAAAGATCTGAGCGGATATCCCATCCTACGGCGTGAACACTTCCTTTTTGAGGCATGGAAGCATAGGAAGACATTCTGTAAATTTTTACTTTTGATTTCATCTCAAACTTCTTTGATTTTTTTTTGATTTATCGACTTTTTTAAAAATAATATAATCTTTTTTTTATTCATTCTTCATTTATAGTATATTTTAATTATAAAAGGCGTATTATTAAATATACAATTCTATTTTTTTATGGAATAATAATTTTTATGATTTTAAAACGAAATGTGAAACTAAACCAGTATTTATTTATTCTTTACCCGGGCGAGTATTTTGTAAGCGGGGATGATGTGATTATTTCGACGGTTCTGGGCTCCTGCGTATCGGTTTGCCTTTTTGATCCTGTGAGCCGGATAGGAGGGATGAATCATTTCATGCTGCCTCAGGATGTAGAAATCAATGAGAAAAAAATTTATACATCAAAAACTCAGTATGGAATATTTGCAATGGATATGATTATTAATGAAAGCTTAAAAAAAGGAGCCAGTAAAAAAAACCTTCAGGCAAAGCTTTTCGGGGGGCTTTTTGACGAGGAAAGCCGTTTTCAGGTGGGAAAAAACAATATCGATTTTGCCAGAAAATACCTTTCATTGGAAAATATTCCCATTGTTTCAGAAAGTATCGGCGGGCTGGATGCCAGAAAAATTTATTTTTATCCTCATACAGGGAAAACATTGGTAAAAAAAATCAGCAATCAAAACCGGATTGTCGAGAAGATTAAAGAAGCCCAAATCCGCTATGCTGAACAGCAGAATAAAGAAAATGTCCATCCGAATGGATTTATTGAGTTTTAAAAAAATGAGTGTTGAGGGAGAATCATGGAAAAAATCATTTTTACTTTAGATGATTCAAATGTGATCAAAGCAAATCTGGAAATGATATTAGAAGATGCCGGGTTTAAGCATCAGCATTCATGGGACGGCGAGGAAGCAATTGAAAACCTGAAAACTTTAGAAAAAGAAAACAAACGGATTTCTCTTGTGTTTTGTGATATTAATATGCCTAAAAAAAACGGAATTGAATTTTTGAAATGGTTTAAAAGCCAGCCTCAGTATAAACTGATTCCGGTGATCATGATGACGACTGAAACTGAAGTCAGTCTGATGCAGGAAGCAAAACAGATCGGCGCGGCAGGATGGATTATTAAACCTTTTATGGAAGAACAGCTTTTGGATGTAATCCGGAAATTTGCGAAATAATTATCCTAAATATTGAGCCAGAATCACGCTGATATTGTCTTTTCCACCTCTGCGGTTGGCTTCGTCGATCAGTTCTTTGCAAAGAGATGAGATCGGTTTATTCTGCTTTATGATTTCCAGTATCTCCTGATCGTTTAAATGTCCTGTCAGACCGTCGCTTGCCAGAAGTATAAAATCATTTTTAGAAACCGATAGAGGGTTTTTCCCTTCCGATGATAAATCTAAATCAATCTCAGCCGACACGCCCAGAGCCTGAGTGATGACATTTTTCTGGGTAAAAGTATTCCGGTCGGATTCTTTGACACTGCCTTGTTTTAAAAGAGCGTTGAAAAGAGAATGATCTTCTGTGATCTGTGTGATTTTTTTCTGGCTGATCCAATAAAGCCTTGAGTCTCCCACATGCCCGAAAAAAACCTGATTTTTATAAAGAAAGGCAAGAACCGCGGTTGTGCCCATGCCAGTCAAATCAGGATTCAGGGATGTTTTTTTCAATAAGACTTCATTGGCGTACTGAATCGATATTTTCATCAGGGGAAAAATATTGCCTGAAAAATCGGATACAGGATATTCTTGAAGCTGGCTGATAAAATATCGGGTAATAGAATGAACAGTTGTTTTACTGGCGATTTCTCCGGCAGCGGCGCCTCCCATTCCGTCACAAACTAAAAGGAAATGGGTTTCAGAAAAAGAGCCGTTTGGTTCCTGAAAAGGAATACTGAACCCAATCAGACTGTCTTCGTTTTTTTCTCTGACTTTTCCTGTATCGGATAAAAAATCAAATTTCCAGTGATGAGAAATTGTTTTTATTTCTTTCTGATTTAAAAAATTGATTTCATATTGACTGTGTCCATTTTTGATTGGATTGGGCGATTTACAAAATGAGCAGACTTTTGCATCATGATGAATGAGATGCTGGCATTTACTGCATTGAGAAAAAATCGGTTCATGTGAATTCATTGTTTCCTGCTTTTAGATTTCTATTTTAAATTCTGTGCCCTGACCATTGTTTTTAAAAGTCAATGTTCCTTGAAAGCTTTTATCGATAATGTTTCTAGACATATAGAGACCGATGCCGGTACCTTCTTTTTTAGTCGTAAAATAAGGCTTGAAAATTTCAGAGGCAATTTTTTCAGGGATGCCTCCGGCATTGTCTATAATTAAGATTATTTTCTTGTCGTCTTTATTCAAAAGGCTGATTTCTATCAAAGGTTTTTTGATGTCGTTTTCTAAAACACTGTCTTTAGCATTGACCAAAAGATTTAATAGAACCTGAGAGAGTTCATTGGGGTTTCCATACATGGGAAGATTTTCCTGGAGCTTTAACCGGACTCCGATATTATGAAATTTAAAGCTGTCTTGAATCATGTCCACAGTCTGCTCAATGAGATCTTTTAAATTAAAATTAATCTCATGGCGGTCTGGTTTTAAAAAATTTCTAAAACTGTCAATCGTGTGGGTCATGTGGTTTATTATGTCCATTGATTCCTGATAATGTTTTTCAATGAAATCTCCGGAAAGCTGGTTGTTTTTCTGAGCCATTTTAATATTTTGGATCAGAAGACCGATAGCGCTTAAAGGCTGTTTCCACTGGTGGGCGATATTTTCTATCATTTCTCCCATAACAGCCTGTTTGGATTGCTGAATCAGCATTTCTTCCTTGAATTTGATTTCATTCATCGTATCTTGAAGATTTTTTTGAAGGACATGAGTAATATTTTTCATGTTTTCAATCCGCTCGGTAATGTCAAAAAGACTTAAAAGAAGAGCTTTTTGTCCTTTATATTGGATTGACTGGCTATTGAGATGAACCCAGAGTTCTTTTTGATCTTTTGTCATCAGACGGGTTTCAGAACAGTAGCTGAAAAAAGTCTGGCAGCTTTTACCGATTCCTTTTTCTACCAGAAGCGGCTGAACATTGGGGTGAAAAAGCGATAAAACGGTTTTTTTAGAAAGTTCTTCAAAAGAATAACCGGTCATTTTTTCAGCTGTAAAATTGGCATAAACAATCGCATCATCCTGACAGATAATTGCGGCGGAAGATATCATATTTGCCAATGTTCTGAAGCGGTATTCGCTTTCCTCCAGCTCTTTCGCCTGTTTTCTTTTTTCTGAAACATCCCTGAAAACAAGAACAACACCCATCAGCTTGCCGTTTTCATCCCGAATCGGGGCAGCGCTGTCGTCAATAATAATCTCAGATCCGTCTTTTTTAATTAAAATTGTATGGTTGGCAAGCCCGACAATGATTCCTTGTTCAATCACTTTATAAACCGGGTTATCTACTTTTTCTCTGGTTTCTTCATTGATAATATGAAAAATTTCTTTCAGGTTTTGTCCTTTTGCTTTGTTCAATTTCCAGCCGGTCAATTCTTCAGCAATTAAATTCATAAATCGTACAATGCCTTGTTCATCAGTAGCGATGACTCCGTCTCCTATACTGGAGAGGGTTGTCGCAAACCATTCCTCGCTCTCTCTGAGTTTTTTTTCCATCTGGTGTTTATAAAGAGCCATTTCGATAGTGATCTGAAGCTCTCTTTCTTCAAAAGGTTTTAAAATGTATCCAAAGGGACCTGTTTTTTTTGCTCTTTCGAGGGTAGCGTGATCTGAAAAAGCGGTGAGGTAAATAATAGGGGTATATTTTTTTTCGAGGATTTTCTGAGCTGTCTCTATGCCATCCATTTGCCCCTCAATGCGGATATCCATCAAAATGAGATCCGGTCCGGATGTTTCAAATTGAATTAAAGCTTCCTCACCAGAAACAGCTGTACCGGAAACCGTGTAATTCATAATTTCCAATCTTCGTTTCAAGTCTTTGGCTACAATTCTCTCATCTTCGACAATGAGGATTTTCTTCTTTTCCATCATAAGTCCTTTTTTTACTTCACTTAAACTTTTTTACATTATATAAATTAAAAAAAATATCTTAAAAACAGCAATTTTTTTTAATCATTTACAAAGATTAAAACATAACCGCTTCCCTCTGTTCTTGAAATTTCAAGTTTTGCTTTAAGCTGTTCCGATAAACTGACAACCAGTTGAAGTCCTAAAGACTCTGTTGTCCGAATATCCAGACTTTCGGGAAGACCTACCCCGTTATCTTTGATTCCCAGACTGATATAGTTTCCATAGAGGTTTTTAAGAGAAATTATAATGACTCCCTCTCTCTTGTTTGGGAATGCGTATTTAAAACAGTTTGATAAAAGCTCATTCATAATCAATCCGCAGTAAATCGCTTTATCGACAGAAAGAGCAAGCGGTTCCATATCAAATTGAATATCGACCAATGAAAGATTGGGAGTATAGGAACGGGATAAAAAATGAGTCAGGGTTTGAATATAATCGGCAAAATTGATTTTTGACAAGTCGTTGTTTTGATAAAGTTTTTCGTGAATGAGAGCCATTGCTTTGATCCGGTTTTGGCTTTCCTGAAGAATCTTGATGATTCTTTCATCTTCTATATTGCTGGTTTGAAGATAGAGAAGGCTTAAAATAATCTGCATATTATTTTTGACCCGGTGATGAATTTCTTTTAAAAGAATGTCTTTTTCTTCTAAAGAATGCTGAATTTCTTTTTGAGATTTTTTGAGTTCATTCTCTCTTTTTCCGATTTCTTTTGCCATAAGCTGAAAATCGTTTAAGACTGTTTTAAATTCTTCAAATTCTTCATCGGAAGTAGAAATATTGTACTGTCCGTCTGCGATTTTTTTTGATTGGATAGTCAGCTTGGAAAGAGGGGTCAGTATTTTTTTTAAACTCCAGACAGCCAGAAGAATAGCAAGAAAAAGAGCAAGAAAAAAACCGGCTCCGAAAATCATCTGGGTCACGCTGACAATTTCAAAAGCGTTTTCCTTGCTTTGAAATAAAAAAGTAACCCATCCGGTTGTTGGAATATAAGCAACGCTGAAAAGCATCATTTCGTTTCTATACTCTTCATAAAGTGTTTTTTCTTTTTTCTGGAGTCCCAGCTGGATAATCTTTAAATTACTGATATTATAGCGTTGTTTTGCCATAACTTCATCTGAAAAAGAAATCAATTCTCCTTTTTGATCCACAATCCCCGCAAAGATTTCCTGACCCAAAGAAAATCTTCTGATAATCCGTGAAAGAAATTCCAGATTAAAATAAGCCACTAGGTAATTGTTTTTCATGGGTTCTACAATCACAATAGCAGGCGCTCCGTTCATCTGCGACATAAAAACCTGTGAAAAATACATTTTATCCGAACCGGCAGAGTTTTTAAAAAAATTCTGGGAAGACATATCATTATTAATATAATTTTTATTATAAGGCGCAAAGTATTCTACTTTTCCGTTTTTGTCCAGCATAAAAAGAGCTTCAAAAAAAGGGAAAGATTGTATGATTGCTTCAAGATAGAGATGAATTGATTTTTCTTTAATAATCGTTTCCTGATCTAAAACATGATGAAGGCGTTTTAAAATACTTTTAGGGTTTTCAATAAACATTTCAATTTCAGATGAGAGAGCCTTGGCAAGAGCCAGATTTTTTTCAGTAATCTGTTTTTCCTGTTTTTCAGCTACAATTTTAAAAACGGAAATCCCGATTACCAAAAGAGGAACCAGGATAACCAGACTAAAACTTAAAATAAGGAGCTGTTTTAAGTTTTTTCGCATTTTTTAATAAATCCTTTTAAATTTCCCGTTTTCAACTGTAAAAAAGAAAACCGCCGGCTGCGCGTCACCGTTGGCATCCAATTCGATTTTTCCCTGAAGACCTTCAAAAACAGCTTTATCCAGGATTGCTTTTTTAATTTTAACTGGATCAGGATCTTTCATTCCAGTCAGAACTGATTGAATGACCATAACTGTTTCATAAGAATATTTAGCGGTGAAGTTGGGGCTATTGCCGAATCTCTTTTGGAAAGCTTCTTTGAATTCTTTAAATTGAGGGATTTCACTATTCTGATCAAAATTATAAGATAAAAAGACCCCTTCTACGCTTTTTCCTCCGTTCTGAATTAAAGCTTCAGCCACCGCGCTTCCAGCAATCAGAATCGGAGTTTTGGAATTAAACTTTCTGATCTGCTGGCAGATGAGAGCAGCGTCTAAAGGTCCCCCGACAATGACAATTGCCTGATCATCAAAAGCCAAGTCCTGTACCAGTTTTCCATAGTCATTATCAGGATTTGAGGTGTAAGTTTTCACTTTTTTCACACTCCCGCCTATTTTTTCGAATCGGGAGCTGAAATTTTTGTACCAGTCTTCCGTATAGCCTTTATTGGATAAGTCATAAACAAAAGATACTTTATTTATTTTCAGAGTTTGAAAAGTATAATCCGCAAATGTATCAATAGCTGCTTTAGTTGCCGCAGAAGTACGGATAAAAAAATCATCTTTTCCGGTAAAAGCGTTTGAAACGCTGGTAGGACTGAAAAGAAGCATCTGTTTTTCATTCATCAGAGGCAGAGCGGCCAAAGACATTCCGCTTAAAACATGTCCGATAATCAGAGAGACTTTTTCGTCAATCAGTTCCTGATCTATTTTTTTTGCGGTTTCCGCGTTTCCTTCATCGTCTTTTACGATCAATTCGATATCTCTTCCGTCAATCCCGCCTTCAGAGTTGATTTTTTCAACCGCAAGAATGGCTCCGTTTCTCGCATCGGTTCCGAGGTCAGACATTTTTCCGCTCAGATTTCCTGCAAATCCTATTTTAATGGGTGTCTTCTGACCGCAGCCGTAGCTCAAAAATACAATAAAAGCAGCAATAATTATTTTTTTCATTTTACCTCCTCATTGATAAAACTATGATAAATCTTTTCAAGCCCGGCTCCGTGAGTCGGATTTGAAAGGGTTTTCTCCCGTATTCTCTGATAAGCTTCCTTGAATTTCGGGCTGGTGGCTCCATTTTCAACCGCTTCATAAGCTTCAATAAAAGCGGCCAGTTCATCCATTTCTTTCACCAGTTTCCCGTCTCTTGGAGAAAAGCGATCCAAATTATATTTTTCATTGAGCTGGCAAAGAGACACTGTTTTCAGGCTGCCGTTTTCCAGTATGCTGTTTTCAAACTCTGTTTCAGCAAAAAGCCTGATCTCTTCGATGAAAAAAGGAGGAAGCAGGCTGTAAATCCATTTTTCAAGCTGTTCTTTCTCATATTCTTTAATCAGTTCTTCCATGCCTTCCACGGATCTTTTGACAGGCGAAATCACATCCCGTGTGAGAATTTCAGGCAGGTCATGAAAAAGACCCGTAAAAAAATTATTGTAAATTCTTTTAGGAGCGTACTTTTCTTCGATTGAAAAAAAATAGGAAAAAACAGCGACAAAAAGAGAGTGCCCCAGTACAGATGTTTTCGGAACCCTGTGAAGGTTTGACCAGCGGTATTGAAAGCGGAGCTGACCGCATAAATCGATAAACTGACGGTAGTTTTGATAAAGAGCAAGCTGTTTCATCCCTTCCAGATCGTAGTATTGTTCAAGGCGTTTTTGAAAGCCTTCCTCGATTTCTTTTTTATCGTAGGCATTTTGGTTGAAGGGGAGGAGGAGATTGTATTCCCAGAATGATGAATAGACATGAGCGGCGCTTAAAATCCTCTTGTTGACATTATTGTCGGATTCTTCAAAATATTTTTGAAAACGGATTAAAAAATCTTTTCCAAGGGGTTTTAAGACTTCTTCAAGGTTTTGATAGACCCATTGGTTGAGACGGGAATGTTTTATGGGATTGGCTTTGATTTTATAAAAAATGGAAGGTTTTAAGTCTGTGATCACAATCCGATAAAGAAGTTCAAAGATTCCACCCTCAATAATTTGCGACCAGTCCAGTTCCGGATCTTTTTCCTGAAATTTTCCCAGAAAATAGGCAATAAACATTTTATGACCCTGTTTATCGAGCTCAAATATATCCATGGGACGGATCTTATCGTTCCATCTCTGCATATAAGCAGCTTCAAAAATTTTTAATATTAAACTTTTTTCTATCATTTTTAAATGCTTCCTTGTATTATTCTTAAATATAACATAGAAAAAGAATAAAACAGATTAATATTATCATTAAAATGATAATAATATAAAATAAATTTAGTTTAAAATACATTGAATAAAAAATTATTTTCCAGAAACTTGGAACAGATACTGAAAATAGTTACTCTTTTTAAAACTTTCCCTTATATTAAACAAACACCTCTTTTTCCCAGTAAATCTCAGGAAGATTTTCATTCAGTGATTTTTTTACAATCATTTTAACAGTGTTTTTAGTCACATCTCTTCCGCCGAGTCCGGCAATCACCGTTTTTATCTCAATCGGGTCTTTTTGTAATGCGGCTTTGATTTCAGAAGCAAAAACGCCGTCTCTTCCAAATGAAAAATTACGGTCAATCACCAGCATCTTTTTTTTGTTTTTCATGAGTTCTCTGAGTTCTTCAGTGAAAAAAGGCCTCAAATAACGGATCTTGACCATTCCTGCCTTAATCCCTTCTTTTCTGAGATCGTCAATAGCTTCGTAAGAAGTTTCATAAATTGTTCCAGAAAGACCTAAAACAATTTCAGCGTCATCAAGCTGATAAGTTTCGTAGATTGGGTAGCTTCTTCCAAATTGTTGTTCAAATTCCTGATAGAGGTCTTTGATTTCTTGTTGAGCGTCGATAAAAGCAGTATAAATTTTTTCCCTAAATTCCATATAATTTGTATCGTCTGAAAGGCTTCCCAGTGTTTTGGGCTGATTAAAATCAAAAGCAAAAGGGATTTCAGGCTGACTTTTCATAAAACGGTTGATCTTCTCATTTTCTTCAAACTCAAACTCTCCCATCGTATGGGAAAGAAAAAAAGCATCCTGAATCACCATGGAGGGAAGGAGGACTTTTTCAGAAAGCCGGTAGGCGATAAATAAATGATCATAAATCTCTTGATGAGTTGTGCAGTAAATTTGAATCCAGCCTGTATCTCTTTGCGATACGGTATCGGATTGATCCATCCAGATGTTCCATCCCGGCGCCACGGCACGGTTGACTACTCCCATCACAATGGGAAGTCTGGCTCCGGATGCCCAATGCAGAAGTTCATGCATGTATAAAAGCCCCTGCCCTGAGGTAGCTGTAAAGGTACGCACTCCTGCCGAAGCCGCTCCAATACAGGCAGCCATAACAGAATGCTCAGATTCCATAGGAATATAATAAGAAGACATTTTTCCGTTTTTAATCAGTTCTGCAATGGTTTCAATAATAGTGGTCTGAGGGGTAATCGGAAAAACAGGTATGACTGAAATATTGGCTTGAGAGACAGCGTAAGCAATAACCTGATTTCCTTTCAAGATTTTTTTCACTGTTTGACCTCCCTGATACAGATAGCAGCCCGGGGACATTCTTCCTGGCAAATTTCACATCCTTTGCAGTAGTTATAGTCAAAATCTGCTTTTCCTGAGTCGATGCTGATCGCAAAATCAGGGCAAAAAGTCTCACAGATTCCGCAGGCTGTACAGGTTCCGCACTGCATGCAGCGCTCGGCTTCTTCATTCATATCTTTTTTCCGGGGTTCTTTTTTCTTTTTCCAGTAGTCCCAGTTGATTTCATCGTGTTGTACCAATGGTTTGTCTTCTGTTTTTTTGAATAGAAATTTTTTAGAAAGATAAGCTTCTGTTACTTTTTTCGCACTGGCCACAGCATGAACCACTGTCGCATTTTCAGACTCAAGATCCCCGATAAAATAGACTTTATCATTTTCCGCAATATTTTTAAAAACATTTTCCGCTTCCTGCCCAAAACAGGCAAAAATACCATCCGCTTCAAAAGAAGTGGCATGTCCCTCAGATTTAAGAAATACTTTTTTATTTTCCCATTTTTCAAACTCTGTCTTGTAAAAAACAAGTCCGCCTTTTTCAATCACTTCTGAAACTTCTTTCTCAAAAGCCCTCAGTTTGTTCCCTCTCACAATAATCCTGACCTGATTCCCGTTTCTTAAAAGGTATCCTGCAATGTCCATTGCAGTGTTTCCGCCGCCTAAGACTAAATAGGTTCCGTTTTGAGGAAAATGAGCGGTTCCTTTATGGTAGTTTTTTAAAAATTCAAAGCCTTTTATTACTTTTTTATCTGGAAATTCCACTGCCTGCTGCTTCCCGGCTCCGATAAAAACAGCATCGTATTTTTTTTGGAAACTTTCAATATCTTTTTGAGTAATTTCATGATTAAGAAACACCTGAATATTTGGAAAAGTTTTTAATACTCTTTCTATTTCTTTAAAATAAAGATTTTTATCCAACCTGTAATCGGGAATTCCAAACCAGGGCATTCCGCCGAGTTTGTCTTCCTTTTCAAATAAATCAACAGCAATTCCTCTTCTTGCCAGATGAAAAGCAGCAGCAAGTCCGGAGGGTCCGCCTCCTATCACAGCAGTTTTAAAAGTAAATTTTTGTTTTTTTGAAAGAACATCGAGGGGCTCATCGATAAACATTTTTCCAAGACTTGCTTCAGTATCAGAAATCATGAGACTTTCATCCACTTCTTTCCGACTGCATCCTCCTTCGCAGAAATGAGGACAGACAGAGCCAGTCATGGAAAGAAAAGGGTTTTTATCTGCCATAGTCAGAAAAGCTTCTTTCCGGCTGTTTTTTTGAATCAAGTCAAAAACTTCACGAATGGAGTGCTCAAGGGGGCATTCTATTTGACAGGGAGGTTTTTTGTCAGAAAGATAGGGTTCTACAAAACGCCATGAACCGACCTTATTCCCGGTAATCGGTTTATCGGAATAACAAACAGGATTTTCTATGCGCATTTCAGGGTCCAGTACCTTTCTTCACCGTATTTTTGGTTCATTTCAGAATAAGCTTGAAACGCGGAATCCATATTTTTCTTGAGAAGATGAGCCGGAAGGGTTTCCTGGATAGCTCTTTCCAGATTATGAAAATCAAGTTCTTCCAAAAGACCTGCCAGTCCTCCGAGCATAGTGGTATTGATAATCGGGTTGGTAGGTGAGCCCAAGCGGTTTTTAACGGCAATTTTATTGGCGTCGAGACAGTTTAAATGGTGGATTGTTTTAAACTCGGGTGCGTTGACCAGTCCGTTCACGCCGAGCGGCAAGCCGTTGGCCTGAATAGAATCAAAAATAACATAGTAGTCTGGTTTATAAATTTGATAACTTTCTTTAATTCTTTCATGGGAGACTCTTAAAAAAGATTTAACTGGAGCGCCCCTTCTTTCTGTTCCGAAAGCTGGAAAACTTTTGACAAAAAATCCCTGATAAAAAAGCGCTTTGGCAAGAATATCTCCTGCGACGACAATTCCCTGTCCGCCTCGTCCAATAAGGGTGATTTCGATCATATCATACTCCTTCAATCTTTTAAAAAAATTACAGTATATAAGACGGAGGAGTGGAAAAAAAGTTGCAATTTTTTTTAAATTACTTTTTTTTAGGGAGCAATCTAAACAACCCTAACCCAACTTCAACACTAAATATTCTAAGTGTTTAATAAAGAATTGTATAAAAAATTCATGGGGTACCACATCTTGAATTATTGCGTTAAAATATTT
>MIAO01000044.1 GCA_001829155.1 Spirochaetes bacterium GWB1_36_13 | reverse complement strand
GTGCCGGATAATTTAAAAAGCGCTATTACAAAAGCGTCTTTGTTTGATCCGATTGCCAACCGCACTTACTCTGATTTGGCATCTCATTACGGGTTTCAGATTAATCCTTGCAAACCTTCAACCCCAGAGCATAAAGGCAAGGTTGAATCGGGTGTCAAGTACGCAAAAAACAATTTCCTTCCATTAACCCAACTTGCACGAAATAAAACAAAAATTTATGAAAAAAAGCGATAAAAGTATATATAAATAATTCATAATCAAATATAGTGTTTTAAAAAACTAATTATAGTGCCCTGTAAATATGTATAAAATATTTTATATCAATTACTTAGATATTCTAAAATGCAAGTTGGGTTAAGTCTTTAAGGACAAGGGGGAGTCCTCCGTGATTTCATCCCTGAAATCAAGTCGGACGAGGAAACTCTGCGTCGTGCAGAGTTGAAGAAATAAAAACGAAGAAAAAAAATAGAGGTTATTTTAATGTTAGTTTTTAGACTTTATATAAAAATTAAATTTCCAGCATCCTGACAATGGATTTTTTTGCTTTTTCCCTGATTTCAGGGTCGAGGACTACCTGATTGCTTTCGTTTTTCAAGACTTCATAAACATTTTGAAGGTTGGTTTTCTTCATATTCGGGCAGATCATGTCGCGTCCGATGTTGAAGTAGCGGTTTTGAGGCGCTTTTTTATGAAGCTGGTAGAGAAGTCCTGCTTCGGTGGCGATAATCAGGTTTTTATTGGATACATTCATTGCATATTTCAGGATATTTCCAGTGCTTAAAAGCTTGTCGGCAAAAACAGCAACCTCAGGATTGACCTCCGGGTGCATCAGGATTTCAGCATCGGGCATAATTTCTTTGAGTTTCAGAATTTCTTCTTTTTTCACTGCTTCATGAACCGGGCAGTATCCTACAATATAAAAAAATTCTTTCGAAATAAATCGGGCAAGGTTTCTACCCAAATTTCTATCGGGGATAAAAATAATTTTTTTCTCTTTGACTGAATTCAAGACTTGAAAAGCATTGGATGAAGTGCAGCAGATATCGGATATTGCTTTAATCTCAGCAGTCGAATTGACATAGGTGACCACTGCGGCATCGGGATGTTCTTTTTTCAGCTCAAGGATTTCATGAGGATCCGCCATATCGGCCATGGGGCAGCCTGCATCCAGCGAGGGAAGAAGGACTTTTTTTTCCGGGGCGAGAATGTGAGCAGTTTCAGCCATAAAAAAAACGCCGCAAAAAACAATCGTTTGATTAGGAATGGTATGAGATATTTTTGCAAGTTCTAACGAATCTCCTACAAAATCAGCTATTTCCTGAATTTCGGGAGTCTGGTAATTGTGGGCAAGAATAACCGCGTTTTTTTCTTTTTTCAGCCGGATGATTTCCTGAATGAGTTCTTGTTTCTCCAATTTAACACTCCTCTTGATTTTTAAATTCGATTTATTTTAAGGCGGGAAAGATTCTATTTTATCTACGCTGTGAAAAGGAAAACCATGTGTAAAATTTATCATGAATTTGTGATGATTCCAAAAAAAAATTTGACGGGGAAAAAATATTGTGTTATATTTTTTTTATAAACTTACTAAGTAAACTAAAAAGGTTACTCGAGTAA
This sequence comes from Spirochaetes bacterium GWB1_36_13, assembly GCA_001829155.1. Lineage (GTDB taxonomy): Bacteria > Spirochaetota > GWB1-36-13 > GWB1-36-13 > GWB1-36-13 > GWB1-36-13. Next base: position 41,680 of record MIAO01000044.1, on the reverse strand, counting down.
CTTAAAAAATAAAAGGAGAATACAATGTCAAACAATAAACATGGGTTCTTTACAGAAATGATAAAAAGGGGGCTGAAATATCCAAAGACAATCATTGTAATAACTTTTTTGTTTACGATATTTTTTGGTTTTACGGCTATAACTCAAATAAAAATTGAAAATGATTTAAAAAAAGATATTCCTCAAGATCATCCGGTCAAGATAATCTATGATTGGACCATCAAGGAATTCGGCGCTGGAAGCGGGGTGATGATTGCGATTGAAAGCAAAAATGAAATATTTACTCTAAAGACTCTGGAAAAACTGAAAAAAATAACAGATGAAATAGAAAGTATTGACAATGAAATATTTAAATCCGAACTCCGGAATATTTTCAAATCCTTATCTGAAGAAGAGTTTCAAACCGTCTGTAAAATAATCAATGAAGCTTTTTATGAGATTGAAGCATCAGAGGATTTAACCAATCTTTTTAACAATGAAAATCTTTTGGAAGAAAACTTTCCGCAGGAGGAGGGCAGAAAAAAAATTCAAAACTTATTGACTTCAAATACTGACGCTGTTTATCAATTAATAAAACATAATACAGATGAAAACAATGAATGGAAAATGAGAATCCGTAAGGTGAATTCTTTGATAAATGTCAATACTGTTTATGCGGAATATACAGAAAATGACTCAATAGAAGTCTTTTTTGCGCATAATAAAATCAAATCAGAAAAAGGAGTAGATCTATCTAATTATCTCCTGGAAAAGAATATTATTAAGCCGGGAACCATTCAGGAATGGATGAAAAGCAGTGAGTTTGAAAAAGTCTGCGAAGTTATGAGTTTTGAGCTGGCTGAAATTAAAATCTTTCAGAACTTTAATACAAGTATGATTGAAGATTTGTCCCAGATTTTAAAAGAAACACCGAAAAAAATTAAATCAACAACTCTGATTAATTTATCTCAATTTGCTTTAAATCCTAAAAAAGAAATCTTTCTGTCTAAAAACCGTCTCCTGTCATGGGATTTCTTTGAGAATTTTTTCTTTGCCAAGACAATGCCAGATCACACTACGGTTATTTTAATTGAAATGGTTCCTTTTTTAAAAGGTGAAGAAATCGCAAAACTGACCCCTTATATTAGTAATATTCTGAAAAACAATCTGAAGGATGAATATACATATTATATATCTGGCGAACAAGTGATTATAGACGAAATGAGTCAAAGTATTTATAAGAATATAAAACTGCTTGTACCAATAGTTCTTCTTGTTTTTTCATTGATTCTTTTCCTTAGTTTTAGAAACTGGATCGGTATAGTTCTTCCATTGCTTTCAGTCTTTATCGCAACTATCTGGGTTTTCGGAACCATTGCTCTTTTTGGCAAGACAGTTACCTCTGCTTTGTCGATTGTTCCTGTTATTCTGATTGCTGTTTCATCGGGATACAGCGTGCATATAGTTCACCGCTATTATTATCTGATAAAAAGCAAGGTTGAGCAAAAGGAAGCGCTTCATAAGACAGTCGAGGGAATCGGTTTTGCCGTCTTTTTATCTACCCTTACCACTATGGGAGGTTTTTTTTCCATGGTTTTTAATGGAGTGGTATCTCTCAGGTTTTTTGGACTTTTTACGGGGATAGGGGTTTTTTACGCATTGTTTTTGGCACTTTTTCTGGTTCCTTCCCTTCTTCATTTTATTAAGATACCAAAAAATATTTTGAGCAAAATCAATCTTCAGGACGAAGATACGAAAGAAAAGCATGGGAAAATATCTCACTATCTTGAAAAATTAAGTAATGTGATTCTCCATAAACCAAAGGTAATCTGGATATTTGTGATCAGTATTATCTCGCTATCCCTTGTTTCCGCTCCATTTATAGTTGTGGATCTCAATATGATTGATCAGTTTAAGGAAAAATCGAAAATCAAAAAAGCGGATCATTATTTGAGCACTCATTTTGCCGGAACCTCAAACTATGAGATTATTATAGACAGTGGGAAGCCGAACGGAGTTTTTGACTATGGTTTGATAAAAAAAATAGACACATTTCAAAATGAAATGAATAAACTGGAAATGGTAGGGAAATCAGTCTCTCTCATTCAGATGATTAAAAAATCAAATCAGACCCAGCATTTCAGCAATCCTGATTTTTATAAGATACCTGATGAAATCTATGATTTTAAGGGAAATATGATTGTTTTTAAAGATAAAGAAGAAAAGAAAAAAGCATTAGAAGCAGTATGTTATAGTTTTATCAGCACTTTAAGTCAGGATGATTCAAGGAGTATTTTAGATTCTGGAAAGCAGAAGACTAAAGTTACTTTTATTTTAAAGTCAGGAAGTTCTGAAAGCATTGAAATTTTAACAAAACATTCAGGAAAACTTTTGGAGCAGTTTTTTCATGAGGAAGTGAAAGTAAAAAATAAAATAGAGGAAACAGGATTTTCGACTATTTTATCAGCTCTCAATAAGATGGTAGTGAGAGATCAGATTCAAAGCATTATCCTTGCCATGCTGGTCGTTTTTTTGGTCATGTTTTATATGCAGCGTTCTTTGATGATGGGGCTGATAGCAATTCTTCCTCTTTTTATGGCAGTATTAATTAATTACGGAATCATGAGTCTTTTTGGAATTAAACTGAATGCGGTAAGCGCAATTATCTCAGCGATAGCCATTGGAACAGGAATAGACTATACTATTCACTTCTATAATGATTTTACAAAAAAAATTATGGAGGGCAATACAAAGGCAGAATCTATTCATTCATCCATTGTTTATCTTACAGGAGAAAGGATTTTAATCAATGTTCTATCGGTTTCCGCAGGATTTGTAGTGCTTTGTCTGAGTAACTTAATCAGTTTAATTTATGTAGGGGTATTGACTACTGTGTTGATGTTTGCTACTGGACTTGCTTCCATTACGCTTATTCCTTTGCTGTTAAAAAAATTAAAACATTATAAAAAAATGAATTTAAAGTGATTTTTTATCACTTTATGAATAAAAAAAAAGAGGTGTAACTATGCTGAAAAAAATTTTACTTGGAACTTTTCTTGTATCCTTATTATCAACCAGCTTGATTTTAATGGCAGATGACCAATCCTTAACAGGAAAAGAAATTGTGGTTTTAGCCAAAAACTCCAATCATCTTGACAAGTCCATTGTGTGGGCAAAAATGACGGTTTTGGATAAAGGAAAAGAAATCGAAAGCAGGATGATTATCCAGAAAACAATTTATATAAACGGCAAGCAGAAAATGCTGGCTCGTTTTATGGATGGTTTAAAACGCAATGTGACCAGTCTTTCAGTTGAAAGAGAAGAAAATGAAGACAATCTTCAGTATGTGTTTGTTCCTGGAGTAGGAAGACCCAGACAGGTGGATGCTTCAGAAAAACAAAATGAATTTGAAGACACAGACTTCTCTTACGAAGAAATGGGATCTGCAAAAATTGAAGACTATCAATATAAGAGAGAAAAGGATGAAAAAATCAAGATTTCAGGAGAGGAATTTGACTGTTATTTCATTACAGCGCTTCATAAAAATTCAGAAGCAAAATTTCCAAAAAAGAAAATCTGGATCGATAAAAAAACTATGATTCCGGTGCAGATGAAAATTTACGGAAAAGATCAAAAACTGAAAAAAATAATGGTTTCTTTAAAAATCAAGGAAGTAAAAAAAGGAATCTTTACCCCTCAGTTTATTTATATCAAAAACATGGAATCCAATCATGAAACAAAAAATATATTAACAAAAATAGTGATTGACTCCTCGGATATTAAGGAAAGTGATTTTACTCAGCAGAATATGGCAAAACCCTGGAAGGAGAACTAAATGAAAAGGTTTTATTTTGTCCTTTTTTTAATAAGTTTCTTTCAAATTACCTGTCTTTTTTCCGAGGAAAACGGTGTGGAAGAAGAATTAAATTTGGATATCGAACTATCTGATTTGAAATTGGATGAACAAAAAAATGGAGGAGATAGTAAAACCGGAGCTTCATCCCCTGAAAGCAAAACTTATTTATTTCAGGGAAAATTACTGGCTTTTCTTGGAATAGGAATAAAGACTCCCAATTCTTATTCATTGAATTATGACCGGATTCAGCTGGAAATGAACCAGATTTACAAAAACATTATTTTTAAACTGAAAGCCAATGCGCGTTATAACAAATTTTATGAAAATCAGCTCAATCCTTTGACAGGCGAAAATGTAGATGGATACCGCCGGGGAGAAAATTTCAGGCTGGATATACCGGAAGCAAGTGTTAATTGCGAATATCTGCCGGACAGCTTATTAAATCAGTTTAATCTGATCATAGGAATTCAAACCGTGAACTGGGGGAAGGCAGATGAGTTTAGGCCGACAGACATTCTAAGCCCGCAAGATACAACAACCCAGTTTATAGAAGATAGAAATGACAGAAAGTTTGGAAAGTTTGGAGTCAAGACGGTATTTACATTCACAGATACGATGAGATTTGAAACCATCTGGTTTCCTCTTCAAAGGACGGCTGAATTTACTATGGATGACCAGTCTCCGTTTTCGCCGCCTTATTATCTTGGATTGCTGAAACAAGGTTACGGGATGAATGCTTACAAGCTTCCGGATCAAAAAGTCGAACATTCTGATTTGGCTGTAAAAGGCTATTTTCAGTTGTTTGAGATTGATTTTTCTCTTTCTTTTTACAATGGTTATCATCCTCAGCCTTTTATCAAGATTTCTCCAGATGCCACAAGTACGGCAGGGTATAGTATGACTCCGTTCTTAAACAGAATTACTATGTGGGGGTTCGATTTTGAGAAAGCTGCCGGAGCTGGATTTGTTTTTCGGGGCGAATCAGCGTATTTTTCAAAAGGGATGCTTTTTGGAACCGGTACGGATACGAGTTTTCCTCTTTATGTCAAACACGGGTCAAACGGATATGTTGAGAAAAAATTGGTTTCCAATACTTTAGGGTTTGATAAAAATGATTTTCTGATTCAAAAATTGTATCTTAATATACAGTACAGTTTTGACTATATTTTTGATTACGAAAACGGGCTCTATGCCTCCGGGATTTCAGCTGATGAAATCAATCATCTTTTGATCTGGGCGGTCAATTATGAATGGTTTAATTCGGTGTTTTTTCTGGAATTTGCCGGTTCGTACAATCTGAAAGAGAAAGATTATTTTTTTAATCCGAATTTCAGAGTAAAACTTGGTATTGAGACCAAGCTGATTGTTGGAGGTATGTTTTTTGGAGGAAATCAAAATACAAATCTGGGGCAGTTTAAAGAGAAAGATTATGGATATATAAAACTGGAACATCTTTTTTAAGGATAGTAAAAAGAAGACTAACCTCTTTTTTTATTGAAAACAATAGAAAAGAGGTTAGAGGCTCAAAATTATATCAAAATTAAAAAAAATAAAAGTATGTGAATATATTTTATATCTATAGAATAAATAATAAAAAAAGAAAAGAGAATGCCTAGAAAAAGTAAAAAAACAGAGATAAAAAACAGCATTTTAAAAGAAGCTGAAAAACAGTTTTTTCAATTTGGCTACAGCAAAGTGAATATTGATGAAATTGCTTCTTCGGTCGGATGGAGTAAAAAAACAATCTATACTTATTTTGAAAGCAAAAAAAGTATTTTGGAGCAGGTGGTTGATCATCTTTTAGAAGAAGCAATGCAGGTTTTAAATGAAATTAATAGTAGTAATAAGAATTTTTTTTTAAAAATAAAAGATATCTGGGAGTATATTAATATTTATCGAAACAAGTCCAAACTAATGTTAAAAGATATAAAAAAAGAAGCACCTGATTTGTTTTTAAAAATCAATGATTTTTCAAAGCAGTTTTTTACGACTAATATCAAAAAACTAATTATAGAGGGACAGGAAAAAAATCTTATTAGAAAAGATTTTAATATGGATATAATGCTGGCTATTTTGAATTATTTAACGCTTAATCTTTTTATCGAAGATATTTTTAAAGATTTTTCTTTTTCGCCTGAAGAAGAATTTGATACCCTTTATAAAATTATTTTAGAAGGAATACTTATCAGAAAAAAAATTTTTGATTAGGCAAACTAAAATTTACAGCTTTGAGAATGGCTTTATGAGAGAGAGTTGAAAAGAGAAAAAGGATTTTTTATGGTTTTTATCGATGAAAAAAAACAGGTTATTACTCTGGAAGGCGAGCTGGGAGTTTTGGAAGCAGAGTCGATTTATCGGGAGATTCATTTTCAGATTGATAAAATCAAGGAATGGGATAAGATAATCTTGAATTTACGGGAAGTAGAAAAAATGGATTCCTCTGTATTTCAAATCCTTTTATCATTTTACCAGACTTACAAGGAAAAAATAGTGTTCCGGGGATTTTCAAAGGAAGCTGAAAGAGTCTTCCAGCTTCACGGATTAAAGGTAAAGAATAAAAAATCCTGATTATCTCATACCGATATTGACGCCTCTTTGAAACATGGATTTTGAGGCGGAAAGCATGGTGACATTGGCTTCATAGGCGCGGGTCGCTTCGATCATATCCACCATTTCCTTGACTACATTGACATTCGGCATTTCCACATACCCTTTTTTCGGTCCGTACTGGTAGGCATCCGGGTGGGTAGGGTCGTAGGTCAGTCTTCCGGGAGCGATGTCTTTCTCAATTTTAACCACTTTCACGCCTTCTCCGAGTTTCGGCTGCATCCCGAGTGGCAGAAACTGGCTTTTGAAAGTCATGTTTTCATCTTTTGGGCGTAAGATCACTAAAGACCTTCTGAAAGGCCCTCCCTCTGGAGTTTTAGTAGTGTTGACATTGGCCAGGTTGTTTGAAATGACATCAAGCCGGGTTTTCTGTGCGGCGAGTCCTGATGCGCTGATATTGATTGAATGAAACATTCCCATTTTTTGCCTCCTTTTGGGGTATTCCCGCAAAGGCGGGAATCTATAAGAGTCTTAATATTATTTCAACAGCATGTTTATTTTATTGTAGTTTCTGGTAATCATTCCTGCGGTTGCCTCGTAAAGAAGCATGGTTTTATTGGCTTCCGCCATTTCAAACTCTGGATCAACATTGTTGCCGTTATTTTGGATCGTATTATAAAACTCGGTTTGAATTTTGGGTTGGACTTTTTTATAATCAATGGATTCATGGAAAGGAATATGTTTTGAATTGACTTTCTTGGCATCAAAAGGATAAGGATTGTTTTGGCTGTCCAGCGCTCTGGCAAGCTGAGCGGTAAAAGTGACATCGCTTCTCTTGAAATTGGGGGTGGTGGCATTTGCCATGTTGTTGGTGAGAGTGTTCCAGCGCATAGAGAAGGCATCCAGTGATTTTTCAAGTATATTCTGGGTAAGTGCGAAACCGCTTTCCATCATAAACCTCTTTCAATAAATTTTATTCACTCTTTTTTCTCGGCAGGTTTTCAAAATCTTTAAGAGGTTTTATGAAATTAAACTTTGGTTTAATTGATTTTTTTTTAATTAAGTCTATATTTATATAATAAGGAAAAATTTAATTTGAGAGAGGTCTCTATGAAAATACATTTAAATATTAAACCCTTTTTATTATTCATTCTTTTTGTTTTTTCTTCCTGCTTCAGAGGGGAACCCGTCCCTGATTTAAGAAGGGATACGACAAATCCGACCCTAACTATTACCACTGCCTCTGACCAGATAGTCGGGAACACGACTTTTCCCATTCAGGGAACTGTTACCGACAATGAAACAATCCAAACCATAGAAATCAGTATTGACGGAGGGGCTTATACCCAGGTGCCTTATACTGACAACGGTTCAGGTTATTGGAAGTATGAGCTGGATACAAGTGGACTTACAAACGGCACCCATACCATCACTGTGCGTGTAAAAGACTCAAACGGAAATATTACTGAAAGTACCATTAATCTGACTGTTAATAAAGATATTACGATTATTGCCATTACTCCTGTAACACAAGCCAGCACCCGTTCCACTGACTTCAGTGCGACCCTCTCAGGAGACGGGATTACTCATTATAAGTATAAAATTGTAGATGGGGCATCCTGTAACGGAATAGACTGGCAGTTTATTGAGATCAAACCGATTGCTGAAAATCCGGTTACCCTTTCCTCAGTTGCTGAGGGTCAGCATACTCTTTGTGCTCTGGGTAAAAAAGGGGAAGACTGGCAGCCTGGAACTTCTGCGACCTCTTATTCATGGACAGTCGACCTCACGGCGCCAAGTATCGGAACAACTAGCCTTCCAGACAATGCAGTGGTGGGGACCGGCTCATTTACTTTTTCAGGGACGGTTTCTGATACAAATTTAACTTCTTTAATTGAGATTAAAATAGATAACGGAACCTATTCTCCGGTTGCCACTCTGGATTCAAATGGAAACTGGACTTATACCATTGATCCGAGCGTATTGACAGAGGGGACCCACACCATTACAATCCAGACCACGGATTCTCTTGGAAATACAACTACGGTCACAAAAACCTTCACAGTGGACAGAACCCTTCCAACTGTTACCCTGACAGGCACTCCTTCTGCTTTAACCAATCAGACCACTCTTGGAACAGGAATTACGGTAGCCAGCGCCGAAACTTATAAATATAAACTAGTCGCGGGGACGACCTGCGGGGATGAGACTGGATACAGCAGCGAAACAGCGATTGCTGTTCCCATTACAGCAACAGGGATTGCCAGCGGACAGAATACAATCTGCGCTATTGGAAAAAACAGCCTCGGCAACTGGCAGTCTAATCCGAGTTCTTATACCTGGAGAATTGATACCACGGCTCCAAGTGTTTTCAATATTACTCCGAATAATGGAGCAATTATCGGAGGAACCCAGATTACGGTTTCAGGAAAAGCAAGTGATACTATCAGTCTTTCTAAAGTGGAAGTCAGCATGAATGACGGAGCTTATCAGCAGGCATCCTCTTCCAATCAGTATGCAGACTGGTACTACAATTACAGTGCGCCTTCAGACGGCAATTACAGCATCAAAGTAAAAGTAACCGATGCGGCAGGAAATACCTATACGACTGCCGATACCCGAATTGTACAGACCAACAACAGTATTCCTCAGGCAATAATTGACAGCGGAAGACCGGATAATCCTTCAAAAGTCAATTCAATTGATGTCTCAGTGGGAGGAAATATTATTGCTTATCAATACAAACTGATTGCAGGAAGCAGCTGCACCGGAGGAACTTACGGTTCTGAAACGCTTGTTGCAACCCATATTTCTGAATCCGGTATTGCAGACGGTGAAAAAACACTCTGCATTATCGGTAAAAATACTGCCGGAACCTGGCAGGATGAAGCAACTTCTATGACCTGGACGGTTGACACAACCGCACCTGTTTCAGGAGATATCAGCGTATCCGGAAATCCGACAGGTACAGTCAATTCTACCGCTTTTAATATTACTGTCAGCGGAGTAGAAGAGTATAAATATAAACTCAACAGCCAGGCATGGAGCGCTGTGGTTTCTGTTTCTACACCGATTACCAATAATACAGGTATCAACGCAAATGGATCCAACACCCTTTATATCATAGGAAGAGATGCAGCCGGAAACTGGATGGCAGAAGATACGGCGATGTCCAAAACAGTGAGCTGGACAGTGGATACCACTGCGCCGAGCGCAACCGATATTACTCTTTCAGGCACTCCTTCATCTCCTACAAACCAGACGACATTCAGTATCACGGTTTCAGGAGTAGTGGAATACAAATATAAGCTGAATACTCAGGCATGGAGCACAGCAGTTTCAAGCAGTACTCCGATTACGAATACAACCGGAATTTATACTAATGCTGCTAATAATCTTTATGTGATAGGAAAAGATGCGGCCGGCAACTGGATGGATGAATCGAATGCCAAGGTATTTACTTGGACAATCGATACCACTCCTCCTTCCGCACCGACTAAAGCTTCCAGCGGGACTACCGTTTCGTCAACCAATGATACCACTCCAACCTGGGTATGGAATGCTGTAAGCGATGCTGTTTTATACCGAATTACTTTTACCGACGGAAGCAATTGGACAGAGACACTGTCAACCAGTTTTACTGCCTCCACATTAAATCATGGTGATGTTAAAACTCTGTTTGTACAGGCAAAAGATGCCGCGGGGAACTGGTCGTCTTCTCTGACCCATGAAACGATCACGATTGATACCGTCCCTCCGACCGCTTCCGATATAACCCTGAGCGGAACCCCTGCGGCAGGCAGCCTGGTCAATGCGACCACTCTCAATATTACTGTTGCCGGAGTTTCTGAGTATAAATATAAACTCAACGGTCAGGCATGGAGCACTGCAGTTTCTGTTTCGACTCCGATTACTAACAATACCGGAATTGATGCAAACGGCTCCAATACTCTTTATGTCATCGGAAAAGATGCAGTCGGCAACTGGATGAACGAAGATACTGCTATAGCCAAGACACTGACCTGGACAGTGGATACCACGCCTCTTTCAGCGCCGGCAAAAGCCTCCAGCGGCACAACCGCTTCTCCTACTACAGATACTACTCCTACCTGGGCGTGGGACAGTGTTTCAGGAGCGGCTCAATACCGTGTCAGCCTAGACGGTACAAATTGGACAGAAATTGGAAATGTGACCAGCTATACCGCTTCTCCGGCTCTTGCTTCCGGAAGCTACACGCTTTATATCCAGTCTCAGGATGCAGCGGGCAACTGGTCATCAAGCCTGACTCATGATACGATTACGGTAAATGCAACGGCTTATCTGACTCTGACAGCTAATGCCAGTAATTCTGGATATGTAAAAGCCTATACGGGTGGAAGTTTGCCTGAAATAGGTACGCAGTATCCTTCTGAATTGGCAGTTGGTACAGGCGCTGATTCAAAGTACAATAGGCCGATTATTGATTTTGATACTTCTTCTATTCCAGATACAGCGACCATTACCCGGGCTTACCTTAAAGTAACCTATGGTTCAGCTTATCTGGGAAATGTTGGAACTATGAATATTGATATTAAAACAGGATATTTCGGCTCAGCTCAATCAGTAGCAGGAGAAGACTGGAATGCGGCGGCAACTGTATCTTCTACTCCTTCAGTACCTGTAGCAACAATTGATGCCTTTACTTCCGGTTCAAAATTTTCTACTGATTTTTCCTCTTCCGGTATCAGCGCAATTAATAAAGCGGGGATTACCCAGATTAGAATTAAAGCAGTTAGTGATCCAATGTATAATAATTATTTGGTTCTTTCAAAAACTGTTGAACTCTATATTGAATATCAATAGAAAAAAATTAAAAAATTTCGCCAAGAAGGGTAGGTTTTAACCTGCTTTTCTTGGCTTTCAAAAACACTTTGAAAATCTATTTTAGTCGTCCCTGAAAAAGTCATTTTTCAAATGAAAAAACCTGAAATTTTTTTGCCCACAAACTAAAAACATATACTCAGGCTGTCGATTATTGAAAACTATACCTTGTTATCATTGATATTTGTAAGTTTATTAGAAAAGGTAGTTGTCTTTTCTTATGCAATCTTTCATAGCTTTTTTTGGTTATTAATCAGAGCAGTACGGTCACTGAGCACAGCCGAAGTGACACCTCGACTCCGCTCGGTGTCCGAGTTAATTTAAACAATAATCGACAGCCTGATTATCAAAATTTCGTTTATGATTTTTATTTCTTTACCCCTGCACGAGGCAGGGTTTCCCCGTCCGACTTGATTTCAGGGATGAAATCACGGAGGACTCCCCCTTGTCCTTAAAGACTTAAGGATAAGGGGTTAGGGGTTTGGATTTGAAAGTCGCTGGAATAGTCTTGAAATAAGGTGATTCGAGTCCATTCAGAAAAGGTGTAGATATGGGCTTTTTTTCCGGGTTTGATCTTGTTTTGAAGCAATACAGCTTTATCCCCGTCCAGGGTAACGGCTTCTATGATGAGCGTGTTTTTTGTTGAGTTTTTCAGATAATAATCTCCATGGTTGACCTGTTCTTTCATCTGTTCTGATTCTCCTTTCAAAAGCCCAGTCAGCAGGAGAGTGAAAAATAAGGGTAATGTCAGAATAAAAAGTTTTTTCATTTTGCTCCTCCTTTCTTTTAAAACTAACAAAAAAATTGAGATAGTCTAAAATATACAATTTTTTTTTTATTAATCTTTGTCATTGCTTTTCTTTTGGATTCATGCTAAATTTTAAAAATGAAAAAAAAAGAACAGAATCTTTCTCCTCACGACCAGTTTTTTAAAGAAAACTTCTCGCAAAAAGACGAAGCGGTTTCTTTTTTAAAAGAGGTTCTTCCCGAAAAAATTAAATCAAATATTGATTTTGAATCTCTTCAAATCGACAACCAATCCTTCACAGACAAAGAACTGAAAGAATATTTTTCAGATATTGTTTATCACTGCCGATACAAAGCTTCAAAAGAACTCAAAATCTCGATTCTCTTTGAGCATAAAAGCTATTTAGCTAAACACCCGCATATCCAGCTTTTAAAATATATGATCAAACTCTGGGAATACGATACTAAACAGAATAGAGCCATCCAGCCCGTTATCCCTATAATTGTCTATCACGGCAGGGAAAAATGGGAAAAGAAACCTCTTTCCGTTTTTTTCGATGACCCTGATTCTCATTTCAAAGACTTTATCCCGGACTTCGACTACATTCTAACCGATTTATCCCGATATACGGATGAACAGATCAAAAATCAGGTTTTTGACAACCTGTTTCTCAAAACCGCTCTTCTGGTGATGAAAAACATTTTTGATGACGAAAAATTGATAGCTCATCTTTCCGACTATTTCAATATCGTAAAAATTTATTATGAAGAAGAAAAGGGTTTAAAGTTTTTAGAAGCGGTGATCCGTTATCTTTTTTACACAAAAGATGAAGCCAAACAGGAAAAGTTAGTAAAAATCATTGAACAAATACCATTCCGAGGGGAGGAAATCGCCATGACCATTGCAGAAAAATATATCCATATAGGAGAAAAAAGAGGAGAGGAAAAAGGGAAGATGGAAACAGCTAAAAATCTTTTTCGTATGGGCTTTTCTATTGAGCAGATTGCAGAAGCGACTTCGTTATCTATCGATCAGATTAGAAGTATTTTGATTAGCTAAAAAGCTTTATTTCTTAAAATAAAATTTCCGACTACTTTAATATTGCAAAAATTTATTTATGAAGAAGAAAAGGGATTAAAGTTTTTAAAAGCTGTGATCCGCTCTCTTTTTGTCTTTCAGCCTGAGTCGGAAATCAAACTAGTTTTCAATTTCTTTAGTCCTAAAAATCTATTGATTTTTTGAAAAAATCGGTTATTCTTTAATCAAACAATCTGTTAAAAAAAGTATTTATGAGAATAGACAGGAGGCGGTCATGGGAATTGAGGGAAGAGAAAGGGATCTTGTTTTAAATCCGGGCGAATATGCGTATGTATCGGATCAGACGAAAGGGAATATCAATATTTATGTCGGGCCGAATAAAACTTCTTTAGCTAATACCGATCAGCCGGTCGAGTTTGCCCCGGTTGAAAAACGGTTTATCAAAACTTCTCTAGAGCAGGCTACCAAGGTTTTCTCCACAGCTCCCAAGGGCTGGTACATCCAGTTGAAAAATCCTTCCCATGACGGCAAACAGCCTGAAACAGGAAAAGTATCCAGCCTGATTGACCTGCGTGTGGGGGATAAGATCAATATTCCGGGTCCGGTTCACTTTGCGCTTTGGCCTGGGCAGATGGTGAAAATCATCAAGGGGCATCACCTGCGATCCAATCAATATCTGGTGGTACGGGTCTATGACGAGGAAGCAGCCCGGGAAAACTGGAAGAAAGCGGTGATCAAGCCCCAGGCGGCTGTAACCGAAGATGTGGAAAAAACTGGAAAAAAGAAAAAAATCGAGGAAGAAAGCACGATTGAAATCGTTCATACAGGAGAAACTCCTGTTGATTTTACAACTGGAAAACTTTTTGTGATCAAGGGAACGGATGTGAGTTTTTATATTCCCCCCACAGGAATCGAGGTTGTGCCGGATGAAAATCACAACTATGTGAGGGAAGCAGTTTCTTTGGAAAGGCTTGAGTATTGTATTCTTCTGAGTGAAGACGGGAACAAGAAGTATATCCGGGGTGAAAAAGTGGTTTTCCCCTCTCCCACTGAAAACTTTGTCCAGAAAAACAATTCCAGAAAATTTAGAGCAATCGAACTCAATGAAATATCAGGAATTTATGTTAAAATTATTAAACCCTATGAAGAAAATAACAAAAAATACAAGGAAGGGGATGAGCTTTTTATCACCGGAAAAGAACAGATGATCTATTTCCCCAGACCCGAGCACGCCATTGTGAAATACGGAGATGATGAAATCCACTATGCGATCGCGATTCCGGCAGGCGAGGGCAGGTATGTTTTAGACAGGCGGACGGGAAAGGTTTTTATCAAAAAAGGGGAGTGTATGTTTTTACCCGACCCGCGCCATGAAGTGATTTTAAGAAGAATCCTTGCAGACAAGGCAGTGCGGCTTTACTATCCCGGAAATGAAGAAGCGCTTCGATACAATAAAAGATTAAACGACATCACAGAATCTAAAAAAGATAATTTTGTAACCGATGATGTTTTTCAGAGCGCAAAAAAACAAAGAGAGTCGATGTCTCCCCAGATGGTGAAAGAATCTTCCAAGGAAAGCATGTTTGGAGATGACTTTAACCGGAAAAACAAGTTTACCCCTCCCCGGATGCTGACTCTGGATACCAAGTACGAAGGAGCTATTACCATTAATATCTGGACAGGCTATGCGGTACAGGTGGTGAGTAAGACAGGAGACAGGAAGGTGATACAGGGACCTGCCACTTATCTTTTGGAATACGATGAGTATCTGGAAGGGTTGAAGCTTTCCAAAGGCAAACCGAAATCCACTGATGATGTTTTAGAAACCGTTTATCTTCGGGTGAAAAATAACATTGTATCCGATATGATCTGGGTAGAGACAAAAGATCTTTGCGAGGTTCAGCTTGAGCTTTCCTACCGGGTTCTTTTTGAGGGAGAATCGAATAAATGGTTTGAAGTGGAAAACTATGTCCAATTTTTGTCCGACCACTTGAGATCAAAGATCCGCAACGCTGTGAAACACTATGGAATTCAGGAGTTTCACAATGATTATATCAATATTATCCGGGATACGGTACTGGGAGTTCAGGAAAATGAGGGCAAACGGCCGGGGCTTTTTTTTAATGAAAACGGAATGAAAATTTACGATGTCGAGGTTTTGAATATTGTTATCAGCGATCATTCAATCCGGGATATGCTGGTGGATAATCAGCATTTTGCTGTAAAAAACGCGATTATTGTTTCTAAAGAATCAAAAAATCTTGAAACCATTAAAGTGCAGGAACAGATTAAGCAGGAAGTGACCAGTACCAGGCTTAAGACTTTTCAACTGGAAGGAAGCGTGGAGCTTGAGAAAATAAAAAGCGATTACAGTGTTTCTCTGGAACGGATTTTATCTCAAATCAAACAGGAAAAAGAAAAAAATCAGGCAAAACTGGAAGAACAGGCTGTTTTATCGCAAATCAGCGCTTCAGAACTGGAGCGGGCAAAAAACAGGGAGGGCTTGCAGCTTGAAATCACTCAAAAGAAACTTGAGCTTGAAATCCTGAAAGTCAAAGCCTTTGCAGAAGCCGAAGTCAGCAAGACCAACGCGATCCAGCCTGAACTGGTGGCGGCTTTGACCACTTTAGGAGACAAAGAACTGATTAAATCAATTTCAGAACACCTGGCTCCTCTTGCCATCGTGAAAGGGCAGTCTCTGGGCAATGTGCTTTTAGAGTTTTTCGATGGTACGCCGATTGCGGGAATGCTGAAAAAAATAGACAGCGGACAACTATTGTCAAAATAATTCAGGAAAAAAGATTTTAAAAGCGCTTCCTTTTCCGGGGGCGCTTTCAATTTCAAACCTGCCCTTGATTTTTTTCAAGAGTTCAAAGGAAAAAAACAGTCCGATTCCATTTCCTTTTTCTCCTTCTGTTCCGAGAGAGAAGCTTTTAAACTCCATATCCATGATTTTTTGGATTATTTCATGACTCATGCCTATTCCTGTATCTCTGATACATAAAACCGTATAACCTTGATCCAAAATGCTGGAAAGATTAATCATCCCGTTTTGAGGAGTAAATTTAATTGCATTTGAAATCAGGTTGCGGACAATAGTCTCGAAAATCAGAGGATCTGAATCAATAAAAAGCATTGTGTCGATTTTATTTTCAATGATGATATTTTTTGAAACCGTCTTTTCGGAGTAGAGATTGAGAATATCTTCAACCGAGTCAAAAAGAGGGATTTTTTGTTTTTGAGGAGCGAGTCCGCCTTCATATTTCCCCCAATTCAAAAGGTTTTCTGTCAATTCTCCAGCTTTACTCAAGGTTTTTTGATACAATTCAAAGTGTTCTTTCCATAGTTTGGGATTTAAATCTTCTTTTTCAAGCAGCAGCTGGTTGTACTGGATGAGTGAATGCAGAGGCGCTGAAAGATCATGGGAGAGAATAGAAAAAACAAGATTTTTTTTCTGTATCGTTTCTTTTAATCCAATCTGAAGTTTTTCATTAATCAAAAGCATGAGGAAAAAACCGGTCAGAAGAGTCAGAATCTGTCCGCTGATATAGAAAAGAAACTCTATCACATCATTTTTTTGCAGAAGCTGATTGTTGAAAAGCAGAGAGAGGATATGGATTGTCCGGATAGAGGTAATTAAAATCAGTAAAGAGTAAATCGTTGTTATTTTAAAGTATTTTTTTTTGAATTTTTGTTTAAAAATCCAAATGCTTTCAGTAAAAAGACCAATCATCAATAAATTAAAGAAAAGAATCCTTATCTCAAGGGAATTGATCCAAAAAGAAAATGCGAGAACGGAAAAAAGAGAAAAGAGAATGAGCGCTGCATAAATCCATAGGTGTTTTTTATAAAAGGGAATATCAGTAAACTTACGGTATCCGATATTGAAAACGATTTGAGAAGTAAAAAAAAATAAATTAGACAAAAAGACAAAAAGAAAATGTTCTTGCAAGAAAGTTTGAGTCAGAAAACAAAGGATAGCTGTAAAAAAAAGGAAAAATGCCAGACTCCATTCTATCATTCCCGGAAATTGTTTCCGGTAGCGGAGAAAGAAAAAAGAAAAAAGAAGGAAGAGAAAAAAATAGCTGATAATTGTAAAATAGTTTTGAATCAGCATTTTGTAAACCTAATGAATGATTTTATTTTTTAAAGTAACGGCAATTAACTCGGAAAGATTCTGGACATGAAATTTTTCAAAAATACGGTTTTTATAAGTCGAAACAGTGGATGCCTGAAGGGATAAATGGGCTGCAATCTCTTTATTTGATTTTCCCTGAACAATCAGCTTTAAAACTCTATATTCTTGTTCAGAAAGCCGGCTGAGAGAATGTTTTTGAGTCTTTTTTTCAATTGTTTCGAGGTATAAATCATTTTCAATTTTTCTGGAAAGAAATTTTTTATTTTGTAAAACAGTTCTTATTGCTTGAGGGATTTCTTCGTGAGAAGAGTTTTTATGAATAAAGCCGTCTGCTCCGAGTTTAAAGACTCTTTCAATCCATTCACTTTCAGTATAGGCGGATAAAACAAGGATTTTGAGCTGCGGCCAGTTTTTTTTGATCTTGGGTATAAGGTCAAGACCGTCTATATCCGGCATCCCGATATCTGTAATAACCACATCGGTTTCATGAGCATTTTGGTTCAGTTGTTCTAAAAGCTGTCTGCCGTCTGCCGCTGTTCCGATAATCTTTATATCTTCTTTATCTTCAAAAAGTTTTTTTAATCCAATTAAAACAATTTCATGATCGTCTGCTATCATGATCTTAATCACTCAAGACCCCTTGTGAAGGAAACTATTGAATTAAATATAATTATTTTCCATTTGAAAATTAATTTTTTTCTTTAAATTTTGAAATAAAATTGATTGTAAAATATATAGGCATTTTTATTTTGTAAAAATATTACGACAGATACTTGATTATATTCTACAATAAGTTAATCCCGATTTTGGTTAATTTTTAATTCAAACCAGTGTTTATACTGATTTGAAACACTGGTTATATACGGAGCTGAATATAAAATGCAAAATTGTCATTCCGGTTTTTGCTTGTAAAAGACCGGAATTTGTAATTTAATCATTTTATTTTCAATAGATTCCCGCCTTCGCGGGAATGACAAAGAGAATAAAAAAAACGGTCAAATTTTTGCAATTTAAAATCATTTCAGTATATAACACAACAAAGGAGATTTTTATGAAGAATCTATTTTTATTTCTTTTACCCTTCTTAGTGCTCGCTTGTATCAATAAGCAGAATCTGGAATATATCGGGACGGTTGACTCTACTGCCCCAACGCTTTCGGTCTCAAAAATCTACGCTTCCACTCCATCGGCAAGCGGATTTACAGTCCATTGGACGGCTGCAACGGATACAGATACAAACCTGCAATATCGGGTGTATTATTCCACCAGCGACACTATTACAACGGTTGCCGATGCGCAAAACAACGGGACTCCAGCCGGAAGCTATACGGCAGGGATTACCAGCCAGGCTGTCACCGGCTTGACCGATGGGCAGACTTATTATTATACTGTGGTAGTAAAAGACTCCAAAGGGAACAAGACAGTTTATACCAAATCCAGCCAGAAAACCGGCACAGACTCAACGGCTCCCGTGGTAGCCGCTCCTTCCGTCACTGCTTCAAGCCCTTCATCTACAGGCTTTACAGTGAATTGGACGCCTGCTAGCGATGATGCCACAGGCGGTGATTCGCTTCAATATCAAGTCTATACTTCAACCACTAATAATATTACAACCGTCACTGATGCCAAAACCAACGGGGTGCCTCACGGAGGATATCGGCCGGGAGAGACCAGTTTAGCGGTTACAGGACTCAATGACAATACAACTTATTATTATACTGTTTCAGTCAAAGATGCGGCGGATAATGAAGCAATTTACACTACTGGAAATCAAAAAACCGGAACCGATAGCACGGCTCCTACAGTAGGGACTCCCGGATTGACTGCAGGAAGTGTGTCTGCAACCGGATTGACAGTGAACTGGACGGCTGCCGCCGATGATGCCACAGGAAGCTCAAATTTGGAATATCTAGTCTATATTTCTACCAGCGACAATATCAGCACTGTAGCCGATGCCGAAGCCAACGGAACGGCTGTTGGAAGCTATGCTTCCGGGATTACCAGCCAGGCAATTACAGGGCTTTCTAATAACACAACCTATTATTATACAGTTGTCGTGAAAGATGCAGCGGGCAATAAGAGTATTTATACGAAAAACTCTCAAACCACTGCAAATGATACAATAGTACCAACCGTGGGAACGCCGGCGCTCACTTCTTCTTCTGTGACCCAGACAGGATTGACAGTGAACTGGACGGCTGCAAGCGATACTGTTTATGCTGCCAATACGCTTCAATATCAAGTCTGTTATTCGACTGCAGGTTTTACAAACGATGTAACGACTGCTAAGACCAAAACCTGCACGGGTTATGAGACGAATATGACAACCAAAGCCTTGACTGGACTGACCGCCGGCACGACTTATTACTATACTGTTCTGGTCAAAGACGGTTCTGGAAATGAGAGTGTTTATACTCAAACATCCAAAACCACCGATGGCATTATGGTTTCTGCTTTTGATTCGGCTGCGGGTGCCGATGATTCTGTTTTTGCAGTGGCTGTCCAGTCAGACGGCAAAGTGATTATCGGGGGAAGTTTTCTAAACTACAGGGGAACGGCGATCAACCGGATTGCCCGGATCAATACAGACGGAACGCTGGATACCAGTTTTACAGTTGGAACCGGTTTTGACAATGCGGTTTATGAACTTTTAATCCAGTCAGACGGAAAAATTCTCGTGGGAGGGTATTTCACCACTTACAACGGAACCACCGTCAACTATCTTACCCGGCTCAATGCAGATGGAACGAGAGACACAAGCTTTAATTCAGGAACGGCTGCCAATAATACGGTGACAGCCCTTTATCAGCTTTCATCCGGAAAAATTCTGATCGGAGGGGCTTTTACTACCTACAACGGAACCTCAAAACCTGGTATTGCAAGACTCTACTCTGACGGAACACTGGATACTGCCTTCAACAACGGCGGATCAGGAACCGGCGGAACCAACATTGATGTCAATGATATCGAAGTCCTTACAGATGGAAGTATCTTGATCGGCGGAACCTTTACCAGTTATAACGGAACGAGTGTCAACCGCATTGCAAAACTCTCTTCCGAAGGAGCCCCCGACTCTGCCTTTACAACAGGTATCGGAACAGGATTCAATGATATTGTTTACGATATCAGTCTTTTATCCAACGGAAATATTGTGGTCGTAGGAGATTTTACTTCTTACAAAGGAACAGCTTCTCAGAGAATTGCTTTCATCAATGCCTCAACAGGTGCACTTGAAACTGCTTTTACTTCTGGCGCGGATAATACAATTGTTTCAGCAGCAGTCCAGTCTGACGGCAAGATCGTGATCGGCGGAGTTTTTACCAACTATAAGGGTACTGCCCGAAACCGGATTGCCCGGATCAATACAGACGGAACTCTGGACACCAGCTTTGATCCGGGAACAGGTGCGGATGCTAATGTGCTTTGCGTCCGTATCGGTGCAGATGGAAAGATCACTGCCGGCGGTCTTTTTACCTATTTCAATGCCAGTCTGAAAAGCGGAGTCGTTAAACTCTGGAATTAATGGAAAAAATCCGGCAGTCTGAGAAAAATCTTCTCCTGCCGGGCTATAATAAAAAAAACAAAAAGGAAAAACCTATGAAAAAAATTTTAACTCTTCTTTTCACTCTCATCATCAGTTCTTCACTCTTTGCAGTGAAAAAAGCGGACACGATTGAAGCAGGCGTGATGCTGGGAATCGGTATTTTTCAGTATCAGATTAATAATACTCTGATTGACAACGAATATGCTGCTACAAAAATGGATGTCTCTGCCAAAAGTTCTTTCTCTTTCGGAATTGACGGCGCTTACTACCTTTCTCCTGAACTTTCCTTAACCCTTGGTATCGGATACCTCTCCAAATCAGTGGCAGTGGACAGAACCTGGACCACTGAGAAAGTTGAAACGACTGCCAGTTTCGGATTTTTAGGATTTTACCCCGGGGCAAAATATTATTTTATGGATATTTTTTATGCCGGCGGGGGACTTTTTGCCGGTCTTCCCGTTTCCAAACCCAGTATTTTAAGCAAAGCCGGAACATCAGATTATGTCAAAGCCGAGTTTGGACTCTGGGGCGAGTTTGGAGTTTCACTTCCGATTGATGAGACGATTGACGCGTTTGGAGGGATTCGGCTCAATATCGCGTTTAATAAAATCTATAACAACGACAAACTCAGAACCAGCATCAGCGGATCAAACAATATCAACGATTCCAGCCTGGAAAACCTCAATAGCCAGCTTTTCCAGATCGTTTTTGGCGCGACTTACCGGATTGATCTTTTTAACTAAAAAATACTCATCCCCTTCTACTTCGACTTTGCTCAGCACAAGTCTTAGGAAGAGAAGGGGAGATAAAGAAGAAGAAAAAAAAGTAAAAGTAAAATCATTCTTTCTTTCCCCCCTCTCTTTCTAAGAGAGGGGGGGCAGGGGGGTGAGTTAAAAATCTATGAGGAGTGTGCTATGAAAAAAATACTTTTCTTATTAATGCTAGTTTTCCTTTTTTCCTGTGTGAACAAACAAAACTTAGACTATGTGGGTTCAGGAACACTTACAATCAGTAATCCCGTTCTCACCGCTTCGGGCGTATCGGGAAGCGGATTTACCGTATCCTGGACACCGGGAACAGGCAATGCGGGAGCCCAGTATCTGGTTTATTATTCCACTACAGACAATATTGCGACTGTGACGGATGCCGAAACAAACGGAACCCCGGCTGGAGGTTATGCTTCCGGTATCACTTCAAAAGACATTACAGGGCTTAATCCATCCGCCACTTATTATTATACCGTGGTTGCCAAAGACACAAGCGGAACTCAAAGTATTTATACTAAAAATTCTCAAACCACGGGAACCTCAGGAAGCACGGCAACCCCCAAGATGACGGATGCCGTGATTACGCCTTCGACTGTAACCTACAACGGACTGACCGTCAGCTGGAACCCTGCCGTTGATTCAACCGGTTCATCCTCCGGTATCACCTATCAGGTTTATTATTCGGCTGCGGATAATATCAGCACTGTTGCTGATGCCCAAACCAACGGGACAGCCGCCGGGACTTATCAGACAGACACAAGCGAAACAATAACCAATTTAAATGCCAACACCGAGTATTATTATACAGTGGTCGCCAAAGACTCTGCCAACGCAAAATCAATTTACATCAAAAATAAAACCACGACAGCGGGTGAAACGACTCCGCCGGTCATTCCATCCTCACCGATCACAGCATCGGGAGTCCATAATCAAGGATTTACTGTTTCCTGGGTGCCGGCTACCGACAATGGGACTGCGGCTTCAGATATTCAGTATCAGGTTTATTATTCCACTACTGACAATATTACCAGTTTAACTGAAGCGGAAAGCAACGGGACAGGAGTATATGTGAATTATACGCCTGATATCTGTTATGCGCCTGTAAGCCTTCCGGCAGCAGCTCCTTCTACGGAATATTTTTATACGGTTGTGGCAAAAGACAGTTCAGGAAATAAATCAATCTACAGCAAAAATAAAACAACCACCACGAATACCACAGACAAGACTCCAACGATTCAAAATCCCAGCTTGACACCGTCGGGTGTATCCTCCACAGGCTTTACAGTGAGCTGGGCAGCGGCAAGCGATGACGGGACAACGGCTGCCAATCTGGAGTATGCGGTCTATACTTCAACGAGTGATAATATTGCGACTATCGCCGATATGGAAGCCAACGGGACAAGCACAGGCTATACCCCCAATATTACAACCAAAGCCGTTACTGGTCTTACTGCCGATACAACTTATTATTATACTGTTGCGGTCAAAGATGAACAAAATAACAAGTCGATCTACAGTAAAAACTCAACCAAGACCAACCCGGCCGGAACGGATACGACAGCCCCTGCGGTCGGCACTCCTTCCTTGACAGTATCAAATGCATCTGCAACAGGCTTTACAGTGAGCTGGACAGCGGCAAGCGATGACACGACAGTTGTTTCAGCCCTTCAGTATCAAGTCTGCTATGCGACTTCTGATTTTACGAATGACACGGCTACTGCCGAAACAAAAACCTGCACAGGCTATGAAACGGCGATTACCAGTAAAGCTCTGACAGGACTCACAGCCGGCAATACCTATTCGTTTACGGTCATTGTAAAAGATGCGGGGGGGAATAAGGGTATTTATACGAAAAACTCTCAGGCGGTTTTATTAGATGACACTGAAGCTCCGACTGTCTCCGACGATACCCTTTCTATCAGCAATCTGAGCGAATCCGGTTTCACAGTCACCTGGAATGCGGCATCAGACAATGTGACGACTCAAGGGCTTATCACATATGATTTCTGTTATCACACTGCTCCTTTCACGAATGATTATAACACAGCAATATCACAGACAACCTGTCCTAAGATGGGTATTTACGGGCTTACTACTCATACTCTTTCAGGCTTATCCATGGGGCAAAGCTATACTATTTCAGTCTTTGCACATGATCAAAAAGGAAATATAAAAGCCTATACCCAAAAAACCCAGACCACGCTCGTACCTTTCAGTAAAAGAATCTCAAATCAGGTCCCGCAAAAAATCGTTTTGGATACAGACGGCAGTATGTATGTGATGGGAGTTTTGAATTCAAGCACTTATACTATAGAAGATCCCTTTACATCACCTAAAATCTATGCAGATATTTTTGTCATCAAGTATAACAGCCTGGGAGTCCGGCAATGGACAAAAATGATCGGGGGAGATTGGCTCGAACCTGAAGCTAACGATATAGTCATTGGTACGGATGGGATCTATGTTACCGGAACTGTTCGAAGAAATTCAACTGCAAATGTTTTTAACGGACAGACTTTTAATGCATCCTATGCCCTTTATTTGGCAAAATTGAATAAATCAACCGGCGGCAATGATTGGATGACGCTTTTAGACGGAACAGATACCAATGTGATTGTCCGCGGATATTCTATGGCTCTCGACACCAGCGGGAATATTTTTGTGGGCGGAGTTATTTCAGATTCCCAATACGCCAGCCGGCAGTTTGAAGGGCAGACCTTGTCAAGTGGACAAGGGCATATTCTGGTGGCAAAATTTAATTCCAGCGGGGTTAAACAGTCGGTTTTTGTCAAGGCAGCGGATGGTGTTGCCAAAGGAGTATCGGTTCTAGGTATCGGGATTGATTCTTCCAACAATATTTATATTACAGGATTTACTTATGGAGGCTTATACGGCGTGCCTCTAACAAATACTCAGTCAAGCACAGATCAGTTTATTGTCAAACTGGATTCATCCTTTGCAAAACAGTGGGCAGTTCTCTATTCAAATGCTGAAGGATCTTTGGGATATGCGGATATGACAGTGGATGGAAGCGGTAATGTTATTATTGCAGGCTTTACCCAGAGTACGCTTGACGGATTGACACCTACCGCAAATCAATATAACACTTATCTCATGAAATACGATTCAAGCGGAACCAGATTGTTTACCAAACTTATTCCCGGAGTCAATGACAGCGGAGTGGTTCAAACCGATTTTAATCAAGCGAGGGGGCTTGCTCTGGATACCAGCGGTAATATTTATATCACAGGAGGGGCAATTGGGAGTGGCGATACTACAATCTGGATTGACGGTGTCAGCGCTCCAGGCAGTAATTCCGGTCTCTTTGTATCAAAATTTAACAGCACGGGAACCCGCCAGTGGACTAAAGTCCTTTGCTACGGTCAGCCGGGTTATTGGGATATGAATATGCAGGGTTACGGCGTTGCCGTGGATGGAAGCGGAAACATCCTGATTGTAGGTCATAATACTGATAAAGGATTTGACAGTTTTGCAAACATGGGGCGAAGCGGATTTCTGATTCAATATGACAGCAGCGGAAACAAACAATAAAATAAACTTTTTTCTTGCTTTCCCCTCTCTTTGAAAGAAAGGGGAAAAGCGGGTTTTTTAAGCTGAAATTCAGGGATGAAGAACAATTCCTTTGCTTTAAAAGACTGATTTTTCTATATTTTAGGTACTAAAAATAAAGAATAGGTGTTGTTATGAAAGCGGTTGAAGTCAGAAAATTATTTGTTGATTTTTTCAAGGAGAAGGGGCACGAGTTTATCAAAAGCAGTCCGCTGATACCTTTCAATGATGCGACCCTCCTTTTCTCCAATGCGGGAATGAACCAGTTTAAAGATATTTTTCTTGAAAAAGAAAAACCTGAATATAAAAGAGCGGCCAATTATCAAAAATGCCTTCGGGTCAGCGGAAAGCACAATGACTTGGAAGATGTGGGGATGGATACTTATCACCACACTTTTTTTGAGATGCTGGGAAACTGGTCTTTTGGGGATTACTATAAAAAAGAGGCGATTGTCTGGGCATGGGAGCTTTTTACCGAGAGGCTGAAACTTCCGAAAGACAAACTCTATGTAACCGTTTATTATCAGGATGATGAAGCGTTTGAGCTCTGGGAAACGGTCACGGATATTCAAAAAGAGCATATCATGAGATTTAAGGAAAAAGAAAACTTCTGGGAGATGGGAGCAGCCGGTCCCTGCGGTCCCTGTTCTGAAATCCATATCGACTTGGGAGACGAGGCCTGCGATAAAAAACACATTGCCGGTCATCAGTGCGGGGTCAACGGAGACTGCGGGCGCTACATCGAGCTTTGGAACCTGGTTTTTATCCAGTACAACCGCAATGAAAAAGGGGATCTGGAGCCGCTTGCCAATAAGCATGTTGATACCGGAGCAGGGCTTGAGAGATTGGTGTCGGTTATGCAGGGGAAAAAATCAAATTATGATACTGATCTTTTTACCCCGATTATCGACGCTGTTTCCAAAATGACGGGAAAAAAATATGAAGATGAAAACCGGGTGCCGATGAGAGTCATTTCCGATCACATCCGAACCCTGACTTTTGCTATTTCAGACGGAGTCATCCCTTCCAACGAGGGCAGGGGCTATGTGATCCGCCGTATTTTAAGGAGAGCTTTCCGCTACGGGAAAAAAATCGGGCTCAATCAGCCTTTTCTCTATCAGCTGGTGCCGGTTGTGGTCGGTATGATGGGAGAAGCGTATCCTGAACTTGTAGGAAATCAGGACAATATTGTTAAAATGGTAAAAATGGAAGAAGAGCGCTTTGCCTCTACTCTGGATAAGGGGCTTGATTTATTTGAAAAAGTCTTAAAAACTGTAAAAACCGATCTTTTCCCCGGAAAAGAAGCCTTTACCCTCTATGATACCTTTGGGTTCCCTTTAGACCTGACCGAGCTTTTATGCCGTGAAAAAGGCTTAAAAGTGGATTCTGACGGGTTTAAAAAAGAGATGGATAAACAGAAAAAAATGGCGAGAGAATCCAAAAAATTCAGGATGAATCTGGATGAAATCGAGTGGAAAGGAGTGAAAGAAGGGAAATCCCTTTTTCTGGGATATGAAAAAACAGAAATGCCGGTAGAAATTTTAAAATACGCACTGGGAGAAGAAGGGGAGATCAGGATTGTTTTAAAAGAAACTCCTTTTTACGCCGAGTCGGGCGGGCAGGCGTTTGATACAGGGACTCTTCAGGGAAAAGAATGTCTGATTCAGATTAAAGATGTCCAAAAATCCGGGGATGATATCATTCATACGGGTGAAATCGAGGGAAAATGGAATCCGGCAGATCATTTTACCGCTTCTGTCAATCTGGAAAGAAGAAACAAAATCAGAAAAAACCATACCGCTACGCACCTTCTGCATAAAGCGCTTCAGATGGTTCTCGGAAAGCATGTGAAACAGTCGGGATCGTTGGTGGATGATGAAAAACTCCGGTTTGACTTCGCTCATTTTGAAAAAATGTCGGCTGAAGAAATCAAAAAAGCTGAACTGATTGTGAATGAAGAAATCCAGAAGGCAAAAGCGCTTTCAATTAGTGTTCATGATATAGAGGATGCAAAGGCGATGGGAGCAACCGCTCTTTTCGGCGAGAAATACAAAGACAAGGTACGGGTGGTACAGGTTCCTGAATTTTCAATGGAGTTCTGCGGGGGAACGCATGTGGCCAATACGGGAGAAATCGGTGTTTTTAAAATTGTCTCAGAGTCATCTGTTGCTTCGGGTATCAGAAGAATTGAAGGAATGACGGGAATGCTTGCTTTTGAAACGCTTGCTTTTTCGTATGAATCGATGAATACTATTGCCAAGTCGTTGAATACAGAACCGGAGGAAGTGCCCGGAAAAGTGGCGGATTTTCAGAAAGAAATCAAAAAACTGAAAAAAGAAGGGGCAAAAGCGGAAGTTAGTTTTTCAAAAACAGAATTAAAGCCTTATGATAAAAAAAATCAAACAGCCTTTTATCTTCAAATCATAGAAGGGGTCAATAATCCGAATCTTCTGAAAGAACTTTATGATGATATCAAGAGCCGGGAAAAGGATTTTATAGCGGTTTTATTCGGAAAGAGCCAGAATCAGGTTTTTTATGTGATTGGAAGCGGAAATGACACAGTTTCAAAAGTGAAGGCAGGAGAGATTGCCAAAAAAATCAATGAAGCATTCGGCGGAAAAGGCGGAGGAAAAGACCAGATGGCGCAGGGGAATATTCCTGAAGTGGACGAGGAAAAAGTAAAAGAAATCCTGAATAGTTTTAAGGGAAAGCTGTAAGAATTTCTTAAAAATAGATTTGATTTTTTATTGAAAATGATTATTATATAATATAATCTGAGCTGGATTTGTAGAAAATAAAAGTGTTAAGTTTAGGGCAGTTCTAAAAATAGAAAAAATCGTCATTTCGATGAGCAAAGCGAAGAGAAATCTTTTTTTAATATCAATGTTTTAAGATTTCTCACTTTGTTTGAAATGACAGGAAAATTAATTTTTAGAACTCGCCTTTAGATAATAATTGATGGAGAAATTATGAAAAAAAAAGAAAACAGTCAAATTAAACATCTAAAATCTCCGGTTATTTATCCAATGGGTTTTGGACTTGGAGCAGATATTGAAAACAGAATAATCATTATTGATTTTATAGAACAATCAGAAATAAAACAGGATGGTGTAGAAGAAATATTTGTCAGCGGGTCTTATGCGATACCATTGCAAAAAGCTAAGAAATTACTGAAAAATATTGAAAATATTATCAAGGATATGGAGAAAAATGAAAAATAATATTCTTAGTTTATCACCTGATAATGTTAAATATTACCCTGAAAAAAAAATTGAAGAAGATTATGATATTCAAGGAAATAATTGCTATTACACAATGCCTGGCAATATCGGAAGCACTACTTTTTTTATAAATCGATTTCCAATGCTTAAAAGTATGAAATCCCATAATAGAGACAAAAAAATATCAGAAAGAATAAAAGAATTAACTGATTTATTTTTTAGTGAAACCTCATTACAACCAAGTCAAGAATCAAAAAAACTTTTATTGGAATTTTTATCAGAAATTGATAAAAAATTTTATCCTTCAATCACTTTATCTCCTTCTGGATTTTTTTCAATGCGCTGGAATAATAAAGAAAATCAATTTGTTTTATCTTTTAAAGAAAAAAAATTTATTGAATATTTATTAATTTTAAATAAATCTTCAGAATATCAAGAAATATTTGAAGGCATTATAAAGAAAGATAGTTTTATGAATTGTTTTTCAGATTTATTCAATGAGATAATAAGAAAATGATAGATATTCCAAATCATGATCATGTAACAAGGTATTGTCCGAAATATACTCTGGATGAATCAGGGAAACCGACCGGAGATTCTTTTAAGTTAAGGGTTGGAGAAGAATATATTTCTGTTGACTGGTTTGAGTATTTTAAGAAAATAAACAGTCAATTAACGGAAAAAGAAATTTTCCAGATGTTAGAACAAGCGCTTATAAAAAGAAAGTTTACTCCTAAAAAAAACGGAGTATTTTCTTATCATAATTCTGGAAAAGTGAAGGAGAAAAAATACAAAGAAATATACTTTCAAGTGAAGCAGATTCAAAGAGATTCTTCTCATAGCGGTATTTTTCCAAAACCGACCCGGTTATATGAGGTAGAAATGATAGCAGAGACTGTGGAAAAAGTAATTTTATTAAAAGAAATATAGCAATTTTTAATACCTAATTTTACTAAAACAGGAGTTTCCCATGGTAAAAAAAATAACACTGACAGGATTGGTAAAACTTTTCCTGCTTATTCTTATGGCAGGATGTATGCCGGCACAGGATAATTTTTTACCGGGTTCCTATGCTGTGAAAACCCTCCCTTCCAATTTTACGGTGCCGAGACCCAACTCGATTACCCGTGTGACCCGTGTCACCAGAGTAACCCGAATTACGCGGATCACCCGTATCACGCGGATTACCCGAATCACACGAATCACAAGGGATACAACCCCCGTTACCAATCCCGTTTATGATAAACTCTGCGATATGAACGATGCAGTCACCCTGAAGCAGGGACTGGCGGCAAAATGGTATATTTTGATTGACGCCATGATTGATCAAAATGACCTCTCTCCTTCTTCCGGGCTTAAAAAAGGAAAAATACTCAATCTGGATAATGCTCTGATTAAAAGACTGGAAGAGCTGACGCCTGAACTGGTCAACCCTGACAATCAGATTGAAACTTATAACACTAAAGGCTATTCTTTTGTTACTCTAAGCTATCCGTCCAGCCTTCTTTTCCCGGACTATGTTTATGAAACAGTTGCGGGCGATCCTCTTTATAACCGGAAGTTTGAAATTGCGGTCACTGAAAAAGACATTCAGGAGATTGACCGGAGCTTTCAAATTAAAGTTTACTGGCATACGGACGCAAAAAATGTCAAAACAGAGCTCAAGGATTTAGCGAATAACGATGTGTATGAGTTTATTCTGGACGGTTCGACCGGCAAAGCGGAATTGAAGTTTAAAAAAGCGGACGGAACTGAAACCGGAAACCTGGATATCAAGCCCCAAACCAGCGGTTCCAACAATGCCTCGCTCGTTGTTCTGGGTTATACAACGCCTACGGTCAACCTGAATGTACAGAGTTTTTCCGATAATAACGGGGGGTATGCGGAGGCAACCCTGAACGGAACTCCGGTTCAGGTGGGATTTTCAAAACCGAATGAAGAAGGAAGTAACGAAATTACCTATCTGGCAGGGGAAGGGATTGAAACGGTCGGAACAGTGCCTGAAACCTATCAGACCACCTATGCTTCCAATGAACGAGAACTGATTTCGATTCAGGACGACGGGGGAACCACACTTTCTTCTGATGCGCTTTTAAGCTCCCTCGATCTCTCAGCCGGAAGCTTAAGCCCTGTATTTTCAAGTTCAGTGATTGCCTATACAGCCGCAGTTCCCAATACGGTAACCAGTATTACCCTTACACCGGTAAAAGATCATGCCAATGCAGTCTTGCAGATGAAGGTGAACAGCGGAACCTGGGAAAGCATTGAAAGCGGAACAGCGAGCCGGGCTGTTTCCCTGAATGAAGGGGTCAATACCATAGCAGTTAAAGTAACGGCCGAAAACACAACGACCGTGAAAACCTATACGATGGTGATTACCAGAGAAGCCGGGGTGGTCAGTACAAATGCCAACCTCTCGAGTTTGTCTTTATCAGGGATCTCTTTAAGCCCTGTTTTTTCAAATGCCCAGCTTAGCTATACTGTGAGCGTTGCCAATGCTGTTTCTTCTTTCTCGTTGACTGCGGTCAAGGAAAATGCGGCTGCTTCTATCCAGATGAGAGTCAACAGCGGAAACTGGATTCCTGTTGCCAGCGGAACTCCTACCAGCTCAGTTTCCCTTATTACGGGATCCAATACCATAGAAGTGCAGGTGACGGCAGAAGACGGGACAACGGTTCAGACCTATACCCTCGCAATCACACGGCAGGCTCCAAGTTCGGATGCGAGTCTCTCAAGTCTAGGACTTTCAGCGGGAAGCTATGAAAATATGGGGGATAATCATTTTGAAATTATTCAGCCTTATGCTGCAACAACATTGACCATAACTCCCGTCACTACATCTTCTTATGCCTCTGTTTCCTATCAGGGCAGCGGGGATAATATGCCGATTCCAACGAATGGACTGCCGATTAACCTCAACATAGAAAGTGGGGAAGTCCCTCTCGACTTAATAATCACTGCCGAAGACGGGACAACGGTTCAGACTTATACTCTTTTGATTTATAAAGAACCTGCTCCGGTCTATACCATTACTTACGATCCAAACGGGGGACAGGGAAGTCAGATAATTGAAGAATATTCTACTTCGCCGATTAATCTTACCCCAAATTCATTTACAAAATCAGGCTATATTTTTATGGGGTGGTCTTCAACTCAGGGAGGAGCAGTAGAATATTCAGACAATGCAATTTACTCTGGAGGTGCTGATATTACTCTTTATGCGGTGTGGGATATGGCTGTTACTTATTGGTATGATTCATGGTCTGCGTCGGTTACAGGAGGAAATGTCAATTATACAGCAACCCAGTCAGCTATTCCCGACAGCAGTACCCAAACTCTGAGGTTAGATTACAATAACAACGGTGCTTCTGGCGGGAGCGGTGTTCCTACTCAGATTTGGACTTTTACAGCAAATGCTTCTACTTCTGGAACAATGTATTTTAATTGGCATGTTTCTGCTTACCATATGTACTCTGGAGCCCAATTCACTCTGCAATTTTTTTATGGAGCTACAACGGTTGATTTACAACCAAACATAACAACCAATGGTTGGTTTGAACTCAATTCCGCAGCTCCTTTTGTTGTTAATCTTACGCAGGGGCAGGCTTATGGATTTAGAGTCATAGGCAGTAATACGGATAGTAATAGTATTTTGTATGGAACTGTTATGATTTATGGACAGGTTCTCCCTAATCTTGCACTAGGAAAAGAAGTGGCGAGTTCTTCTATGGAAGCAAATTTCACACCTACTTATGCAGTTGATGGAGCTACAACAGGGTCATACTGGGCAAGTCTAAATGATTTTACTAGTCCCCAATGGATTTCCATTAATCTCGGAGCAGTCAAAACCGTTACTGAAATCAAGCTTTATTGGGAAGCGGCGGCAACGACTTACCGGATTGAGACTTCCAATGACGGAACAAATTGGACAGTTTTAGGCAATACTCTGACTGCGGGGGCAAACTATTCCACCGATACTTTGACAGGTCTTAATGTTCAAACCCAATATGTCAGAATGAGTGCGGACGGAACAAAAGGAACGGCGGGCGTGGCTCTCTACGAGTTTGAGGTTTATGGATATTAAAAATAAAAATGGAGTTGAAAAGTAGATGAAAAAGATTTTATTATGCCTTTTTTTGATAGGGATAGCGGGATATGGCTTCGGATATAAAACACTAAAAACAAAACACTTTTACCTTCATTATCCCGAAGGGATCAAAGAGGAAGTTATTTTGAATCTGGGAGAATGGGCGGAAGGGGCGTATGAAACGCTCCAAAAACTCTTTCCCTATGAAGTAGCTCCCGTCCATGTAGAGATTCATACTAATAGCGATGTGCCAAACGGCAATGCCTACACGGTGCCTTTCAATAAAATCAACTATTATCTGACCGGCGCTGATTATGATTCTGAGATCGGTTTTAGAAACTGGGCTCAGTCTCTTTTTATCCATGAACTGACGCATGTTTTTGAAAACGACGGCAGGCGCGGATATTCCGAGGTGTTAAGGGCAATATTCGGGAAACCCCCTGTCAACCCTCTGAACACTTCAATGATTGATCCTTTTTATCTTCTCACAGCCCGCAATCTTCCTCCTTTTATTATGCCCGGGTTCCTGACAGCTCCGAACCTCACCACCCCCACCTGGTTTGATGAAGGAACAGCTGTTTTCAATGAGAGTTATTTCGCCTATGACGGACGGTATAATTCAACCGATTACGATACCCGGTACCGTGAAAACACGCTGTTCGGGTTTGCCGATATGGCTCAGTTTACGGCTTATAATACGGTTAATACTCCTTATCCTTATGGGGTCGGGATTTTTGGAGAAATCTATCAAATTCTGGGGAAAAAAGAGAATTTTGTCGGAGAGCTTGCGTATATCCATGCCGGGCGTTTTTATTTCTTTTTTGACGGCGGGATCGGAACCCTTTTTGAACAAAAAAATATTCCTGACGGGGATGATTTTACTTATTCAGAAGTTTATGAACAGTTTAAAACCCATGAATCTGAAAAACAGAAGGCAAAACTTCAGAAAATCGCTTCCCAGTCTATTACCCGGCCCGATCTTCTCCTGAATTTTGAAAAAGAAAGGGAAGATATTAAAGGTTTTACAGTTTCTCCCGATGGGAAAAAAGCCTATTTTCTGACGGATTCAGACTTGAAATTTGATTTTTTCGGTGGTTACAGCCGGGATGCTCTTTATTCTTTTGATCTTGAGAAAAAAGAACTGGTAAAACTTTTGAAGGGATATTTTACGGGGCATAGAGTGGAAACTGGAGTATCTGGAAAAAAAATCTATTTTCATATTTACCGGAAAACGCAATCGGAAATCTATGCACTACCTGTTTTTTATGATCTGGAAAAAGAAGAATTGCTTGTGATTGGTGAGGGAGTTTTAAAACACTTTTATGATATTGCGCCTTCACCGGATGAGAAAAGAATTGTCGGAATCAAAATAGAAACAGACGGCAGCAAAAATATTGCAATTTATGATCTTCAGACAGAAAAGTTGGTTCAGCTGGCTAAAAATACAAGAGGGATTAAGCCTTTTTTTATTTCTGAAACCAAAGTGGTTTATCCTGAGTTTGATTTTGAAAAACGGGAAACGGCTTTTATTCAGATTGACACTGAAACAGGAGAAAAAAGTGAGCTGGGCAGGATAGAAGGAAAAGTGAGGGATCCGTACTATAAAAATAAAATGATTTATTTTTCAGCTGACACAAACGGAATTTATAATATCTACCAGTATGAAATCGCCCATCAACAGCTGGCTCCATTGACCAATGTGGAAACAAAGGCGTTTTTCCCCCGCCCTTCCGAAAATACTCTTTATTTTGTCTATTCAGCCGTGTCTGGTTATAATGTGGCAAGTGTTCAAGCCGAGTCGATTCCCGTTTATTCAAAACTCGAATCGGTAGCGGAAGAAAGAATCGCCGTAAAACCCTACCAAAAAGTTTCGGTTGAAAAGAATTTTGAAGATTATTCTGCATTTTCATGGCTCAGACCCTATTGGTGGCTGCCGTATCTGCGTCTTGAAAAATATACGGACTATGATGTTTTTCAACTGGGTGTGTTTACGGGATGGAACGATCCTTTGGAAATCCATTCGCTGTTTTTGATGGCAAACTATGACCTTCACCATAAAAACATAAATTATCGCTTTGAGTATGATTATACTGGAAAAGAGGGTTTTATCGGAAACCTGATCGCAATCAAGAACAATCTTGTAAAAAAAGAAGAGGGGTATCAGGATTTTTACCATGAAGCTGCTTTCGGGTACCGCTGGAATACTTTTGATTATTCCTTTGATTTAAAAGGCGGAGGTTTTCTGGACTATCAGAAGACAATGGAAATCGACGGCGAGAACCAGAATATGTATGGACTCCTTGCGGTTGCTTCTTTTTCAAACCGTGATTTTTTCAGGGAATCTTTTAGAAAATCCGATGGGATCGACCTTGGTTTAGACTACCGGAAGTATTTGAAACCTGATTTTCATGAAATATCAGGCAGGTTTAATTTTTCTATCGGTCAGGTCATTTTTGAAAAAGCAGTTTTTTCTCTTTTAAACCGAAGCGGAGCAGTTTTTGGAAAATTTATCGATGAAAGCCAAACCCAATATCACACTTATCTTGGAAGTCTCTATTTTTCAGGGCTTGAAAATTTTCCGACCGAAGAATATTTTGGAGATAAAGCTCTTTTACGAGGCTATGAAGAAAAACAGGCAGGCGGAAACTATTATCTTTCAGGATCAGTCGAATACCTTCTGCCATTATTTGAAATGATAGGAGGGTATCAAAGCTGGCCTTTTTATATCAGAGGATTGTATATCAACGGATTTTTTGACTATGCCCTGACTTCCAACAAAAATTTTAAAGACTTGAAAAATCAAGAACTGCTTTATTCTTATGGCGGCGAGCTGGGGTTGTCCACTCTGGTTTTTTATGATTCGGTTCTTGATTTTACCATCGGCTATGCCAGAAATGTGAATTATAAAACAGATAAAATCTATTTTACAGTGAAAATTCCTTTCGGAGAAACAGGAGATATAAAAAGCATCACAAATCGCCAGTTTTCACAAAATCTGAAACAGATGTAGAAGAAGGATGGGGAGAATGAGATGAAGGGAAGATGAGGAAGAACCAAAAAATCATTCTTTTTTCCCCCTCTCTTACTAAGAGAGGGGGTGTACTGAGCTTGCCGAAGCAG
This sequence comes from Spirochaetes bacterium GWB1_36_13, assembly GCA_001829155.1. GTDB lineage: Bacteria > Spirochaetota > GWB1-36-13 > GWB1-36-13 > GWB1-36-13 > GWB1-36-13. The sequence continues at coordinate 6,205 of MIAO01000044.1, read as the reverse complement.
GGCTATGAGTTGAGTTTTTAAATCATACTTTTTAGAAAGATGATTTCACAATGAATTATAATTTGAGTAAATTTCATTATTCGTGATATTTGAGGTGAAATAGTGAGAAAATTTATTCACTTTCATTTAATTTCATTCTATTCTAAAAAAATCAAAAATTTAAATTTATTTTAAAAATGAAAAGGAGTTTTTTTATGATGAAAAAAACAGTATTGGCAATAATGTTTCTCCTGCCCTTCGCAGGGTATGCACAAAAGATTCAGACCGAGATTGGAGTGTATGGCGGCGGGAGTGTTTTTCATTATCTTTCTTCCCAGCTGGTTTATGACAAGCAGTTTGCAAGCATTAAAACAGAGGCAAAGGCAGGTGCAGGCTGGACAGGCGGAGCGGATTTAGCCTGGATTTTTTTGACAGCGGAAGAAACCAAAGACAGGTTTTTTTTAAATTCTGCCTCTGTGTTTTTTTCACCCTCCTGGATTGGCAGAAGCTATAAAATCAGTCAAAACGGCAAAGATTATGATTTTTTTATGAGTTTTTTAGGTCTGGAAGCGGGAGCAAGGGCAAAATTTTTAAAGATTTTTACTGCGGGAATCGGAGGGTTCATTCATCTTCCAATATCAAGCCCGAAAATATTAGACAAAACAGTATCAAAAGAACATTTCAAAAGTGAGATCGGTATTCTTTTGGAAGCAGGGGCTGCGATCCCCCTTTTTGATGAGTTTGAGCTTTTTGGAGGGCTTAATTTTAAGCTGAGCTTGACAAAGTTTTATGAAAATAAAACCCTGAGCTCGATGAACCTTTTGGATAATATCAATGATACCGGTCCTCAATCGATGATGTCGGAGATTTTGTGGCTGAAAGCGGGGATAAAAATGAAGGTTGATTTTTAAGAGAAAAAAGGGAGGAGAAAGAAATGAAAAAAATAGTTTTTATATTATTCAGTATCGTTTTATTGGGGTGTATCAACAAACAGGAAGAAATAGTCTTAATCGGGGATGTGACAGCCCCGGCAAATCAGGACACGGTTTTTGCAGGCTCGACAGTGAAAAGCGGGGGAAGTGCGGTAGCAATAGTGAGCTCCGGGGATGCGGGTAATACGGTCTGGCTTGCACCGAGTGGAACGACGGTCTTTACAGAAGGAAGCACCATGACGAAAGCTTCCGGCACGGCAACCAGTATCAATGCCCCTGCAACAGAGGGAAGTTATAAACTTTTTGTAGTCGATCCATCAGGAAATGTATCAAGTGAATCAACAGCAACCCTGACAGTGGACAATACAGTCCCTGCAAATCAGGACACGGTTTTTGCAAACTCGATTGTAATACAGAATGGGGGAAGTGCGGTAACAATAGTCAGCTCCGGGGATGCGGATAATACGGTCTGGTTTGCCCCAAGCGGGACAACTGTGTTTACGGAAGGGGTCACGATGACAAAAGCTTCCGGCACGGCAACCAGTATCAATGCCCCTGCAACAGGGGGAAATTATAAACTCTTTGTGGTGGATCAGGCGGGAAATGTATCAAGTGAATCAAGTGCCACTCTGACAGTGGACAATACCGCCCCAGCAAATCAGGACACAGTTTTTCCAAACTCGATTGTAATACAGAATGGGGGAAGTGTGATTACAATAGTCAGCTCCGGGGATGCAAATAACACGGTCTGGTTTGCCCCAAGCGGGACAACCGTGTTCACCGAAGGGGCTACAATGACAAAAGCTCTCGGCACGGCGACCAGTATCACTGCCCCTACGACCCAGGGAAATTATAAACTCTTTGTGGTGGATCAGGCGGGAAATGTATCAGGCGGATCAACTGCAACCCTGACAGTGGACAGTACAGTCCCCACAGTCGGAACGCCTCTTTTAGATTTATCTGCTTCTGCTTCAAGTAGTTTTACAGCCGTTTGGACAGCGGGAAGCGATAATCTCAGCACTGCCGCCAGTCTCCAGTATCAGCTTTGCTATGCCAATGCAGATTTTACGAATGATGCCACCACTGCAGAAACCAAAACCTGCACCGGCTATGAATCCAATATCAGCTCAAAAGCCGTCTCAGGTCTTACTGCACAAATCAAGTATTATTTCACTGTAGTGGTGAAAGATCAAGCAGGCAACAAGAGCGTTTATTCCAAAACAGGCTTTTATATCAGCAGTGCAAAATCTTATAAAGTCTCGGATACCGGCATAACGAGCTGTAGCAACGGGGGATCGACCTCAATCCCCTGTCCAAGTAGCACAGAATGGTATTATGGTCAGGACGCAAACTATCCCAATACCCCCAATGCCCCCAGCTGGACCACAAACGGGAATGAAACTGTCAACGACATCGTGACGGGCTTAGTTTGGCAGAGGTGCTCGGCAGGGCAGAATAGTGATGCCGAATGCACAGGGACAGCTTTGACTTATACCCATGCCAATGCCGTCAGTTATTGCGATGGGCTTTCTCTCGGAGGAAGAGAGGACTGGAGACTGCCGTCTTATGAAGAGCTTATTACGATTACGAAACAGGGAGTCAATAACCCCGCAGTTGATACAGCGGTTTTTCCGGCTACGGTTTCAGGACAGTATTGGTCGTCCTCGCCCTATGTGCTTGCTACGGGCAACGCGTGGGTCGTCTATTTCACCGGCGGCAACGCTAGCAGCGCCAATATGACGTATATTTATCAAGTCCGTTGTGTTGCCGGAGGATTGTAGAAGATTTGATGATTTGGTTATTTTATTGACTCAATAATGAGATACGAGTATTGAGCAGGATTTCATCCCCGACCCCTTCTGCTTCGACTTTGTTCAGCACAAGTCTTAGGAAGATCAGGGGAGGAAGAAAAAAGTAAAAAGCACAAATAAATAGAAAAAATAAAAAAATCATTCTTTTCCCCCTCTCTTCGAAAGAGAGGGGCTAGTGTGAGTTGAGGAGATTTTATGAAAACACAAAAACAAAACCCGTTTCTTCGCAGGCAGTTTTATTTTCTGCTCCTATTTTTGATTCTTTCATATCCGTTATTTTCAGCAGTCCGGACCTACTTAGATTATGAAAACGGCACGGTCAAAGACACTGTGACAGGACTGGTCTGGCAGAAATGCAGCTATGGTCAAAATAACGATGCCGGATGCACAGGGTCTGCGGGGACGAAAATTTGGAAAGATGCCCTTTCCTACTGCGAAGGGCTCACACTGGGAGGCAGATCCGACTGGAGGCTTCCCGCTCTCAAAGAGCTTTTGACCTTGGTGAATCCTTTGAAATCAAATCCCGCAATTGACACAGCGCTTTTCCCGAATACGGTTTCAAGCTATTATTGGTCGTCCTCGCCCTATGTTTCTAATCCAACCAGCGCGTGGATCGTCAATTTCAACAACGGCGCCGTCTACTACGGCAATATGACTGGTACCTTTCAAATCCGTTGTGTTGCCGGAGGAAATTAGATGATCGGATGATTCGGTTATTTCTTGATTGGGGGGGGGGGCATCTCATCCCCTCAATTCCTTCCTTTTAGATAGAGAAGGGGCGCGTTCTCAACACCCTCATTTCGGCTTTGCTCAATGTCCGTGCAATTCAAATTTTTAGATTATTATTGGTCTTTTGAAATTATTTTTTGGATTTCTTCAATGGAAAGCCCTGTACCTTCAGCTATTTGCCCGATAGAAAGTCCAAGACGATAAAAGTTTTTCGCCGTTTCAAGTTTTCCTTCAATCTTTCCTTTGATTTCTCCTTTAATTTCCCCTTCTTTGATGCCTTTATGATAAAAACTGTTGATTAAAGATTGCTCATCTTTCCGTTTTTTTTCCTGATATTCATAAATTTCTCTCATTTTATCATCCATGGTAAACTTTTTGTATTCCCGATGAACTTTGTTGAGTAGCGGATTGTGTTCTAAAACTGTTTTCATGATTACCTCATCTTTCCCTTCATTTAAGAAATAACAGACCCAGTCATTTAAAGTTTTCTTGAGTTTGTTAAAATTGTTTTGATACTTCTTCACTTCAATAAAGTGAATCTGAAAGTTTTCGCTTAAAAGAATGTCTTTGTCGTTTTTGTCAAAAGCCATAAAACAGCTGTGAAGAAGATCAGGTTTTTCCAAAAGATCGAAATTTAGGACATTGATGCAGATGACAGGCTGGAGTTTGGTGTAGTCTTCAGATTCTTCAAGCTGACCTGCATAAAGCTTTGCCCAGTAGTAAAGCGATCGGCTCACAAAAACTTCATCGCCGATGTTCTGCACCTCGATATTGTAAATCTTGCCTTTATTATCCACTGCCTTGATGTCCAAGATACTGGTTTTGTCGGCTTTAAACTCTTTGAGATTGAAAGGGTTTCTGATTTCAAGAGACTGCATGGTTTCAAGGTCGGAGTCTTCTAAGACAGAATTGATAAAAGACAAAAGCAGGTCTTTGGTTTCTTCCCTGCCGAGTAAGTATTTAAAAAGAATGTCAGAAAGCGGATTAAAGTACATTTTTAATTTTCCTCTTTGTATAAAAGATAGCATTTTTTACAAAAGATTCAAAAGAGTTTTGAACTCATCACCCAGCCCCGCTTCTGCTTTGTGTTACTATTCGGTATTCTGACCCCGGGGTTTTCGGTTGACTGACCCCTTAAAAAGATAAACAAAAATTAACTAAAAGTAAAAATTAGAAAATAATGAGAAAAAACAAAAAAATCATTCTTTCTCCCCCCTCTTTTCCTAAGAGAGGAGGGCTGGGAGGGGGGTGCTCATCCCCTCAATTCCCTTCTCTTGGAAAGAAAGGGGGGTAGGGTCAGGGGGTGAGTTCCGAAAGACTTTACTTTATTTTTTCTTGGCTTTGATTTAAAATTCAGTTATTATTTATATAATGAACTAAATTTACAATCATTCAATATAACTAATCAAATAAAGAGGAAGTAAATGACTTTAATCCAGAAAAAATTGATTCGCAAACTCAAAAACTTGTCTGAACAATCGATTTTGGAAATAATTGATTTCACAGATTTTCTAGTATTAAAAAACAAAAGACAATCCAGATTCAAAGAAAGTCTAAAAGAAATAAAACAAGGTTTTGTTTCTGTCATCGGAGATAAAAATGATCTAGATGAGCATTTTAATTCTTTATTATCCGAAAAATAAAACTGATACTTACTCAAACCTATATATACTGAAATGATTTTAAATTGCAAAAATTGAAGTATAAGCCAAGTCATTCCACGGCTTGACCGGGGAATCTATAGAAAAAGATAATCAATTCAATAGATTGTCCGGTCAAGCCGGACAATGACAAATTGGATTTATAAAAAAATTGCAATTTAAATTCAGTTGCGTATAAAACGAGTTAAGAAATTTTTAAAAAACGACCGTCTTTATTCGAAGAATATAAAAAAGTCTTGAAGCGGTTACTTGAAAATTACAAAGATCCTGCTCTCAAACTCCATAAATTAAAAGGAGTTCTAAGAGATTGCTGGGCGGTCTCTTTGAATTTTGAATACCGGATTATTCTTCTCCTTAAAATTGAAAACGATGAAATCTTTTAATCGATATTGGTTCTCATGATGAAGTTTATCGATTTTGAACTCATCCCCTCAATTCCCTTCACTGAGAAAGAGAAGGGTCAGGGGTGAGTATCTCAGACATTTCGGCTCCGCTCAATGTCCGTTCATTTAGATTATTATTGGTCTTTTGAAACGATTTTTTGGATTTCTTCAATCGAAAGCCCGGTTGCCTGATGGATTGTTTGAATATCCAGTTTCATTTTCAGCATATTTTGAGCTGTTTCGATTTTTCCTTTTTTCTCTCCTTTGATTTCCCCTTCTTTGATTCCTTGATTGATCCCTTCTTTGACCCCTTTTTTATAAAAACTGTTGATTAAAGATTTTTCATCTTTCCGCTTTTTTTCCTGATATTCATAAATTTCTCTCATTTTATCGTTCATAGTGAATTTTTTGTATTCCTGATGAACTTTGTTGAGTAGCGGATTGTGTTCTAAAACTGTTTTCATGATTACCTCATCTTTCCCTTCATTTAAGAAATAACAGACCCAGTCATTTAAAGTTTTCTTGAGTTTATTGAGATTGTTTTGATACTTCTTCACTTCAATAAAGTGAATCTGGAAGTTTTCGCTTAAAAACAATGTCAGAAAGCGGATTAATGTACATTTATTTTTGTTTCCCCTTTCTATTAAAGATAGCATTTTTTAAAAAAGATTCAAAGAGTTTTGAACTCATCCCCTCAATCCACTCTCTTA
>MIAO01000043.1 GCA_001829155.1 Spirochaetes bacterium GWB1_36_13 | reverse complement strand
TCACTGAGCGGAGCCGAAGTGACACCTCGACTCCGCTCGGTGTCCGAGTTAATTTAAACAATAATCGACAGCCTGATTATGATCATATTCGATTCAGTCCTTTTTTTTATGAAAAATTTGATAACATTACAGGTAAAACAGCAAATTACACTTCCATGCCGTCATTCAAGTTATAATGGGCATGTAATCATCACTTTGGTTCCATTTTTATTGACAATTTCAATACTTCCGTCAAGCTGTTTGACCATTAAATTGACCAGATGAAGCCCCATGGTTTTTGTTTCACTGATATTAAAATCTTTTTGAAATCCTATCCCGTTATCCTGAATAGTTAAAACTATTTTTGAATTGATTGTTTTTAGTTCAATATGGACTGTTCCTTTTTGAGAGTCAGGAAAAGCGTATTTGAAAGCATTCGATAAGAGCTCCACTATAATCATGCCGAAGGTAGCCGCGTCTTTAGTGGAAACCGTTATTTCTTCAATATCCTTGTCAATAAGAACTTTATTAGAAATTTGATGCATTGAATTAATAACTTTATTGCAGTAGGATTGAAGCTGAACATTATAATAGGAATCGGTTTCGTAGAGCAATGTATATAAATCGGAAATAGAGGTCACTCTTTGAGAAAGCTCTTTGAGAGTATTTTTAGTATCAATGGAATCACAAGCGTTACCTCGAAGATAGATTAAACTGGTAATCATGTTGAAACTGTTTTTTGTCCGATGTTGAATCTCTTTCAGGAGGGCTTCGTTTTCATCGATATGTTTTGTGAGGGATTTTTCATAAAGTTTTCGGACTGTGATATCGCGGATATTACATTGAATTACTTTTTCAGAATCCACTAAATAAACATTGCTGACAAATTCGACATGAACCAGAATGCCGTTTTTAGTTTCTAAAGGTAAGTTTTCATAACGGACATATTCTTTATCCTGTAATTCTTTAAATAATTGTTTTGAAATATCAATATTTTTAAACGCGCCGATATCCCAAAGGTTTTTATCAAGAAACTGCTCTTTTGAATACCCCAGCATTTGAATTAAAAACGGATTGACATCCACAATGATTCCTGTTTCGGCATTCAGAATCAAGATCCCGTCTTTTGCAGATTCAAACAATCTTCGATAGCGTTTTTCAAAATACTGCAATTCTTTCTTTCTCGTTTCAATTTCAAGCTTTTGTTTTTCTAAGACTGAATAAGCCTCATGAAGTCTGAATGCCATCTTAATGGATGCGTCCAGCACTGTTATACTGGAATTTTTCACTACATAACCATAAGAAGTAATATTTTCAGTTTTTTCTACTATTTCCGGCTCAATATGGCTTGAGAGAAATATAAGGGGCAGGGAGTGTTTTTTGAGAATGATTTGGGCTGTCTGTGTTCCGTCCAGTTCTGATCCAAGATCAATATCCATTAGAACAAGGTTGATTTGATTATGATTTTCAAGTATTTGAATCGCTTCTTGACCGCTTAAAACATGAATAACATTGTACCCGTATTTTTTCAGCTGCATTGATTCATTCATTCCAATCAGCGCTTCATCTTCCACAAGCAGGATCGTTTTTTTTCCATCACTGGGCATGATTTCACTCCTTTGGCTGATGAATTTCAATCCGCAAAAGAAAAACAGTGTTGTAAAATCAGCCGAAACAATATTGAATATGTTAAAATATCAATAAAAAAAGTAAAATAAACGACATAGATTAAAAATACTCATAAAATACTAAAAAATGAAATATTTATATTTACAAATTAAGATTATGCCTGTATTGAGACTAGTCAATACTAAAACTATACGCAACTGAATATTGCAATTTTTTATAAACCTTAATCAGGCTGTCGATTATTATTTATACTAAACTAATTATAAAATGACCGTCTGCCATTCCGGTTTTTGTTTGCAAAAGATCGGAATCTGTTATTTAAAATACTTATTGTCAATAGATTCCCTCGGTCAAGCCGGAAAATAACAATCTTGGTTTATAAAAAATTACAATCCACATTCAATTGCATGTATTTTATTGTTTATTAACAATAACTTATAATAATTAAATTATAAATCAATGATATTGATAAATAATTTTTTATTTATTACATTATTTGTTATCTTTAAAATTGAACTAAAAAAATAATTGCAAAACAAGAGAAATTTTTATGAAAAAACAAATTTCAGCTCTGGCTGCTTGTCGGTGAAAAATTTTCACTATAACTAAAAGCAGTTAAGTAGTATAACGGATGAAGACAGGCGGGAGGCAGCAATTGAAAAGCAGATCCATATCGGTCAAAATGATTATTATTTTGCTGGCGACCATTGTGATTGTGGCTGGCGCCTTAGGGGTTTTTACCTTTCTGGCAGAGAAAAGGGAAGAGAATTCCGCGATAGCCAAAAAAGCGCAGGCTGTCAGCAACCGGCTTTCGAATAATCTGGCGGTTCCTTTATGGAACATCGATGAAAATTCAATAAAAACAATCATCGATCTGGAAATAACTGATCCGGATATTATTGCGGTTATTATTAAGGATCCCGGAAAAAATTTTTCTCTGGGAAAATTTAAAAAAATAGAAGAAGATGAAAAAGGGGAAATCCTGCCCTTCAGTCCGGAAAAGGGGGATGATGCTGTATTGAAAAAGAGTTTTCTTTCCATGGAGAAAGAAATAAAAATGAAAGAACAGGTGATCGGTTATGTGGCGCTGTATTTCAGCGATTATTTTCTGAATCAAAAAATGAACGCTCTAATTATCCGGGTAATTATCCAGACTGTTTTACTTTGTTTTTCCATCATTCTGATAGTGTTTTTTGGATTTAAAAAATCCATAGTTTCCCCGCTGAATACTATTTCTCTCATGCTGAAGAATATTGCGGAGGGAGAAGGAGATTTAACCAGAAAAATTACGGTCAGAAGCGGGGATGAAATCGGGAAAGTGGGGGAATATTTTAACTTATTCGTACAAAGCCTGCGGAATTTGGTTCATAATCTGAAAAGACAGGATGAAAGCCTGACTTCTTCTGTTTATGACATCACGGCAAATACTGAGGAAGCGGCTTCCACCGCTATTGAAATCTCTGCCACTATTTCTTCTGTAACGCGCCATACCAAAACTCAGGAGGAAATGCTCAAGATTTCCAATGAGAATATCAGCGGAATATTAAGCGGCATTGCCCAGATTTACGATATCAGCCAGGAAATGGAAAAGCAAGTCATGCAGTCTTCCAGCGCTATTGAAGAAATGGCGGCCAATATCGGCAGCACTACGAATATGTCCAGACAGGCCAGTAATTATACCCAGGAGCTCTATCAAGTTTCTGTAGGAGGGAATGAAGCCATGAAGGCGCTGTCCGAAGCGACGCGGGAGGTCTCTTCCCACTCTGAGAAGATTCAGGAGATGGTGCAATTAATAATGGACATTTCCGAGCAGACCAATTTATTAGCCATGAATGCCGCCATTGAGGCTGCCCATGCCGGAGAATATGGAAAGGGGTTTTCGGTGGTGGCAGAAGAGATTCGCAAGCTGGCGGATAAAAGTGCCGAAGGAGCCAGAGAAATTCAGCAGGTTGTAAAGGAAATCTCCAGCAAAATACATGTCAATTTGGGCATGACTGACAAAACTAATCAGAGTTTTAATCTTCTAAAGGGCAGTATTGAAAAGGTGAAACAGATCAATTTTGAGATAGCGAGCGCCATGGAAGAGCAGGAAAGTGCCAACCGGGTCATTTTAAAATCGGTGACCAGTCTGAAATCCATGTCCATCGAGATTGCGGAAAGAACGGGCGTAGAGATTGAAAAAGGGAATGAAGTGAAAAAACAGCTGGAAGGCCTGGAAATGCTGGGGGAAAAAATTCACGGCGCCATGGAAGAGGAAAAAACGGCGCTGGAGGATTTCTCAAAAGCCTCCGAGCACCTGAATCAAATCAGTATGAAGCTGAAGCAGGTGGCTGATGAAATCAAAAGCGGATTTGAAAAATTCAAGACTGAATAGTTTTATAAAAACAGGAGGAAGAAATGAAAAGAACTCAAATTCTTGCGATCTCTATCTTTTTCACTGTGCTGGCTTTATCTGTCTTTGCTGGTGAAAAAATCATTCTCGCCACCGGGGAATGGAGACCTTATACCTCGCAGAGCATGGAAAATTACGGACTTTTTACTGAAATCGTAACGGCGGTGTTCAGGGAACTGGGCATGGAGGCGGAATACCGGTTTTATCCCTGGAAGCGCTGCGAGGCTGAACTGGTAAGCGGGAAAGTTGCCGCAATTTTTCCCTATTACAAAACAGATGAAAGGATGAAAATCTATCATTATACGGACAGCGTAGCGGTCTCAAAAAACGGCTTCTTTTATCTGAAAAAAAGGCTTCAGGGAAAAGATATTGTTTACGGGAAACTGGAAGATTTAAAACCCTATAAAATAGGCGGGAATATAGGGTACTGGTATATACTAAACAAAATATAAATTGTCCGTTTTTATATTTACTTTGTCATTCCCGCGAAGGCGGGAATCTATTGATAATAATTGTTTTAAGTAACAGATTCCGGTCTTTTGCAAGCAAAAACCGGAATGACAGGCGGTCATTTTATGATTTATTCAGTATATTCCCGATTTTGAAAAAGCGGGGTTGGATACAGAATATGTTCCCGATGAAGAATCCAATGTCAGGAAGCTTTACGCCGGCCGGATTGACCTGTTTGTTCAGGATCTGTATGTAGGATGGGAATTGATCAAAAAAATCTATCCGGAGAATGTGGGAGACTTTGGAATACTGGACAAAGCGCTTTCGGAAGGAGGACTTTATCTGATGTTTGCAAAAAACAATCCGCAGGCCGGGGCAATGATCCAGAAATTCAACGAGGGACTGGAAATGATCAAGAAAAAAGGAATTTATAAAAAAATACTGGAAAAGTATGACACAGAAAAATAAAAAATTGAAGTAGAGGAGCAAGATCATGATCAGAAAAATTTTAATGTTACTTTTGCTGGGAGTTCTTTCTTTTCCTCTTTATGCGGAAAAGAAAATCATCAAGCTGGCGACGCTGGACTGGGAGCCCTACATCGGGCAGAAACTTGCTAATAACGGTTATGTGGCGGAAATTGCCCGGGAGGCCTTCCTCCGCGAAGGATATGAATTGCAGCTTGATTTTCTTCCCTGGGCCAGGGTGGTGCAGGAAACCAAAAGCGGAAAATATGACGGCTACTTTCCTGAATATTATTCCAAAGAAGTGGAAAAAGACTTTATCTTTTCTGCGAAGTTTAAAGGCGGTCCCCTGGTGTTTTTCAAAAAGAAAGGAAGAAATATTTCCTACGAAAAATTAACCGATTTAAAGCCCTATACTATAGGCGTGGTGAGGGAATATGTCAATACAGAAGAATTTGATAAGGCTGATTATCTGAAAAAAGAAGAGGTTGTGGATGATTTGACTAACATAAAAAAATTGCTGGCAGGGCGCATTGATTTATTCGTCGCTGATAAATTTGTCGGCTTATATTTACTTAGAACCTTTTTGCCGGAAAAAGCCGGAGAAATGGATTTTATCAGCCCGTCCTTGGAGGAGAAGGATTTGTATCTCTGTTTTCCCAAGCAGATAACCCGCTCAGAGATGCTGGTGAAAGTATTTAACAGCGGTTTGGAAAAAATAATCAAAGACGGAACTGTCAATAAAATACTTAAAAAACATGGTTTCTAAATAAAATACTGCCGCAGGGGGAGAGAAATGAAAAAAAAGGGCTTCTTTTTTATGTTTGTCTTTAATCTCTTTTTGGGATTTATGTTTTCTGCTGTTCTGAACGCTTCTGAATTGACGATTTATACCGAGGATGAGCCGCCTTTTCAGTTTGTGGATAAAAACGGAAAGCTTACCGGTTATACCGTGGAGCTTGTCAGGGAGATTCAAAAAAGGGTAGGAACCGACTATCCTATAAAAATGGTGCCATGGGCAAGGGGATACTATGCTATTCAGAGGGAACCGAATGTGGTGCTTTTTTCCATGTCCCGTACAGCGGAAAGGAATCCGCTGTTTCAATGGGTAGGGCCCATAATGGAATCCATCTATGCTTTTTATGCGAAGGCGGATTCGGATATTACGGTCTCCAGTCTGGAAGAGGCAAAAAAAGTGAAATCCATAGGGGTATATTTAAATGATGTCCGGGATATCTTTCTGACCCAGGCTGGATTTAAGAATCTGGACAAGACAATCGATCCGACAGTCAATTACAAGAAGCTTATGGCCGGCAGGCTGACACTTCTGGCCGATTCTCCCTCCACTCTGGAGGCAGAAGCAAGGGAGGCTGGATTTTCTCCAAAGGATTTTAAACTTGTGTATATTTTTTTCAGCTCGCAGTCCTATATTGCTTTTTCCAAAGATACCTCGCCGGAAATTGTAAAGGCCTGGAATAATGCTCTAAAATCAATGAAAAAGGATGGAACATTCAAGATAATTTTCAAAAAGTATTTTCCTGATTTAAATCTTTCGGAGGCGGTTATGATATACTGAAACAATTTTAAATAATTTATTAACAATAGATTCCCGCTCCTGAATAGAAATGAAGGGCAGGAATGACAATATAAAAACGGGCAAAATAAATTTATTTTACTATGATTTACTAAATAAGGGCAAGTTTTAACATGAAGGCAAGAAGCTCAATTGCTGCAAAGATATTATCTATTCTGTTTATTTGTCTTATGACTGTAATGGGAATTATGGGGATCTTTTCTTACTATTCGGAAAAAGAAAGGCTTCGTAAAGAAATCATAGGGAAAGCGGCTAAAATTACCGAGCGTATCAGACATAGTTTAGTTTACCCTTTGTGGAACTTTGAAAAACAATTAACGGAAAAAATAGTATTGTTGGAAATGGAGGATAGAGAAGTTTACGCTATTTTTGTTAAAATTCATGAAAATCAATTTTATATAGGGAAAATTAAAAACTGGAAATGGGAAATAAAAGATTATGCAGCGGCTGAAGAAAGTGATCAGATTTTAACAAAAAGCTACTTAATTCACCGAAAACCAATCGAAAGAGATAATTTTTCTTTGGGTATTGTCGAACTGTACTTTACCGATCATTTTATGAAACAGGATTTAGCAAATGTAATTATGAAAGTAGTTCTTCAATTATTGCTGGTTCTGTTTTTTTCTCTGCTCATTATTTTTCTCAGTTTGAAGCAGACGATTATCAAACCGATTCAGGTTTTAACAGAAGGGGTAAAAAAATTTAGATTAAAGGATTTTAAATATCGTTTGAAGATAACGCAAAAAAACGAGTTGGGATTATTGGCAAATATCTACAATTCAATGGCAGATGAAATTAAAAATTATACTGAATGTCTGGAAGATAGGGTAGCAGAAAGGACAGAAGATCTGAAACACAGTAATCAAATTTTGGAAGAGCAGAACGCATTGATTCAGCAAGAGTTGAAAATGGCCCGAAAACTGCAGCGCAGGATTATTCCTTTTGAAGGTAATTTTCCCGTCAGAAAGGAATTTCATCTTGGTTCCAGTTACAAAGCTATGGAAAGTATCGGCGGCGATTTGTATGACATTATGACTGTAAGTCCCAATACTTATGGTTATCTTATGGCAGATGTCTCCGGGCACGGCGTGACTGCCGCCATGATTACTACTATGATTAAACTGGCTTTTCAGACACATGTGAAGCCTGATTTGTCCACAGGGGAGATTTGCGCTGCCGTCAATAAAGATATCTATCGGATATTAGGGGATTCCGGGCTTTATTTTACCGCCTTTTTTTGTTTATTGGATCTGGAAAGCGGCCGGCTCCAATATACTCTGGCGGGGCATCCCCCTCCTCTTTTATACCGGAAAGATGACGGTCAGGTCATGCGGTTGGCTGAAAAAACCGATTCTTTTCTGGGAATATTTGAGGGTGAAAAATATGATACCTGCTCGCTGGATTTAAAGGAGAGGGATCGGATACTTCTTTTTACCGATGGAATTCTTGAAGCGGTAAATTCTAAAAATGAGATGTTTGGAGAAAGCCGTTTAAAAGATTATTTATCAACTCGAAATCATCTGGATGTAAAACAGTTTGTCCAGGAATTAATGAGGGAAATCAGTGATTTTTGCGGGGGAAGACCTCCCCGGGATGACAGGGCGGTGCTGTGCATCGATTTTATCAAGAAAATGAATAGAGGGGAGACCAATACCGGATTAGTGATCTATTCGAAGAAAGAATTAAAAAAAACAGCATTTTCTCAGGAAAATCGCAGGGAATAACCCATGGCTGAACCCTGCGATGTCTTTTAATTTAATGCAGTTTTTCGAATTGCAGAGTGGGAGGGATTTTTTTCTGTGGCAGTATTTTTTGGGTTATTTGAGTCCACTTTAAAAACCCTATTTTAAGCCATTTTTTACCTTTAATGTAATTGATAATCAAATATAAAATTTTCAAAAAATGCCTTTTTAGAGTGGACTCTTATTTTATTTGCAAGTTTTTCTAACCTATCGTTTTCTCATTTGTCTTATTAATCCATTTCTCGTTTTAATCGAAT
>MIAO01000042.1 GCA_001829155.1 Spirochaetes bacterium GWB1_36_13 | reverse complement strand
CTTTTTTATTTGGGTAGAAAAATACCTGTTTTTGGAAAAAAGCGGAAATTTTATTTCGGCGATTTTAGGAAATTTCTAATCGGTGCTGACACTTTCAAAACTTTCTTTTGTTTCTTGATTATTTAATGGATTTTCAATTTGAGATTCTTTAATCCTGTAATCTTTTGAACTGAATCCTGCTCTGTTTAAAGCAAGTACAATTTTTTCAAGTGTGGAAAGGAAATTGCTAGAAGATGTAAATACATATGAAAAATTTAATAAGTCTTGTTTGTGCTTTCTTACATAAGGTAAACGCAATATACGACCAAGTATCTGCTCTACATCAACAGCAGATGATTTATTAGCAAGTGAAGCAAGAATATAAGCAAAAGGACAATCCCAACCTTCTTTTAGAGCATTTACAGTAATAATAAAACGGACTTCACATTTATTACTCATCAAGTCCTCATTTTTGATTTCATCCTTATCAGCTGTTTTTATTTTTATTTGACTTTCAGGAATTCCGATTTCAATTAATTGGGTTTTGATTTTCTCAAAAGTTACATTATCATCACTAGATTTTGGTTGTGCCTGAAATAAAACAATCGGACGGATATATTTTCCGCCATTTTCTTCTTCTAATTTAGCTTTTGCTTCCAAGGTTTTTTGAAGCTGAATAGCACTGGTAATAACATCGTTTGTATCCTGATGATTATAAACTATTACAGGGAGTTTTACCATGTTATTTTTTTTCAGACTCATAGCATCAACAAAGCTGATAATATTGCTCTTATCCCTCGGTGTAGCTGTTAGATCAAAAATAAAACTTGGGTTAATTCTATTTAACATATCAATTCTTAAATCAGCTTCAAAATTATGGCTTTCATCAATTATAACAACTGGATTTAATTGGGCTATAACTTGAATTAAAGCTGTTTCATCAGCTCCGGGAATTTTTTTATCTGGATATTGATAGGAGTTTGGGAATTCTGCTAAATTTTCATTTTCCCTGTAAACCCTTCTACCATCTTTATTATTAGTTGAAAAAGACTGCACACTCAATACAAATATGCTTAATTGTTCTTTTACCTCAATAGGATTGAATCCTTGACCAAAAAGAAGAGACTCTTTATCATAAACTTTTACTGCACTACCAAAATGACTATCAATTTTTTGACGATAGGGATGGGATGAGTCTTTAAAATTTTTTAAAGTTTGTTGTAAAATGGAATCGGAAGGAACAAACCAAGCCACTACTTTAGGTTTATCTACTGGGAAGCTGTCAAAAATCGTCCTTAAAGCATTACATGCAATAAAACTCTTTCCTCCAGCAGTTGGTACTTTTACAGTAACCCTTGGAACTCCTTTGACTGAATTGTCATAGAGTTTTAAAAAACTATCTTCAAGAAGATGAACAGAAATTCCTTTATTTCCCCAAAAATTTGAGAAAGCTTTATTGATTTGTTCCGTTCTTTCCAGCTCATCAATAAAAGCTGATAAATCATTAATAACTTCCTGCTGATAGACTTTCAATTCCATTTTAGAACCTTTTTATATCTCTTGGTATTTTTTTAAAAATAATATTTTTTGCAAACATATATTCTTGGTCTAGTAGACAATGGTCTGCATATATTAAATATTGCTCTGCTTTTTCTGATACTATATTCAGTGTTTCCAGACAAAGAGCAGTAAGCCTATCCTTCTCATAATAAAAATAATATCCTGTATCATTCAATGTATCAAGCAAATATTTAGACTCAGGAGATTGCTCTCTCTTCAGGTATTGCTTTGTTTCAGTATAATAAATGTATTCCCGTATTTTTTTTTCACCTATTTCTTCATTTAAATTAACTCCATCCTTGAAAATGGGCTGACCGAGTTCGTAGAAATCAAATTCTCCTCCAGTACCTTCTGTTTTTTCTTCATAATATTTTTGACCTGTGATAATTATTTGATTATTTTCTGACTCAATTTTCACATCCTCAAACTCATTATTTATTTTTAAATTTTCGAATTCCTCTATGATTTTTGTTGAATTTTTTATGTTCGAATAATTTATTGAATAGCTCGAAATTATTGATTTCTTCTTACCTTTAAATTCATATCCATTAATAGCTTTTTTTATTCTTGTAGCAGTTATTTCTTCTATATAATCTTCAAGTTCAACAAGAATAAACTTCCTGTTTCCCCCATCTTTTTTATTAAGATTTAATACAGCATGTCCTGTTGAACCAGTACCCGCAAAAGAATCTAATATAATAGCGTTTGGATTATTTTTGAGAGATAAAATCTTTTCCATTAATTTTGTTGGTTTCGGTGTTTCAAAAGGGAGTTTTGATTTAGGAAATAATTCTTTTATTTCTTTTTTTGCTTCTTGAGTATGTCCTACCTCTGAATAAAGCCAAACAGTTATTGGAGTCATTCCGTCTTTAACTTCTGATAGAAAACGCTTTAATCTAGGCATATTATCACCATGCTCTCCAAACCATATTCTTTTATCCGCAAGTAATTCATTGTACTTGTTTTCGTCAACTACCCAACACCTTCCTAATGGAGGTGTGAAAATATTGCCACTTGGAGTCTTGATTTTATAAAGTTTTGATTCGACTACTGGTCCAACAGTTAAATCACCTGAAGTCCAATTACCTCTTGGGTCATTATCAGGATTTGAGTACCTATTATCAGCATCACTACTACGAGGCAAGCTTAACTCAACTAACTGCTTATTTTTTGCATAGGAAATAATGAAGTCATGGTTCGCTGAAAATCTTTTTTTTGTATTAATTGGAGAAAAAGCTCTTTGCCAGATGATATTATTTAAAAAATTATTATACCCAAAAATCAAATCCAACATAGGTTTAAGGTTACCATGCTCATAATCATCAATTGAACAAAAAAATAGCCCATCTTCTTTTAATAATCTATGCAACAATTTTATTCTTGGATACATCATACAAAGCCATTTATCATGTCTTGTTAAGTCTTCCCCTTCTACCCCCACTACTTCATTTATCCATTTCTGAATTTTAGGATGACTAACATTATCTGTATAACGCCATTTTTCTTTTCCTGTATTATACGGAGGATCAATATAAATAATATCGATTTTCCCTTCATATTCAGGTAATAGACTTTTTAAAGCTTCAAGGTTGTCACCATGAATAATTTTGTTCCCACTTTTTGTTTCAGTTTCTCGTCTTCCATCTTTCGAACTAAAACTGTATTTATGATTAAAAACTCGAAAAGGCACATCCTGATGATGATTAATAATTTTATCTTTTCCTATCCAATTTAATGTTGGCATTTATTTTCCATAAATTAATTTATTCATATCTTCAACCGCCAATGACGGCGGTTTATTGTTTTTCTTGGGGCGGGGTATTTTAAATTTAACCATTTATATATTAGTAATGCTAATCAAGTAAAGCTTTTTTGGCTCTGCCTTGCATATATTCCTCCAAATTCAAGTGTTTTACGCAATAAGAATTTTTCTTTACAGTTTATCCAGCAAGCTGATTATTTTTCTTTCCGCTATAGGATTGCCAAGTGCTGTTTTTTCTCGATTCAAAATCTGAAAAGTTTCAGACTTATCCTCAAAACTTTTTTATTTCCAATAGCAATTATAAAGATATAAAAAATTTGATAAAATGTAAAGAAAAACGGAGGAAAGGTGGAGAAAGGAAGCTTCGGCTCACGGATACAGAGTGCAGGAGCAAAGAACGAGAATCAGGGGAAAGTGAAAAAATGATTTAAACCCTCCGGCAGGGTTTCCTGCCGGAAAGAGTTTTTTGAATTTCAGAGGGAAAAGATTATTTTTTAAATGAATAAAAGAAATTGGATTCAAGAAAGTGATCCATCATCACCAGTTTTACTGAGGTAAACATGATTAATGTAGAAAACTTAAATACAGAAGTATCATCTGAATTAGACGCGCTTGTAGAAAAAATTAAAAATAAAATTTCTGTAGAAAAAATAATTCTTTTCGGCTCCTATGCCTATGGAAATCCCGATAAAGAAAGCGATATTGACTTGTGTGTCATTACAGAAGATCAGAGAAGAAAGATTGAAATCCTCCAAGATATACAGGAAGCAATTTATAAAACGGCAAAACATTCTATTGATATTGTTGTTTCAAAACCTGATGAATTTCTTGACCGTGCGGATTCTATTGCATCAATAGAAAAAACAATTGCCGGTAAAGGAGTTGTAATCTATGGACAGAAATAAAGAATATTCAGAGTGGCTGAAATATGCTGACGATGATCTCGAATCAGCGGAAATTCTCAACAAACACTACAGAAAACCCTTGAATATTATATGTTATCATTGTCAGCAGGCAGCAGAAAAATATTTAAAAGCATTTCTTGTCAGCCAGAGCATTTCTTTTGAAAAAACTCATGATCTTTTAAAAATCATAGAAGCCTGCCAGGAAACGGAACAATCTTTTTTGGCTATTGCCGGGGATTGTATGATTTTAAATCCATATTCTATTATAACAAGATATCCATCTGAATTGGAACTATATTAAGTCTATTTTGAAACAATAAATAATCAGAAAAATATGAGCTATTGTGTCAATAGAACTAAAAATGCGATGGAAAGATTTTTGTTTGGGTTGATCTGAATCATCCATCTTGAAGATTTTGTCTGCGGATTCAAATCCAAACCCCCTAACCCCCTTATCCTTAAGTCTTTAAGGACAAGGGGGGAGTCCTCCGTGATTTCATCCGTGAAATCAAGTCGGACGGGGGAAACTCTGCCTCGTGCAGAGTTAAAGAAATAAAAAACGAAGAAAAAATAGAGATGTTATTTTAATGTTAGTTTTTAGACTTTATATAATAGAAAAAGATGCTGTGAATGCAATTCGTTCTGCAAAAAATATAAGAGAATTTGTAAAAAAAAATATTCAATAGCCGCAATTGATCTTGTAAAAAGATTGCATGGGAGAAAGAAAAGTAATAAGAAATACCATAGGAAAGGAGTTTTTTGAATTTTCGATGAAAAGGATTGTTTTTTAAATGAAAAAAAGAAACTGGGTTCAACTGCCATAAACATCGTCTTTCGCTGGCGGGATAAACTACTATGTCAAGGCGCAGTGCTTATGACATGTCATACAATGTAATGAAAATCTTGTCTATTTTAACATTTAGTTTGAAAGATTTTCAATTTGTGTTAGCCATCTGTTAAAATGACGACATTCACTTCTTAATTTTTCTAATCCGATTTTTTCTACAATCAAGGGACCGATATTTGATTTATCATAATCCGGGATTAATTTTAAAATTCTCTTTGAAGGAGAGCTTTCTGGACTATCATTAATAACCTTCAACAATACAATGGAGTCTAACCATCAGGGTTGTCCCCCAAGTAGGTTTTTTTCACAGACTCAATTTATATTTCAGCATTACAAACTGCCTATGGCATGATGACTGAGCTTACTCGTGCGTAAGGTGAGTTGATAAATGACTTTTGCCGTTGTCCCTTTAGAAGAATTCCTTTCAGAGTGTAGAAGACTTTCTTTATGACCAGATCCAAGAATAACCTTTACTGGTTTTGGGAATTTTGTTTTATTGTGCCAACTTAATTCTTCATTTGTAAATATTAATGTGTCTCCTGAAGCATGTGAAAGTGCAAAATCATAAGTATCGACATTATTTTCATGCCTAAATTCAAGGCTTGCTTCTGTTCTTACAGTCTGCTTTGACCCATAATGCAAAATTGAATTGGCACCGCCATTTCTTGCAATATGCTCTTGTAAAGCACCTGTGGTCATCATATTCAGCATTTTAAAAAATGAGACTAGATTGCTTTTTCCCGCACCATTTGCACCTATAATAACAGTAGTATTTTGAAAATCTATTTTTTGGGAGTCGTTTTGCGAAGCGATAGATTTATAACCACTTAAGCTTAAAGAAGACAGTTTGAATCTGACCCTACTCATATGTTTTCCTATTTTTAATTCCGTATATAAAAATATAAAAAATTTGATAAATTGCAAAGAAGAACGACGGACAGGTGAGTAAAAACACTTTTGCTTCACGGACACAAAGCGCAGGAGCAAAGAATGAGAATCAGGGAAAAGTGAAAAAATAACCCAAAACCTCCGGCAGTGCTTTCTGCAGGAAGAGTTTTTTGATTTTTTATTGACAATAAGTATTTTAAATAACAGATTCCGGTCTTTTGCAAGCAAAAACCGGAATGACAGGCGGTCATTTTATAATTAGTTTAGTATAAATAGTCAACCCTGAAAAAGTCATTTTTCAAATAAAAAATCTGAAAATTTTTTGCCCACAAACCCCCAGCCCCTTATCTCCCAGAGGAAGACAAGGGGAGTT
>MIAO01000041.1 GCA_001829155.1 Spirochaetes bacterium GWB1_36_13 | reverse complement strand
TGTGAAATTTTTATGTTTTTTTTATTTTTTTCGTTGAAGCTGGGTTAAAATAAGCTGATTCGAGTCTAATCAGAATAAATCTTCAAGACAGTTCAAAAAAGAATCTGCTGAAAAAACTTCCATTTTTTACCGGGTTATTGACAAAGAGATCAATAATCTTGCAAATTCTCCGCTTCTTTTTTATGATTTATTCTTTACTGTAAAGGATTTTTAGACTTTTTCAGGGACGACTATTTAATTTATTTTAAAATTGATCAGGGAATCATCTATTCCCTGACAAATTCTTCCCACAAACGGGCAACCGATTCTCTCACCGAAAAATAATTTTCAAAAAGTTCTTCTTTTGTTTTAAAATTCATTTTCAGCGCAATCAGTTTTTGGAGAATTGTATCTTCAGGAATAGCTGAAGAATAAGAATTATGAAGAAGACGGATATTGTTTTCAAGCCTTCTTAAAAAAAGATAGCCGTTTTCGAGTTCTTTCCAGAAATCTCTTTTTTCCACCTTCTGCATTTTTCGAATCAGGTTTAAATAATTTGAACCCTTTATCTTTCGAACCGTTTTTGTATATTCAGCAATAAACTCAATATCCATAATCCCGCCCAGGTGTTTTTTAAAATTCTCAGCCGGAAAATTATCTACTATTTTTTTTCTCATTTCAATAATATTGGCTTTAAAATTCTCTGGATACTGAAATACAAAATCATCAATAACATCTTTCAATTTCTTTTTGAGTTCAGGGTAAAAACTGTACACCCGGGCTTTGCTGTAAATCAGCCTTTCCCAGTTTTCCCCTTTTGTTTTCAAATACTTTGAAAAAGATTGGAACGAAGAAACAAGGGGCGCATTTTTTCCGTCAGGCCTGAGCCGTAAATCAATTTCATAACTTCTTTTTAAAAGCTGTACCGATTCCTGAACCGCTTTTGTCAAAACAGCGCTATCCTCATATTCTTCATCATCAATCACAAATATCATATCCAGATCAGAATGGTAAGAAATTTCCTTTCCCGCCAGTTTTCCCATAAAAACCACTGCAAAATTTTTAATTTTTTTATTTTTCAAAATTTCTTTCAGAGTTTCCGAAAGCAAGGTTTCAGCTAAAATACTCAAACTATAAGATATTTTATTATTGGTTTCAATATTTAATATATCTTGTGAAGCAATCCTGAATATTTCCATTTCAAATAGAGTGGTCAAAGCTTTCTCCAGCGGGAGCTCCTGCTTTAAAGAACAAAATATTTTTACCAAATCTCTTTTATTGGTCGGTTTTTTTAAGATAACCAATTCTGTCAAAAGATCGAGAACCGCAGGATTTTTCTCAACTATTTCCACAATCATATCACTGAATGAAGTGATTCTGACTAAAATATTTAAAAAATCTTTTGAATTTTTGATAATATCGAAAAAAACATCTGCGCCTCTATAAGCATGGATAATTCTAATGATATTCACCAGACTTTTATCTGAATTGAATGAATGAAATTTTAAAGCTTTAAAAATAGTTTCCAGAGTACTTAAAAAAAGAAACTCGTTTTTTGTGTTAATCCCTGCGTTTTTAATGAGATGAAAAACTTTATGAATATCTTCAAATCCGTATTCTTCCTTTAAAAACTGAATATCTTCCGGTTTTGAGGCGCTGTAAAGAATTTCAGCCAGATTTGCCTTTGATTCCTCAAAAACATCTTCAAAATATTTTTTAAAAATACTTCTGACCTCTTCTGTTACGGTTTCATAATGATTTTCAAAAGATTTCAAATCCTTAAAATTCATCCGAATAGCCAGGCTGGTTTTCTGCTCTTCTTTTTCAGGCAGGACATGGGTCTGCTGGTATTCCATAATTTGAAGAAAATGCTCAATTCTTCTCAGAAAAACATAATGATGATAAATTGTATTGTATTCATTATAACTAATAAAGTCGATACTCTGAAGAAAACTCAAGGCTTTTAAAGTATTTCCTGTCTTCAGTTCCTCATATTTTCCACCATAGAGAAGCTGGACAAACTGAACAAAAAACTCAATATCCCGGATTCCCCCATAACCGGTTTTCACTTCCCTTTTCCATTCTTTCTTTTGAAGCGCCTGAAACTCAATTCTTTTTTTCAATTGTTTAATAGTATTAATTTCTTCTATCGATAAATATTTTCGAAAAACAAATCTTCGGGAAGCCTCAGTCAGCTCTTTTCCCAATTTTTCATTTCCAGCTGAAAACCTTAATTTTAAATACGCCTGCCGCTCCCAGACCCGGGCGCGGTTTTCAAAATAACTTTGGAAACTTTCTATATTCCTGACTAAAACTCCCCGATCCCCTTCTGGTCGAAGCCTCGTATCCACACGGTAAAAATAACCCTCAGCCGAAAAATAAGAGAGTTCTTTATGAATTTCCACAGCCAGACGGGTTACCTGAAAAAGATTTCCGCTTCCAGCAAAAATAATATCAATATCCGATGAATAATTAAGCTCCAGCCCCCCCAATTTTCCCATAGAAAAAATAGCAAGTTCTCCGTCAATAGGCTCTTTTTTTTCCAGAACTTCTTTTTTGATCTGATAGACGATTTCCATACACACATCTGCCAGAAAAGAGAGTTCTTTCACCACTGTTTCTAACGAAGATTTTCCCATCAGATCGTTTGTTCCGATTCTCAAAAACTCCTTTTTCTGAAATCTTCTGAGAGCCATGATTTTACTGTCTTCCGACTGAAATATTTTGATAATCGACAAAGCTTCGTCTAAAAGACTCTGATAATCTTTCTCTGTACCAACGGCAGTATAAATGAGCCAGTCTAAATAATCGGGATTTTTAATCAGGATATCGGAAAAAAACTGACTGTCGGAAAATATCCGGAGAGTCGCCTTTAATATATCTACATTTTGAGTAATAAAATTAAAATTCATAAAAGGGGAGCGGGTATTTTCCAGAAATCGAAGAAAATTATTAAACGACCGGTCTGGGTCAGACATAGTCTTTAAAATTCCAAAAAGACGGTAAGCGGCTGTCTTTATGAAAAAGAAATCGCCGCCCAGAAGATGAACCATGTTTTGAAGAATCATATCAGCTTGTTTAGGAGCTTTAAAACGGTAAAAGCGGAATATTTCAAGGATTTCTGCTTCGCTGACACTGCTTTCAAAAAGCCTTTCGGGGTTCATTATTTCATTTCTTTAGGGGTAAAATAGTTCATATTTTCCATAAAATGCTGCAAAAGTTCCCGGTAGGTTTCTTCAAGAATTGTCCAGGCTCTCCCGTTTAACCAGTTTTGATAGTTAAAAAGAGCTTCAAATCTTTGATCCATTGCTTTTAAAAAAAGCGCTTCTTTTATTAAAAATTTCTGAAGTTCGGCAGGATTAATCTCAATCTGCATGTTTTCAAGAGTTTGAGGAGTATTTAACAGCCACCACATATTTATCTCCTTTTATTTAAAATATAGTTTAGATAAATCTAATAAAGATTGCAAGTATAAAAAAGAGGTTATTATAAATTTTTTTCAGGTTTTATAGATCAGAGAAACTTCATTGCAGTCTGGAAAATAAGGACAGTTAATGCAATCGCTCCAGATCTTATGAGGAAGTTCTTTTTTATCAATCTCCCCAAAACCCATTTTTTTAAAAAAATCAGGCTGATAGGTCAAAGTGAAGATTTCGGTAATCAACAAAGCCTTTGCTTCCAAAAGGGCATTTTCAATCAG
The DNA here is from genome assembly GCA_001829155.1 of Spirochaetes bacterium GWB1_36_13. Taxonomy (GTDB): domain Bacteria; phylum Spirochaetota; class GWB1-36-13; order GWB1-36-13; family GWB1-36-13; genus GWB1-36-13. The sequence continues at coordinate 2,875 of MIAO01000041.1, read as the reverse complement.
CATTCGCCCGATCCCTTTTCCGTGATAATCTTCCCGAACCGCCAAGCTTCTGATTTCCGCAAGATTTTCCCATGCTATTGAAAGAGCGGCACAAGCAATGAGTTCCTGATGATCGTCTTCCGCTACAAAAAACTCTCTCACTCTTTCATAAAGAGTAGAAAGCGGACGCCCCAATAAATCTCCTTTTTTTGCAAAATGCTGAAGAAGAGCATGAATTTTTTTCACATCCTGCAAATTTGCTTTTCTGATTTTAACCATTGATTTCCTGCTTATAAATATCTATTATTTTTTCAATCGTCTGAATAAAAATTTTCCCGTCTCCCACAATCCCTGTATTCCCGTCTTCCAGAATAATGGAAACAATCGGTTCAACCTGCGCATCAGGGCATAAAATTGTAATTTTGGTTCTTGGAAGAGTTTCTATGACGGGCGCTTTCTCACTTTGATAAAGAGAAAGAGGACTCAGTCTTTTTCCAAAACCCTTAGAATCTTCCAGATAGAAAAAGACATTGAGTTTTTCAAGTTCGGTAATGATTTTTTGAATTTTATAAGGACGGATAATTGCTTCAATTTTTTTCCACATAGTCTCTCACCCATTTAAACTTCCTCATCACAGAAATAAATGCTCTGGATATGAGGAATCATAAAAAAAGTTCATTCATCGCTTATTTATCAATACAAGCCTTGCAGATTGTAGTATAAGGAAGAATATTGAGTCTTTCTACCGAAATTTCAGATTCGCATTTCTCGCATTTCCCATAAGTTTCTTCTTCAAGTTTCTTAAGGGCTTTTTCAATTTTTTTAAGAGTTTCTTTCTGCTGAAAAGATATTTTTGAAACCAGCTCCTTATCCAGATTATCAAAAGCATATTCCGCACTGTCTCCGACATAATCCATACTGTTATTTAAAATAGATTCATCTTCCACCAGCTCTTTTAAAATCTCATTTCTTTCTTTAATTAAAAGTTCTTTAAAGTCTAAAATTTCTTCCTGAGTCATAGAAAACTCCTTATTAATTATTAAATTTTATATGATCTTTTTATTGATCATCCGGTTTTATACTTTCTTTTTCATCCAGTTCAAAAACCTGTTTTAAAGTATAACAAATATAATGATAAAAAAATCATTTTCAAAATAAAAGATTACTTGACTTAAGTTATTTAAAATAGTAATTTTTAATGTCGTATTTATAAGGAGGATGGTACAAGATGTATGCGATTGTTGAAATCAAAGGTAAACAGTATAAAGTAGAAAAAGGGAAAGAAATCTATGTTGATTTGATGGATTCCGAACCAGGATCTTCCGTAACTATTAAAGAAGTTTTATTCTTAAATGATGGGAATACAGTTAAAATCGGACAGCCTTTTGTAGAAGGTTCTTCTGTTTCATTGAAAGTTGAAAAAGAAGTAAAAGGTGATAAACTGGTTGTTTTCAAATTCAAAAGAAAAAAAAGCACCAGATGGAAAAAAGGACACAGACAACATTACACTAAACTGACTGTAGAGGATATTAAAAACTAATTCCTGATGATTCAGATAAGGATTCAGACAAAAAGAAATGAATTCGTGCTGGAAGTGGAAGGTCATGCCGGTTTAGGAAAGAAAGGAGAGGATATCCTCTGCGCTTCTGTCTCAGGGATGGTTCAGATGCTGGAACTTGGACTTCTGGCGCTGGCAGGTCTTTCAGAAAAGAATATTGAGAAAAAAGACGGGTTTTTAAAACTTCACTGCTTTTTCAATCAGGAATCGGATGTGCTTTTAAAAACTTTTATCCTTTCAGCAAAGGTTTTAGAAAGGCAGAATCCTGAAAAAATAAAAGTTTTTCAAATAGAAAAAACGGTTAAACAATAAAAAAAGAGAACAAGGAGGCACGCTATGGCTCACAAGAAAGGCGGCGGTTCGAGTAGAAACGGAAGAGACAGTATTGGTAGAAGACTGGGCGTAAAAAGATTCGGAGGACAGGAAGTCAGCGCCGGAGAAATTTTAGTCAGACAAAGAGGAACTGTTTTTCATCCAGGTGAAAATGTAGGAGTTGGAAGAGACCATACTCTTTTCGCACTGGCTCCTGGAAAAGTAGTTTTCGAAAGATACAGAAAAACAAAAAAGAAAATCTCTATTTTAGCAGAAGCTTAAAAATAACCCCGGAATATCAGAATTTGATTCATTAAAGTCTGATATTCTGGTTCAATCCTTTTATTTCAGTAGTTTACCGTCTTAAAAAAATCTTTTATTTGAGCTGTTATTTCATTCAATTTATCTTTTTCTAATTCAATTTTATCTATTTCTTCCCTTTCGAATCCTTTTTCAAAAAAAACCGAAACCAGATACTTTTCTTCCACAATCAGGCTGACTACCGTATTTTCTACAGGCATTTCCTCTGATACAGGGTCATAGATAGCGCTAAGCCGGCAATGCCAGCCTTTTTTCCTGCTATCCTCACGATAATGATTTTCTCCAACAGGGTAAAGGATTGAAAGGTGATAAGACGGAGGATAATAAGCTGCGGGAAGTGTTTTTTCGCTTTCCTTATTCAAATCTTCTGTCAGAACAATTAATTTTACAAGAAACTCCTGAGCAATAGTCATTTCATAATTCTCCTTTTTTTTAAAAATAACATCTTTTATCCCTTTCTTTGATATTTTTATTTTTTCCTGGGGAGGGATTTTTTTCTGTGGCAGTATTTTTTGGGTTATTTTATTTGCAAGTTTTTCTAACCTATCGCTATCCTAGTTAATTTCAATAATAATCGACAGTCAGATTAATCCATTTCTCGTTTTAATCGAATATTCTCTATTTCAGATTTTCCTGAGGGTGGCAAATCCAAACCCCCTAACCCCCTTATCCTTAAGTCTTTAAGGACAAGGGGGGAGTCCTCCG
>MIAO01000040.1 GCA_001829155.1 Spirochaetes bacterium GWB1_36_13 | reverse complement strand
TTTCAGTTTCCGGATTCCCTCTAAAATATTCAATCCAAGCTGATGTGTCAATTAATATTTTTCTCATCTTTTTCGTAATGAATCAATATCAATTTCTAAATTAATTTTACCTTTGAAATTCTTTATTCTTTTAACTTTTTCATTTTTAACCAAATTTTCCAAGGCAAAAACAATAACATCAGTTTTTGTTTTGAAATGAGTCAGCTTAATTGCTTCTGTTATTAATGATTCTGGTAAATTTAATGTTGTTCTCATATTAAAAATTTAACATTTTTTTTATGCATCTTCAAGTTATTTTTATATGTATTTCTGCCATTACCAATAATGATCCGTAGCAAATAGCCGAAGTTGTCATTTTTCAAGATAATGACTCCTTTTCAATTTAAAACATCCTCTTTTTTTCCAACAGAGAAAAATTTTTCTTCATTTTCAATTTTATCTCTCTGAAATTTGATTAAATTTTAACCACTAAAATATCAGGAACAACTATGAAACCTTTAAAAGTCGATGAAAATAAATGTACGCTCTGCGGCCTCTGCCTCACCCAGTGCAAACGGGACAAACTCTATCAGGAAGAGGGAAAAATCAAAATCAAGGAAAAGGGCAGCTGTATCGGATGCGGCCACTGCTATGCCGTCTGCCCGACTCAGGCGATAATTCCTGAAAACGGGAAAACTCCGCCCCTTTTGGAAAAATCAAACATTGATCCTGAAAATCTGCTCCACTTTTTTAAATCCAGAAGAAGCCACCGCCTTTATCAGAAAAAAAAGATAGAGGATGAAACCATTCATCAATGGTTTCAATTCGCCGAATCCGCCCCTACAGGAACCAATTGCGAAGCGGTCGAGTATTTGGTCATCAAAGACCCTGAAAAGATTCAGGAAGTCAGGGATGAGATGATGAAAGCATATAAAAAGTTCCGTTTTTTTATGAACAATCCCGTGATCCGATTCCTCGTTTCCCTTTTTGACAAGAGAGCCGGGAAACCTGAGATGAGGGAAGATTTAAACCGCATGGTAAAACGCTATGAAGAAGGGGGCGACCCGCTTTTTCACAATGCTCCCGTTGTAGTCCTGATTGCGGCTTCCAAATTCAACTCCTCCACTCCCTACGACGACTGCTGCTACGCTGCCTACCATCTCGTACTTGGAGCGGAAGCGATGGGGCTTTCCACCTGTTTAAACGGGCTTGCCATTATTGCCCTGAATTTCAGCAAAAAACTCCGCAAAAAACTCGGATACACGAAAGATTTAAAAGCTTATACCTGCCTGACAGCAGGCTACCCCCTTCATACTTATCAAAGCAGTGTTTTTCGAAAAGAACCGGTTGTGAAAATTATATAGTTTTTTTGGAAATATCCGAATATCAACTGAAAAGGGAGGGAAAATGGATATATTCATCAATGGAGAAAAAATCGACTTTTCAATTGAACGGGAAAAAAATTTAGGGGAACTTGTCAAGCATTTAAACAGCTGGGTTTCTGAAAATCATTATTTTATCGACAGCCTGAAAATCAACGGAGTGGAAACAGACCCTGATGAAGCAGAAGCATCTTCTCTTGAGATTCAAAATATTTTAAAAATAGAACTGAATCTAAAAGGCAATCTGGAACAGATTGAAGAAGTGATTCCAGCCCTGAAATCCTATCTCTTGAAGTTTATCCATGAAATTGAGAAAGGAAAAGATAATTTTATCATCAGCAAAAAAGAAAAACTGGAAGGTCTGATCTGGATTATTGACAGTATTCAGCTGATCACCAAAAATTTAAACATTGAACCTAGACATATTTTTCAAGGAGGGAAAAACCTTGAAGAAACTCTTCATTTTATCCGCATCAGTCTTTCCACTTTAAACCAATCAGTTCACGATTCCGATTTTTTCTACCAGTATTTCAAAGACGGGATTCTTGAAAAACTGAAAAGCCTGATTTTCATGACCGAAGTTCTGGTTGATTTTTACAACTACCTCACAGACTCAAAAAACAAGAAAATGACCGGACACTACTTAAAAGAATTGAATTTAATAAAAAATTCATTAAAACAGATCCCCGAAAACCTTCAAAAAGGACTGGATCAGGACGCTATTGCCGACACCCAGAAACTCATGTGCTTTTTTGAATCCCTGTTTCTCCTTTTTTCTAAAACAGAAATAGAGACAGAAGAAAAAGAAGAACTTGAAAATCAGAAAAATGAAGTTATTGACCTTTTGAATCAGGTTTATGAGGCGTTCTTGTCAAAAGACATTGTTTCAGTTTCAGATATTATTGAATATGAAGTGGGTGAAAAACTCGAATACTTTCAAAGCGTACTTGAAAAATTAATTTGAGAAAAAGATTTTTGCCGGGACAAAAAACCGGCTTTTTTATTCCCATGGATAGTAATTGATCCCGATTCCAAACTGGTAAACCGGTTTTGAACGGTCAAAATAAAGGTTGAAAACTGTGTAGGGTGAAAAAGAAAGCCCGAAAAGATCCAGTTCATAGATGTAGAAAACCTGTTTGATCGTGACCGAAGAAATAAAAGTTCCAGGTTCTGAAAAATAGCTGATATTTCCGCCGAGAATAAAATCGATGTGATGGCGTTTATAAAGATAAATATCAAAAAATTTCACTTCATTGACAAAACTGAAGGAATTGTTTTTATATTTTCCGTAAATCGTATATCCCCCGCTTAAATAACTGTAAAACTGCCTATTGAAGATATGCAGTCCGATGCCTCCTGAAACCATTGGTCCCCCGCCGAACTGAGTCAGAAAAAAGAGTCTCGGTATTTTTTCCTTTGCCCTCTCATACCCCATCCGGTAAATCATCGTTTCAATAAATTCACGGTCCCCGCGGCTGATTAAATTTTCTATAATTCCTTCCAGAAAAAGTTCTTCCTGATTCAATTCTCTTTGAAGAGTTTTCATATATTCATCTTCTTCCGCAGATAAAGGAAGGACGAAAAGAAAGCTGAACAAAGCCCCTGTAATAAAAAATAAAAGCCTTTTCAAGCGATTGATTTTGTGAAACAAGTTTTTTTCCTTTTGATTATCTTAATATAAGTCGGATAAAATCCTTTTCTTTAAATATTTATAACAAAAAATAAAATTATTTCAAATTTAGTTTTTATAAAAATACTTTTTTCTATCGGTAAAATGAAGTTAAATTTTGATTCATCGAGATAATAATTTTTCCTTAAAACCAGCGAAAGGAGATTTTCCATGAAAAAAACAGTTTTCATTCTCAGTTTTTTGTTTTTTGCCTTCCCTTTATATTCAGATACGGTTCGAATCACTCAAATAGATTCTTCCTCGCTTTTAGTGAGCCAGATTGTCAGACTTTACACAATTGTGACGGACAGTGAAGGAAATCCTGTTAAAAATTTATCAAAAGAAAACTTTAAAATCTGGGAATCGGATTCTTCTGCCCCGGAAAGATTTAAACCGATTCAAACCATCACTGATTTTAAATCTGCTTCAAATTATCAGGAGGGAATCTCTTTTCTTCTTCTGGTGGACAATTCCGGCAGTATGTACTGGACAATGGATGGGAAAAAAACGAAAAATAACGCCGAGCGCCGCATTACTTTTGCTAAAGAAGCGATTCTCTCTTTTTTAAAAACCATTCAAAATCCGAAAGACAGTATCGGGCTGATCGCGTATAACAGTTTTTACCATCTTTTATCCGCTCCTGTCCGCCAGAAAATAGAGATCGAAAGTTTACTGGAAAAAATTCAAAAACCTGAGAAAGATGAGGTTTTTACCGAAATATATTCCACGCTGACACTCGCAGCCGAAGATTTTAAAACCCTGAAAGGAAGAAAAGCAATATTGATTCTCTCAGACGGCGAAAATGCGCCTTATACGGTTTACACCAAAAAAGAACACCCTGTTTTCAAGAAAAAAATAGTGCAATACAGTGAGGTCATCGAAAAATGCCAGATAGAGGGGATTTCTGTCTTTGTCATCAATTTTGGAAACGAGAAAGACAAAGAACTCTACAAAATAGCCAAAGAAACCGGAGGAGCTGTTTTTGACGCAAATAACGCGGAAGAATTAAAACAGATTTACCAGAAAATCGGAGAACAGATTTTAAGCGAATATATCCTCTCCTACCCGGCCGCCATGGACCCGGCCGACCGTAAATTTGTAAAACTCCAATACACTTCTTCCAATCAGGAAACCTCGGAAACAGTCCGTTTTTATTTTTCCAGCCCTGTCTTCGGTCTTCCGATCACTCATTTCAACCCTCTTTTTCTGATTCCCATCGCACTTCTTGCTTTTTTCCTCCTTTATCTTCTTTCCCGCATAAAATTGGAAAACAAAGTCTCTGCTCCTTCGCTGGAACTTCTTTATCAGGGAAACGGAAGCACTGTTTCTGCAAAAACGCTTCTCCTCACACAGGAAAAAACGATTATTGGAAATGAAAAACACTCGAACTTGACGATCCTCAATAAAAATGTGAAAGAAAATTCAGGGGATGTAACCATTGCTTTTGATCAAAAAACACAATGCTATACTCTGGTTGCCGAAAAAGGCGTCACAATCAACAATAAAGTGTTTAAAACAAAAGTTTTAAACAACGGCGACCTGATCCAAATCAACGGAGCCGGAATAGTTTTTGACAAAGGTGTAGATTTAACCAAAGCGGATTAGTATATTTAAAACTCATTTTAACGGAGGTCATTTGATGAAAAAAATCTTTCTTTTTGTTTTAGGAATTCTTTTATTTTCTTGCGGAAATGCGAATGCACAAAAACCTGTGGTGATTCTGGAAACCAATATAGGGGAAATTCAAATTGAACTTTACCCTGATAAAGCGCCGCTTACAGTTAAAAATTTTATCAAGTATGTCAATTACGGTTTTTACGATAACACTATTTTTCATAGAGTTATCAACGGCTTCATGATTCAGGGAGGAGGCTATACTCCTGAGCTGAAAGCAAAAGACACTTATCCAGCCATCAAAAATGAAGCGGACAATGGTCTTTCCAACACCATCGGAACGATTGCCATGGCAAGAACCAGCGTTGTGGACAGCGCCACTTCCCAGTTTTTTATCAATGTAGCCGACAACCGTTTTCTGGATTATAAAAGCAGTAAGCCTGAAGAATACGGGTATTGCGTGTTTGGAAAAGTAGTAAAAGGAATGGAAGTGGTTACTCAAATCAAAAACACAATGACCCGTGCCTTGGGCCCTTTCCAGAATCTTCCGGTTCAAAATGTGATTATTTTAAAAGTAAAACTGGTTCAGTAAATTTCAATAAGTCTCTAACCGCTGATTTTTTAAGTCAGCGGTTCAATAAAAATTATTTTTTGAAATTATTTTTTCGTGTTATATTCATATTGAACTCTCTTTAAAATAAGGGAATAAAATGAAAAAATATTTATTGGCTTTCTTGGTATTCATCAATGGATTAAGCTGCACTAGTCCAAACAATATAAAAAATCTCATCATAATTGATTCTTTTTTCTCACCCGATATTCTTGAAAAAATCAGCCAAATCATGGCAAAATCAATCTCTCAGTCCGATTTTATTCAAAACCCGGAATATAGAAAGAGCAGCCCGGTTTGGATGATTTCAGAGTCTTTGGACAATAATACAGATGAGCATATGGATACAAGAATTATACTGGAAAGTGTGCGAAACAGACTCATCAAAAATAAAACTGGTGTTTTTATCGATCATCAGCTCTTAGAGTCAACCATTAAAGAAAACTCGCTTTCCTACTCAAATCCTCATGATCAGTTAAAAATTGCCAGACTTACAGGTGTAAAACTTGTTTTAAAGGGCTCTATTTCAATTTTAAATAAAAAAACAGATCATCAGGCAGAAGAAACGATCACTCAAACCTTTTACCTCCTCAATCTGGCGATAGTCAGCCCGGAGACAGGAAACATCTTATGGGTCGAAGAAATAAATTTGATGAAAGAAGATCGCAAACAAAAATACAGGGAAAAGAAAAATTTATATTTGAAATAGAATATATCCATGAGAATAAGGAGAAAAAAATAAAAGGTTTTGAAAAGAAGAGCAAAGATTTTTTAAGCGGAAGAAAAACTTCCGCTTAAATTGAATAAGAAAAGATTATTTTTTATTCATAGACATGAAACCGTTTAAAGTTTCCATGTATTTTTTCATAAAATCTTCCCACATTGTAGGATTGATGTAGCTTTTCATGAATTCAGACATCATTTCCATCATTTTAGAAGGATTTGTCATCATATCCATATATTTTTTCATCATTTCTTGCATGTTATCCATGTTCATCATCGAATTGCCTCCAGTTTTTTTAAATAGAATAATAATATAACTATTCTATCTTCCAAAATCAATTGATTTTTTTTCCTGAAGGAGAAAATATTTGAATTTGATCATCCAAAGGAGTTTTATCGATCATAGGTTTTACTGATTTTTTCTTTTTATCTTTTTCAAGAGAATTGTTTTGAGATTTTTTTTCTACAGTTTTTTCAGTTTCAGGTTTTATTTCTTCGTTCTGGGTTTCCAGTATTTTTTTTTCTGATTCCAGTTTTTCAAGTTCTTTTACTTCTCTTTCAACTTCTTCCTTTTTTTCAAGCCATTCTTTTTCTTCGGTCGAGATTTTGGATAAAATCATTTCAGCATAAATTTCTTTCGGATCCAGTTCACGGATTTTAATCTGCGGTCTTTTCAGCATTCCCCAGATCAGGCCGATACCAGTCAAACCGCATACAATAAAAATAACGATACTTTTCTGTTCCCGGAAAACCTGAAGAAGAAGCTTAATCATGGTCCGAATTCCTTTTATGCTTTTTAGGCAATATTCTCTTTTTCTAAATTATCGGGTTTATATGAAAAAACTTTAGTTACGCCGGGTTCCTGCATCGTAACCCCGTAAAAAACATCCCCTCCTTTTGCTGTGAGACGATTATGGGTAATAATGACAAACTGGGTTTTATCAGAAAACTGATTGATGATTTTAATAAACCTATCCACATTTGCCTCATCCAAAGGAGCATCGACCTCATCTAAAAGGCAAAAAGGAGAAGGCTTGGACATGAAAATGGCAAAGATAATGGAAATTGCCGTCATGGTCTGTTCGCCTCCCGATAAAAGCTGGATCGACTGGAGTTTTTTTCCAGGGGGCTGAACAATGATTTCTATGTCTGATTCCAAAGGTTTTTCAGGCTCAGAGAGCTTTAATTCACATTTTCCGCCGTTAAATGCGTTTTTAAAAACAAGCTCAAAATTAGCCCTGATTTGATTAAAAGTATCCATAAAACTTTCAGTTGCCTGCTGATTGACCTCCTGGATCAGGCGTCTGATATCTTCTTTTGCTTTTTCAAGGTCATTTTTGGTATGATCAAGCGTATCAAAGCGTTCTTTCGCAGCTTCATAGTCTTCCACTGCCAGATGATTGACCGCTCCGATCATTTCCAATTCTTCGCCTGCTTTACGAATGTCGCCAAGCAGTTTCTTTTCATCCAGATTTTCCGTATTTTCCAGAGGAAGCTCTTCCAGATTCACACTGTATTTATCAAAAAATTGAGTCTCCAGATTATGTTTTTCAATCATATTCCGCTGGTGTTTTAAAACAAAATCTTTCATGGATTCTCCGATTTTCTCCTTTTCATCAAGAAGGTTTCGGTTGATCATTTCCAGATCTTTTACTTTTTTTGAGAATTCAAAAATCCTTTTTTGTATCAGATTCTTTTCTCTTTCCATTTTTTCTTTTTTATCTTTGATTTCTTCGAGCTTTTCAATCAGATTAAAAACTTCTGTCTGGGTATTTTCAATTTCAATCTGGGTTTCTTCGTATTCCTGTTCCAGATTTTTGATTTCTTTTTCAATTGTTTTCATTTCTTTCTGAGTTTTGTCTTTTTCAGAAAGTATCCCTATTTTTCTTTCTTTATAACGGTTTAATTCAATATGGGTTTCGCTTTTAATATGGATAATTGTATCTCTGGACTTTCTTTTATGTTCCAGTTCTTTTTCAAGATCAATAATATTTTTGGAGTTCAATTCCATCTTTTTTCTGATATTATCCAGCTTGGTGTTATAATCCTCATTAAAAACAACTCCGCCTTCTTTTTCAAAAAAATCAAGAATTTCCTGCACTTCTTTATCATAGCTGTGAAAATGATTTTTAAGCCCTTCTACAGATGTAAAAAGATTTTTTAAATCATGGCGTATTTCCTCGATATCTTTTGTCGGAAGGTTATTTTCCCAGAAAAAACTCCATTTTTTTAAAAAGTTTTCAATTCGGTTAAACCCGATTCCTATTTTTTCTTTCTGATTGTTTTTTTCTTTTAAAACAGAAGAAATGATCTCCTTTTTGTTTTCAATCGAATGAAAAATCTGATTAAAAATTTCTTTTTGTTTTTTCAAAAGAAAAGACATTTGCGAATCCAGTTCCTGATTTTCTTTTTTTAGAAACCCTATTTTTCCGCTGAGACCGGAAAGCCCTTCTTCCAGCTCAATCAGCTGAGAAACCAGCTGATCAAAATTTACCTGCAGATCGTCAATTTTTTCGTCTAAATCTTCTTCTTCCAAAAGACAGGTTTTAAAAAAATCAGAAAACTCTTCTTTTTTTCTCTGATACTCTTTCTTTTTGTGTTCCAGACCTAAGGCAAATTTTTTAAGGCGTTCATGCTCGCCCCTCAAACTCCTGATTTGATCGTCCGTTCTTGATTCCTGGATAATATAAGTCCGCTCGTCTTCTTTTACCGCCTCTATTTTTTCCTCATCTCTATGAATCCGGCTGATCACTTCATCGATTGTATTTTTATTTTCTTCGATCTGCTCATTCATGCTCTGAATTTTTTCCTGGAAAAAAGAACCGTTTTCCTCTGATTTTTGAAGTTCCTTCTTTATTTTCGCATACCGGATCCCAAAAACCTGCTGATCGCTTTCTTTCATAAATCCTTTGAGTTTTCTGTATTTCAAAGCTGTTTCCGCCTGTACCTGAAGCGCGTCTTTTTGTTTTCCTACCTCACTGAGCAGGTCATAGAGCCGGGAAAGGTTTTCTTCTGTTTTTTCAAGATTTAAAACCGCTTCCTTGATTTTCAGTTTTGATCCGGCTACCCCGGCGGCTTCTTCAAAAATCTGCCTCCGCTCCTGGGTCTTGCTTGAAAGAATCTGTCCTATCTGCCCCTGCTGGATAATAGAATAAAAACTCTTCCCAACCCCTGTATCCATAAAAAGACTTTGAATATCTTTCAGACGGCACTCTTTTTTATTCAGCATATAAACCGATTCGCCTGAGCGGAATAGTTTCCGGCTGATGATAATTTCAGGAAGATCGGAATTGACCACCTTCGGCTCATTGCTGATATAAAAACGCACTTCCGCATACCCTGCCGGAGATCGGAGTTCTGTCCCGTTAAAGATAACATCTTTACTTTCACCGCCCCGAAGCATTTTGACTTTCTGCTCGCCTAAAACCCAGCGGATAGCGTCTATAATATTGCTTTTTCCGCAGCCGTTGGGACCGATAATAACATTGATTCCTTCTTTAAATTCGATGACTGTTTTATCAGCAAAAGACTTAAATCCGTGAAGAAGAATTTTTTTAATAAACAAGATGACCTGCCTGAATTATCTTTATACAACAATTAATTTTGAATTTCAAGACTAAAATTTTAATAAAATTCAGCTTAAAAATAAAGAGAAATATAAAAAAATATCTCATAATACGGTATTTTTTTCAACTAATATTTCCACCGCAAGATTCGCCTGCTTGGCTGCGGCTATCATAACCCTTGGCGCCATCAGCCCCTGACCGGGACGGCTTTCTTTTTCCATATCGCCGATAATATAAAAATCATCGTTTATTTTCCGGGTTTGAATTAAATCATTTTCACCGTATCCCGCCATACCGGAAGCCGCAATGATTATTTTTTTCATTCTGGAAGCTTCTTTAATAATCATCGTTTTTGCTTCTACCCTGTCAAATGCCTCAATCAGGATATCCGCTTCCTGAAAAACACTTTCCGTATTCGTTTCATTCAAACGAAGCGTATGAGTTATGATTTTCAGATAAGGATTGATCCGGGTCAGAGTTTCTTTTATCGCCTCGGTTTTAAACATCCCCAGCTGATCAATAAAATACTGCTGGCGGTTGAGATTAGAAGGCTCTACAATATCAAAATCGGCCAGAATCAGAGTCCCTACCCCTACCCTAGCCAGCGAAACGGCGCAGTTTGAACCCAGTCCGCCCAATCCCGCAATTCCAACAGTTGATTTTTTCAGTTTTTCAAAGACAAGAGGAGTATGCCGGCTCATCATTAAAGCTTCCAGTTCATCTTCCCCTGGAAAATCTCCCCTCTTGATAAAAAAAACACTGTCTCCGTCTTTTAAAGGAAAAGAAAGGTCATCAATACAAAATCCATTATAAATAATAATATCCGAATCAGGAGAGAGTTTCAATTTCAAAGCTTCCAATAAAAACTCGCCTTCTCCCAAATCTTTTTTTTTCCCGTTTACTGACACTGTCATAAAAATATTTTATTCCAGATAATCTTTAATAAATGCATCCATTTCCTCATCAATTAGAGCCGTGTTTTCAAGTAAAATTTCCTGATTGACATTTTTTAAACGGTGAAAGAGAATATAAACCATCACCATCAGGATTTTATTTCCCGCCGTCGCATTCTGGCTGATATAGGAAAGAAATTTTTTCCTCTCCACCTGCATGACATACGAAATATTGACAGAAACGACATCGGCTGATCTTGGCACATCTGAAAAAAGCCCCGCTTCTCCAAATATTTCCCCAGCCTTTACCTCTGTTTTATAGGAAGCAATGCTTTTTCCGACCCTGACCTCTACGCTCCCTTTTAAAACCACAAAAAAACAGTGGCTGATACTTCCTTTTTCAATAATAATTTCATCTGAACTGTATTTGATTACATCGCATATTTTCAGCATTCCTCGAATTTCCTCTTCATTCATTGCCTTAAACAGCCTGATTTTTTTTAACTGAGGAATGACAAATTCGACATCTAAATTTACTTTTTCCATTCATAATGCTCCATTTTTTTTACTTCATTGATTATTTACCAATTTCCCGACTACTTTTCTCTTTTTACAAAACATCGGCTCCATGAGGCAGTTTTCGCAAAGCAAAAGACCGGAATCTATATTTAAACAATTTATTAACAATAGATTTCAGTCTTCGCGGAAATGACACCAAAAATAAAAAAGAGTCCTGTTTTTGCAATTTAAAATCATTTCAGTATATAAACATAACAAATTTTTTTAGGACCGCAAATAAGATTTTAATTTGAAAAACAGGCTGAAAAAACAATTTATTTTTTTTAATTTTAAAAATTTATTATTTTATCTCAATCAAAATAGTTAAATTAATATAAACTTAAGTTTAATGAAAGTGAAAAATAATTGTAGGCGGGCGCTAAAAATAAAACCTTCTGTCATTTCGAACGGAGTGAGAAATCTTAAGATATTGATCTTAATAAAGATTTCTCTTCGCTTTGCTCATCGAAATGACAATTTTTGTTATTTTTAGAAATCCCCTATAGAAAACCGGAGGCAGAAATGGAGTATGATATTGTCCGTGAGGCAAATAAAGTTATTATTATTTTTAATGAAAACGAACTTTTTGACAGTTTTATGGATAATGCCTATACGAATATGATGTATGAAGTTGCAGAAGAAGGGAAAGACATTGAACTGGATTTTTCCAATGTCGATATTATTGATTCGCTTTTTATCGGCGGAATGATTGTTCTTTACAAAAAACTGGAAGCTTCAGACAGAAAACTGATTATCAGCAAAATCAATAAAAACCTTCAGGATATTTTTGAAAAAATGAACATGAAACAGATGCTTCATCAAAAATAAGGCTATTTTATAAATTTTCCTTTTTTAACAGGGTTGAGTATTTTTGTAATTTTAATTCCATATTCATCATCTAAAACAACAATCTGCCCCTTTCCGACCAGCTGATCATTGATATACACATCTACATCATCTTCTACATAGCGGTCCAATTCTACTATAGAACCTTTCCCGATATCAATCACATCCCCGATGGGCTTTCTGGAAGTCCCGAGAACCACAGAAAGCTTCATCTTGACATCTAAAAGCAAAGGAATATTTTCTGTATCCAGCTCTTCTTTTTTCTTAGGCTGAGAATTCTTGCCAGATGTGGTAGAGATTGAAGAAGTCAGATTATTCAGCCCCAAATCATCCAAAGAACCTGATTCCGAACCCAAAATATCTCCACTGCCGCCTCCGCCGCCGTCATCAAAACCGCCGCCTGTGAGCGAATTGATAATATCATCTATTTCATTTTGCGAAACTGTTCCTTCTCCCATTTTTTCATCCCTTAGAAATATTTTTTGTTATTTAAAGATAAATTGATCGTAAAATTTCCGTATTCCGTTCCAAACTCTATAATAATCGTCATCAAGTAAAAAGGGATCAGATCCACATCTTTTCCAAGATAGAATTGCGGAGTCGTGATATCGCAGTTAAATCCATTCTGTTCAAGATAAAGAGTCGCATTTCCGCTGATAATATTGGCCAGTTCTAAAATAGCCGATTCCAAAAGCTGTTTATATTCATCCTTTGACGAGGTAAAAATCATACTTTCCCTAAGCATCATGGAAGAAAGGCGCATCGTCATCTCTCTTGAAAACTCATAGGCTACTTTTCCTGTAATATCGCCTTTTAAATCTAAAATAATCCCGACACCGCCGGAACTTTTCTTTCCTCTTTTCAAGAGAACAGCTTTTTTCACTACATTGACCCGGGTCATTTCCCGGATCACTTTGATTGCCGAAACAATAAAAGGATTTAAAAAAGCTAAACGGTTTTTTGCCTGTAAAGATTCCAAAATCAGCCTCTTCTTTTTTTATTTTTTATTTTCGGTTTTATTTTCAAAGCTTAAATTCAAATTTAAAGACAATCAGCGGATTTATTCTGGTATTATTATCCAGTAAAGGCGGAATCCCCATTATTTTTATATTAATATTCGGGGTCATCGCCCAGCGGAACCCCATGGAAAGAGGATAAAAACACAGATACTGGCTTTTTAAAGGAAGAGTATCGGTAACCCCTGTTCCCGCATTGTCATAACTATGTTTTAAACCCTTGTCATAAAAAACAAAATATCCGAATCCGGTCCTTAAAAAGAAAGAAAACGAATCGAAAATCGGGAGTACGCTGACTTCAAGGGCTATATCATTAAAAAAGCCCTTTCCAGTCCCAAAAAAACCGTCTTTCGTAAAATAATACGAAAAAAGATAAAAATCGCTGGTAACTGCGATATTGTCGTAAAAATAATAGGCAAGTCCCAGCCCGAGCGAAAGGGTTTCTGCATTAATAGAATCGTTGTTGTTCTCCTCAGGAAGTTTAAGTTTTACCTCCACAGAAGGAGAAATAAGAAAAGAAACCCACAAGCCGGTAAAAAGCGAAGGTTTATAATCGATATTATACACAAAATCGTTTAAAAAAGCGGTAAAAGAAAATTCAAAAAAATCCTTATACTGTTTTTGAGTATCAGAAAAATCAATTTTCAGTTTTTCCCTTGCAATAGGAAGTCCATAAACCAGATTGAATTCAAAATCCATCTCAGGATCATAGTGATAAAGATATCCCAGCCCGAATGTCCAGAAAAAAGAAGGTGTTTTGGTCACTCCCCCGTTGGAAGTCAGATAAGTCTGGTTTTTATCGGTAATATCTCCTACTGTAGGAGTGACAAATCTGGAACCAATAAAAACTGAAAACATGTCATCGTAGTAGTATTTAACCCTGAAAAAATCAGTGGTCAGAAAAATCCCCTGAAACTGGTAACGGTCTGTGGAATAATTTCTGAGTCCAAGCCCGACACTGGCAGACAGCCAGATATCTTTGTAAAACCGTTTCTCAAAAGTATAGCTTAATTGGATGCTTCTGTCATTTTTAACCAGAGAAGATTCTGTATTTTTATGAACTAAAGACGAAGGGAATAAATTAAAAGAAAGGGTTATCCCCTCTCTTTCTTCAATCCGCTTCCCAATCATTAAGACTGTTTCCTCTACTTCTTTCTGATCCAGATCAATTTTTTCATCTATTTCAGAAATCAGCGGTTTTAAACCGGGATAGGTTTTATACCTTTCGCTCAAATTTTCCCGCGCTTCCTGATAGATGACAAAATATTCCTTATAAAGCTGGGCTTCCTTGGATAAACGCATATGCAGCATATTTTGATAAAGCGGGCTCTCTTTGATAAGAGCATCTTTAATATTTTCTTTCTGTTTTTGAAAATAAGCATCATAAGAAAAAAGCTGAAGTGGTTTTTTCTCGTTAAATGAAAATATTTCACTCCCCAGCCCGTCATAAGAAGAGAGATAAGAATCTTCTTCCGCTTTTTTTAACAGTGAAGCCAGATAGAGATTTTCATTTTCAACAATTTTATTCTGAGTATAGGTAAGCAGCTCTCCTGTCCTGTCTTTCAGATTTTTATTCTTTCCCTTGACCAGTTTATTCTTTCCCTCTTTTGAAAACTGAAGTTCCGCAAAGTCTTCAAGTCTGGAATAGTCTTTTAACGCTCTCTCAATTTGAAAAAGAATCTGCTCCACTGTATCAAAAAATTCAAAATCCAAAAGAGCCTTGACCCGGACATTGACCAGTCGTTTATCTGTAAAAGCGTCAAAAACATAAAAAGTCAAAAGCACCAAATCATTGGATATCTTCTGATATTTTCCGCTGATATAAAAATCCACTTTTTTCTTTTTGACCAGATCTTTTCTTTCTTCTATTTTTCCGTGAAAATAACTTTCCTTATAAATAAAACTGTTTCTCACTTCCAAAATATTGTTGAAAGTATTTTTAATCAGCAGTTCAATATCATAATTGACCTTAGAGTCTTTTTCAAACTCAAGGAAAACAATGCTTTTTTTTCTCTTTTTATCTGCCTTCACTTCCTCAAGCAGGGTATAGGATCTGTTTTTTATTTCTTCCTTCTTTTTTTCCAGAAGATAATTTTCCAGTTCGCCATTTGTGATTTCATCAAAAAAACGGGTCTGATTGATCTGATTCTGATTTAAAAATTCTCTGATCTCAAAATAGGAGTCCCGGGCCAAAAGATAGTTTTTCTCTTTTTCCAGCTCCTTTGCTTTCTGAAAAAGAGGAAAAATCGAACGAACTTTTAAAAATACCTCAAGTTCCTGAAAAGCTTCCTCAGCTTCATCAAAAGCCTTCCTGTCGCTTTCTAAATTCAATTCCTCATCTTTCACTGTTTCCAAAAAATTCCGGTAAAGCTCAAAAGCCTGTTCAAAACTTCCTTCCAGGTAAGAAGTATTGGCGATATCAATTTTTTTTGCCAGATCAAAAGAAAGAGGATAGAGGTTTTGAACAAAAAAAATAAAAAAAAATAAAAACAATCTGCTGATTTTTTTTATTCTCAAAATATTTACCGCCTTTTTTACTATTTTCGGATTTTAAAATCTTATTCTCTATTTTTACTGTTTAAAAATCTCTTTGTTTATCAATTTGTTTTCATTTTTCAATGATTGATCTCTTCCAATTTCCTATACTTTATTATAATAAATCAATTTTTAAATTTATCAAAAAAGTCTTTCATAAAAAACTGATAAAATCAAAAAGACCATTGACGGAAGGTTTTTAAATCATTATTTTTATAGCCTAATGTTTTAAAAAAGAGGGAAAACATGCTGACTGTAAAAGATATCAAATTAAAATACCAGAATGGAGAAACACCTGTCCAAGTGGTTGAAAAGATTTATGAAACGATTGAAAAAGACAACCAGTCGCCTGCCCCTTTAAATGCTTTTATCCACCTTTCCAAAGAACTGGCCTTAAAACAGGCTGATTCTTTAAAAGAAACCGATTCTCCTTTGGCAGGAATTCCTATTGCTATTAAAGATAATATTAATATTACCGGAGAAAGAACAACCTGCGCATCCCGGATACTCTCCAATTATGAAGCTGTTTTTGATGCTTTTGTGATTCAAAAACTCAAAGATGCCGGCGCAATAATCATTGGAAAAACTAATATGGACGAATTTGCGATGGGATCTTCCAGCGAAACTTCTTTTTTCGGTCCTGTCTTAAACCCCGTTGATCGGGAAAGAGTGCCGGGAGGTTCTTCCGGAGGATCAGCCGCATCTGTCAGCGCTGGATTTGTGCCTTTCTCGCTCGGTTCTGATACCGGCGGATCGATTCGTCAGCCTGCCGCCTTTTGCGGGATAGTGGGATTTAAACCGACTTATGGAACCGTTTCCCGTTTTGGACTGGTCGCATTCGCCTCTTCTTTGGATCAGATCGGACCTTTTGCTAATTCGGTTGAAGATGCCGCCCTTCTTTTCAAAACCATAGCCGGACACGACCCGATGGATTCCACTTCTATTTTAAATCCACTTGATTTTCAAATAGAAAATATAAAAAAACCGATCAAAGGTTTGAGAGTCGGGCTTGTCAAAGAATATAGGGTTGATGGTCTTCAGCCCGAAATCGCTTCTAAAATTGATGAAACGGTCAAACGGTTAAAAGAAATGGGGGCTTTGATTCAAGAAGTCTCTCTTCCCAATACCCAGTATGCTATCCCGATTTACTATATTATCGCCCCCGCCGAAGCAAGCTCAAACCTTGCCCGATTTGACGGCATCCGCTACGGAAAAAGGGAAGAAGCGGAAAAACTGATTGATATTTATCTTAAAAGCAGAGGAAAAGGGTTTGGACAGGAAGTAAAACGGAGAATTATGATCGGAACCTATGTTTTATCCAGCGGATACTACGATGCTTATTATCTTTCCGCACAAAAAGTCAGAACTTTAGTGAGTCAGGACTTTGCCAGCGCTTTTAAAGAAGTGGATGTGCTTCTCACGCCTACTTCGCCTACCACCGCTTTTAAAATCGGTGAAAAAACCTCTGACCCGCTTCAGATGTACCTTTCCGATATATTTACAATTTCAGCCAACCTTGCAGGACTTCCCGCCGTCTCTATCCCGGCTGGAAAAGACTCAAAAGGACTGCCGATCGGAATTCAGCTGATTGGAAATCTTTTGGAAGACGAAAAAATCTTGCAGACAGCCTACAATCTGGAACAGCATTTTAAAAAATAGGAACCGGACAACGACTTCTATCGTTGTCTGTTTTTTATTTTTTTAATACTCGAAGCGCTTTCATAAAATAGGAAATCGATGAAAGGACGATAAAAACACTTCCCAGTCCGTAAAAACTGTACGAAACAGTGTAAAGTGATTTTTCAGGCATAAACGAATAGATAAAAAACAGGATTCCGGTAATAGAAAGACTCAAGCTGGTCAGCTTCCCAAAAATATTCGACATAGGAATATCTTTGACTTTTTTCATCATCAGGCTTCCAAAAATTAAAATCAAAATATCTCTTCCGATCAAAACAAAAACAGGAACCAGGGTGATTTGAACCTTCATAAGAATAACCGTAAGACCGATTCCCAGACAAATTTTATCCGCAATCGGGTCAATCAGTTTACCCAGTTCGGTTACCTGATTCAACTTCCGGCTTGACCATCCATCCAGAATATCTGTCAAAACGATCAAGATCATTACAATGATGGTGGGAATAAAATAATTCTGAAAGAAAAAATAGATAAACGGACCCATAAGTACAACTCGAGAAAACGAAAGTAAATTCGGGATCTTAAAAAAATCTTTCATTAAAACCATTATCTTAAACTCCTTAATTTATGGATTAAATCATAAATCCTGCTTTTGATCGGGATTTCAGGATAATTGATCGCTACAATCTCAAGACGGTCCTTACCCTGAATAAAAGGGAGCTCTTCAAGTAAATCCAGCGCCACTTCGTTAAAAACAGGGGTTTTCAGAAAACCGAGCATGAAATTATAAAGCCCTAAATCAAATCCTGTTGTTTTTTGAATTGTATAGGCAATTGCCAGTTTTTCATAATTGCTGGAAGCAGTGAAAAACTGCCCTCTTAAAGTATTGATTTTTTCCATTTTATTTTCATCGTTATTCAAGACTGAACTTAAAGCAAGGATAGCGCAGAAACGGATTTCTTTTGCCTGATGCTCGCCTGAAAGTTTCCAGAGTACAGGAAGAGCCCTTGGATCTCCAACCTTACCGAGTCCGATAATTGAAGTGGACTTGACATAAAGATTATTGCTGTTTTGCACCAGAAGAATGAGAGGCATAATACTCCCGTCTTTCTCAGCAATCTTGGAAATAGCGGCCGCCAAAAGGTTTAAAATATAGGGATTTCGTTCATTTCGTAAATATTCGACCATTGCCAGAACATCATCAGAATTTCCAATTTCCCCGAATGCCCAGATCAGAAGTTTTTTCTCGGTCACATCTTCGATTTTAGGAAGTTTATCCACCACTATTTTTGAAAAATCTGTCAATTTGTTTTTAACAATATAAATTAAAGCTGCCCTTCGGATTGCCCCTTCTTCATCATTAATTGCATTTTCCAGAAAATAGTTTAACCCGGGTTCTTCCTGTTCTTTCAAAACAGTCTTCATTTCACCCGTTTCTTCATCCCGAATTTCTATTTCAACCGGAGGCAGTTTATATCTATTTTTTAATAAGTCGATATAAAGAGTTTCGTCAATTTCAGGAGGAGTGAACTGTTCCATACGATTTAAATATTTTTCCCATAAATCTTTTGAATAACTGACCGAAAATAAGTGGATGAGGATAAGTATGGATATTATCTTTTTCATTTTTCTCTCCGATTGACTAAGATAAGATAATGTTCGGGTTTTGTCGGCATAAAAATTAATTTTTACATATCTACTTAAATAACAAATTTTAGGAGAAAATATGGCAGGAAAAATAAAAAAAAGCGAAACTGACCTGAAAAATATCAGAGTCGGCCATATTGGGTTTATGAGACTTTTTATTGGTGCTTTAAAAGTCAGAATTTTTGGAATCCCCGATCCTCTTTACGAGAAAGTCGTCCTCCTGAATAAGATTAAAAAAGATTTGAAAAAAATCGAAATTAAAGGGATCAACCTTGCAAAAGACAGGATGACTCCCGATTTCGGCAATATTTTATTTGATATTTACAGAATCTTTTTCTCGCTCAGAAAAATCATCGAGTTTAACAAACCCAATAAAGTCAAAGAATTTATTCATTTTACAATCAAAAAAGCATCCAATGAAAAACAGGCCGAACTGATCGAACTGCTGAATTCAGAAAAATATATTTTAGAGACGATGGCGGAAAAAGGTACAAAAGCCGGCGGACAGCATCTGAAAGATATGTATAAAGACTTGAGCCAGTCTTACCATAAAGAACAGATCAAAAAAATGAACCATATTTATTCTCTTGGAGAAAGCCTCTATCAATTTTTAAAACTGGATTTATTTGTTTTCCTTAAAAAACTGGCTCCTGATTTTAAAGAAGAAAATATTACAGTTCCCCCGTCATTCAGAGAAATCGACATGAGACAGATTGACCTTCATTTAAAAGAATTTACCGACCATGTTTATTCATTAAATGTTGATTCTAATTATTATGAATTTGTTGATTCGTACAGCAAATTTATCGGAAAAGAAATTATTCCGCAGGAAGATTTCCAAAACTTCATGAATACAATTACCAAACTTGTTAAAAGCAATTATCTGATGCTTTTAGTGCAGTATGTATCCCAGGATGTCTATTTCAGGCCTTTTTATTCTTTTTCAGAAAAAAGCATTTTCACTGAATATATGAAAGAACTGGCTATTTACCTCAACCAGACTCAAAGCAAAGCGCTGGACAGCATGAGAATCAAAACAATCGAGAAAATGCTTCTCGATCTTTTCGGAATGACCAATATAGTCGAAATGACCTCTTATACTGCCGAACAAAGCGAGTTTTTGATCAAAAACAATATTGGGGCTTTTTCCTATGTCGAACCGATGAATGTGTTGAAGAAATTTCTGATGGATAAATACAACCGCTATATCCGCACCAACCTCAATACATTGATTGTCAAATCAACCTTTACCCAGGAATCTTTCAGGGAACACATCAATACTCTCTATTACGCCATGAACAGCATTATGGACAAGATTCTGGAGTTTGAAAACAAACTGAAAGAAAATGACGGATGGGATAAAATTGTTAATCTGGTGAGAGGAAGAGGAAAAGATTCAAGCCTTGCCTATCTTGCCAAAAAAAACATGACCGAATACAACCAGCAGGCAAGAGAAATTATTGATTTTTTCATTGAAAACGCCGAAGGGATGAAAGAAAAAACAAAAGAGATCGTAGAAGCCTACAACAAAGGGAAAAAAGAACCCATCAGCGATTTAAAGACTTTTGCAGGAAGCACCAGCAGTGAAGTGGTGAAAAACATCGCTCAAAGCTACAACGATATCAATAAAGTTTTAACTTATTTTAAAATTATTTTAAAAGATTCATAATAA
>MIAO01000039.1 GCA_001829155.1 Spirochaetes bacterium GWB1_36_13 | reverse complement strand
TTGAAAGAATTTGTTTGATATATTTAGAGAAGAAAAAGCGGAAAATCTTAATCGGCGAATTCCGGCAAATTTAAATCGGTGCTGACAATCTGTGCGTTTGTCCATCCGAGCTTTAAAAGATTTTGAGCGACTTCTTTTTTTTCCTCAATTTTTCCTTCAATCTTCCCCTTTTCAATCCCGATTTCTTCTCCTTCTTTCAATCCATCCATCTTCGCCTGCTCAATCCTCCCCCGTTCGTCTTGGCGGTAGATCGCGATATTGTCATAGACTTCCAGTTCTTCTTTGTTCCAGCCGTATTTCTGGAGGGTTTCAAAGGCGGACTTTAGTTCTTTTTCATTCATTGATTCGGGCACGACTTCCAGATTTTTGGCGTTTTTTAGAAAATAGATCCATTTATCTTCAATGGTTTGGAGTTGGTGTTCGTTTTTATTGAACTTGGGCAGTTCTACAAAATTGAAATAAAGGTCTTTTAAGGCGTGTTCCTGGGTATTTTGGTTTAAAATCAAGTGAGTGGAAAGATACTCCTGGGATTCAAAGATATTAAAATCAAGGATTCCGAGAAAAACCACCTGATTGAGATGCGGATAGTCTTCGCCGATTTCGATTTGATTGACATAGGCTTTTGAAGTGTAGTAAAGCACGCGTTTTTCAAACCCGTTAGCCTTTGCCACCTGCATTTCTACGAGATAGGAGATGTTTCTTTGATCCTTGCACTTCACATCGAGTACAGTATTTTTGAGCTCGGCGATTTTAGGAACTTGATAAGGATTCTGTATCTCAACTTCAACGATTTTTTTGCCTTCTTTCAATTTGAGGAGGCTGTTTAACAAACTGATGAGAACTTCTTTTTTCTGATCGTTGCCGAAGAGTTTTTTAAAAGCCACATCATTGGTGGGGTCTAAGAATTTCATAAAAGATACTCCTCAAAAATGCAAAACATCGCTTCAGTCATAAAATTTAAGCAATTGAGAGGGAGGAATGAACTAAAAGATTTGTTTTACAATGTTCACAATCAGATTGAGGTGAAAAATTCAGTAAAAATGGATAGGCAATAGAAAACTTTGTTTTTAAAACCAGCGGTGTTTTATATCGATCAAAGAATTTGGTTTAAATGGCTGTGATTTTTATTATATTTATTTTTGGTTATTTGGTATAAAATTTTTTCAAATCAAGGGATTTTAGAATGATAGGAGAAACAGTGCATGAAAGGTTTAAGCTGACTGAAAAAATCGGGGAAGGTGAAACAGGCGCTTTGTTTTTGACGCATTCTCCGGATGGAAAAAGTTTAGCTTTGAAAGCGTTTCATCCTGAAATGATTTTTGATAAACTGGAAGTCTTGACTCCGCTGGTCAGTCTTTTTGAGAATCAAGGCAGCAATAAAATTGCCCGGGTTCTTGAGGCGGGTCGGTGGAAAGACAGTCTTTATCTGGTCAGGGATTATATAAAAGGGACAAGCCTGAAAGATCTTTTAAGCGAAGGAAAAAAGTTTTCAATTCAAAAATCAACGGAAATTATTCTTTCGATTGCAGAGGGGCTGGATCTTCTTCACAGCCGGAATGTCTTTCATGGCAATTTGAAACCATCCAATATTTTTTTTTACGATCAGGATTCTGAACAGGCAGTGCTGACTGATTACGGACTTTTTCCTTTGCGTAAAAATCATATTTTATATGAAAGAAAAACAATTCCCGATATTTTTTATTACAACGCCCCCGAGCAGACAGGTCTTTTAAAAAGGCCGACCGATTATCACTGCGATTTATATGCGCTTGGAATTATTTTTTATCAGCTTTTGACAGGAAAGCTCCCGTTTCAGGAAGAAAGACCCGAAAAACTCCTTCATCAGCATCTGGCTGGAAAACCAATTCATCCCTCGGTTTACAATCCAGAGGTTCCTGAAATTATTGAGTACATTGTCTATAAACTTCTTCAAAAAGAGCCAGAGGAAAGGTTTTCAAAAATCGAATTTTTAATCAATGACCTGAATAAATTTTTATCCGATATGCCGGCGTATCAGAAAAAAGAAAAATCAGCCTTTTTCAAGGATTTGAATTTTGATATTGATATTGTGGGCAGGGATAAAGAAATCCAGATGATCGATGAACTTTATCATAAGAAAGAAAATTTTTCCCAGATTCTTTATATTTACGGGAAATCCGGTCTTGGAAAAAGCAAGCTCTGCAAATCTTTTCTCCAGAAAAACAAGGAAGAAAACCATCAGCAGTTTTATTACAGTTGTTCAGAAGCCTCAAAAAATATTCCTTATTCAGCCTTTATCAACAGTTTGAAAGAATACTGGAGCAAGGAAAGCAATGCCGGGGCTGTCAGAAAAATCAAAGAACGGATTATTGAAAAACTCAATCAGAAAACCGATATCCTTTATTCGCTTTTCCCCTTTCTGGACGAAGAATTTTTATATAAAAACAAAAAAACAAGTCAGAAAATCAAGGAAGACCGGGAAGAAATTTTTTATACCCTGATTCAGTTTCTGGAGATTGTCGCTTCGGGTGAAGATAAAATTGTATTTTTTTTAGATGATGCTCACTGGCTTGATAATGAGAGTTTTAATTTGATTTTAAGACTCAGTCAGATGGCTTCGGGCTATCTTTTTCTTTTTATCCTCACGGGCAATCAGGAAAAAATGCCCCTTCATTTTATACGGCAGCTGGAAGAGTATAAAAACAATATTCTTTTTTACGAACTGAAAAAAATGGAAAAACATTTTATTCCCATGATGGTCAATATGATCGTCAATACCAAGCAGACTTTTCCTGAACTTCTTTATCAGGCGGTGGAAGAAATATCAGACGGTAATCCTCTTTTTATTATTGAAATGATTAAAAATTTCTACCAGTCCCAGATTCTGTATTTTAAAAACGAGCGCTGGTATGTGGATCAGTATAAGCTTAAAAATACGGATTTTCAGAAAGATATATTTGCCCTATTAATCGAACGGCTTTCCAAACTGGAAGAATCTGAAAAAGAAATCCTTTCTTTAGCGTCTGTGATCGGGAATGAGTTCAGCATTCAGCTTCTTGAAAAACTTTATGAAAACAAAAAAGGAATCATTGACCTCAACAAAATGATGAAAACTTTAGAACGCGCCCAGGAAGAAAAAATTATCGGCAAGCTTCTTTTTTATAAAAACAAAGACTACTATTTTTATCACGATAAAATCAGAGAAACCCTCTACCTTCAGATTTCTCTATCTGAAAGAAAAGAGCTTCACCTCCTTTCTGCCCAGATACTGGAAGAAGAACTCAAAAAAACTGAAAATGAAGAAAATATTTTTTTGATTACCTATCACTATGAAAAAACGATTCATAAAAAGAATTTTCTCCATTATTCCTACTTGTCTTATGAAAAATCTCTTTCCCTGTACGCCTACGAACAGGCTGCTTTTTATCTTAAGAATTTTGTGGATTTTTATCTTTCCAACCAGTTGATTGATCGGGAG
Organism: Spirochaetes bacterium GWB1_36_13; assembly: GCA_001829155.1. Lineage (GTDB taxonomy): Bacteria > Spirochaetota > GWB1-36-13 > GWB1-36-13 > GWB1-36-13 > GWB1-36-13. Next base: position 2,804 of record MIAO01000039.1, on the reverse strand, counting down.
ATATTGCAAAAAATCATTGACCTGTCTTTTCTTTTGCAGAATATCGGGAAAATAGAGGAAAGTATCGGTTATCTTGAAAAAGGCTATGAATGGGCGTGTAAAAACAACCGGATCGAAGAAGAGATTGAGTTTCTTTTAAAAATAGGGACAGCTTATTACCTTTTAAACCGCCCCAATGCGCTGCCTTACTACCAGAAAGCGCTGGAAACGGCGGAAAAGCATAAAATCATGGTCAAAAACCCTTATGTTTACACATTTTTGGGTGCGATTTATTATTTTCAGTATGAACTGGAGCAGGCCGACTATTATTTAAACCTGTCGATGCAGTTTATTGAAAACGGGTCGCTTGAAAATACGATCCGTACCTATGGGATCAAGTGCTGGAGCGATGTCGCGAAAGCCTCTTTTGAAGAAGCCTTGAAAAGTGTGAAGGAAATGGAGAAGCTGATACCCCAGATTCAAAATCCTGTTTTTCTGGCGCAGATTTACCATTATTGTTCCACCTACTACAATGCGATTGATTTTGAGAAAGCTTTGAAATACGCTTACCTGTCTTACATGCACGCAGAAAAATCAAATAGTTATGTTTTTCTCTATTCTTCTCTTTGTACCAAGGGAATGGTTTTAAACCGGATGGAGAAATCCGAGCAAGCCTTAAAATCTTTTGATGAAGGGCTGGAAATCTCCAGAAAATACCAGATTTTTATCGGGGAAGATATGTATTACGCTCAAAAAGCCTTTACCCTGATTCTTTTGAAACGCTTTGAGGAGGCCAATCAGCTTTATGAGGATTTTCAGAAACAGAAAAAAGAGGTTCATGAAGGATTTTTGTCATTTCTGGTTTTTATTTATGTGCGGGTCGCTTATTTTCTTCTGAAAGAACGCTATGAAGAGGCGCTTGAAAAAATTGACGAGTTTTTAAACATCTGCGAAAACAAAAAAATAAACATTATGAAGCCCTCGGGACTGGAATTGAAAATATTTATATTGAATCAGATGCAAAAAACAGATGAAGCCGGAAAAATTAAAACCAAACTGGAAGACCTTTTAAAAGAAAAACCGGAACTCTTTTTTTTAAAAACAGAAGCGGAGCATATTCTTTCTCTGGTAAGAGAGTCAAAAAACAGCCGCAAGCCGGGAGCTTTCCTGACTCAGAATATTAAAGAGAGTTTTCAGCTCAATAATATTGTCCAACTGGCTCAGATTATCTCAAACGGTCCTGAAACCGAGGACTTATTAAAGATAATTCTGGATAAAGCCCTGGAAATGACAGGGGCGGAGAGGGGAATCCTTTTGCTTTTCAATCCCAAAAGGCAGGAATGGCTTTATTCGGTGAGAAAAAATTTCAGCAATCCCGAATACTTTATCCCGGAGTCTATTTTAAAAGACCTGGAAAGCCATAAAAAAGGGGTGCTTTTAAATGACCTTGCTTTTAGCCGGGAAGAGAACAAAATCTTTTCAGCCTTGATCACTCCCCTGATATTCAAAGATAATTTGATCGGTGCGCTCTATCTGGACAGCAGTCTTTTAAAAAACCTTTTTTGCCAGGAAGACCTTGAAATCCTGAAAGTTTTCACCTCGCAAGCATCTTTGGCGCTTTCTCACATCCAGTCCGACAGCCCCCTTTTAGAAAAACAGGAGGAAGAAAAAGAGAAAGACGATGTTTATGAACGGTTTAATATCAGTAACCGCGAAAAAGAAATTGTCCAGATGGTCTTAAAAGGGCTTTCCAATAATGAAATCTGCGAAAAGATCTTTATCTCTCTCAACACCATCAAAAACCACCTGAAAAACATTTTCAAAAAAACAGGAGTAAAAAACCGGATCGAGCTGGTGCGGCTGTTTCAAGGGGAGAAGGAGTAGGCTTTTAGTTTAATAAATTACTAGTAAATATCATGTAAACAATAAATTTAATAACAAAATGTAATGTTTTTAATAAAAAGATTGTTTTTTTGTTCTTAATTTTTGACTTTATGAAACTGAAAATTAAAAAAAGTGCAGTGTTAATAAAAATTTTTTTCATGAGGTTTACCTCTCTTTTTTATTAATTAGTAAAAAGAGGATTTTGTAGAAATCTTGAATAAAAGCCCTGTGGCAGGAGTGTTTGAAAATCAGTAATTACAAAAAAGGGCCATTGTGAGGCAAAAAAATAAATTAATTTTAAACAAAGATAAAATAAATGAAATGTTAGCATGGGGTCACAGGTTAATTGACATTGCTAAAAACCGAGGTGTGTCTTTAAGGACACTGAAACGGTATTTGAAAGATAATCCTATAAATGAAAAAGAAATAGAAAAACAATATTTTAAAATAAGAAAAGATATAAACTATAATTTTGAAATTAAAAAAAATACTAAAGAAGAAGTTTATAAAATTTTAGATCAATATAAAGACAAATTAACAGGATGGATTAATGTAATAAATAGAAATATTACTGCAATTTGTAAGGTTATCAATATTAATCGAATATATTTTTATGACTATATTAAAGTCAAAAAGATCGATTTGAAAAATTTATGGAATCGCTAATTGTTAAAAAAACAGATTAGTGCTTAATCTATTAGGTTTAAGAATTTATGACAGTCAGTCCTGAAAAAATCAAGAAATACTTTATAGTACAATATTTTCTTTCTTGTCTTATTGATTTGTTTCTCGTTTTACTCGAATATTCCTTTTTTCAGATTTTCCCAGCGGGTGTCAAATCCAAACCCCCTAACCCCCTTATCCTTAAGTCTTTAAGCTGAAGTATTCCCACTTTTTATTCCAAAACATAAATTAAATTATCTAACAATTTCAATAGTTTG
>MIAO01000038.1 GCA_001829155.1 Spirochaetes bacterium GWB1_36_13 | reverse complement strand
TACAGTCCATACTTTCCCGCTCACAGTTTCAGTCAGATTACCAGCTGTTCCATTGACTACACTTATATCTGTGATATCAAAACCGCTGACCGTTTCACTGAATGTGACCGTTACAGGAATCGGGCTTACTGAAGTTGTACCCGTTACGGAAGACGAGACAGATACTGCAGGCTTAGCCGCCGTTGTAACTGTATTTTTATTATAAATACTCGAATTGCCTGCTGCATCTTTTACTACCACAGTCATAAAATAATAAGTTGCCGGAGTCAATCCGGTTACTGTCCTGCTTGTGATATTCGCAGCCCATTCTCCATAAGGGGTCTGCTAGATAGCCGTCGCCGCATTATTGCTAAAATCAGTTGCGGAGTAATAAAGACGGTAGCTTAAATCTGCCGCCACTGTCGTCTCATCTGAGGCAGCTGTCCAGCTTACGGTAAAACCTTCTGCACTGATGCCTGTGATACTCAGTGATCTGTTTGACAATGCCGGGGCAGTCGTATCGCTTCCCGGAGCAACAACAGGCTCGTCTTTTTTACATTGGATGAGTAATAGAGATAAAGCTATCATTACAAACCAAAAAGACTTTAAGAATTTTTTCATTTTTTTCTCCTCCATTTTTTTAATATTTTATATTTATTATCTATTCTAAAAGAATAAATTGTATGATATCCGGTTGTATTTTTCTACCCGATTTCCCTAAATCTTTTCTCATTGCCAAAATCAACTCTGCATACTTAGGATGCCATTCTTCATCTTTTACATTGTCTTTATTTCTTATTTCCATAAAATCTTTCATAGCTTTTAGAACTTTCTTACTAGCTGAAAGTACTCTAAAATATTCAATTTCTTGTTCTTCACTTGGATTATCAAAATCATAATTAGAATCGATTCTAATAAAATCCTGATATGTTTTGTTTTTAAACTCTCTCAACTCTTTTTTTCTTTCCTGTATCAGGTTGAGAAAGAAAGTAATACTGACAACCATCACCGAACCGATAATCGGAAGTCCGATTTTAAGAAATTCATCCATAAAATTTTCTCCTTAGAATTATTTATATATAAAAGCTTATATATCAAAATATTATAGAATAAATCAAGATTTAATACGAAGCAGAAAATGGAAAATTTGAAATTGTAAAGATTGAAACAGGCAAATTTCTTCCCTGAAACCAGACAGGCTTTCTTTTTTTTCAGGCAAAAACCGGAAAATCGGGAAAACAAAAAATAAATTGGATTTTTGCTTAAACCAAAAGGGTTATATCTTGAATCTTGAATCTTGAATCTTGAATCTTGAATCTTGAATCTTGAATCTTGAATCTTGAATCTTGAATCTTGAATCTTGAATCTTGAATCTTGAATCTTGAATCTTGAATCTTGAATCTTGAATCTTGAATCTTGAACTCATTTTCCCTCTGATGAACACTTTATTAAATATCTTATTAAAATTAATCAATATCAAATCTAAGTCAAAAAATATTTAATAACCAATTAAAAAATAAATCCTGCCGAGAGAGATTAGAAAACTCACCCCCTAACCCCTCTCTTAGAAAGAGATGGGGGAAAAGAATAATTTTTTTTTCATCCTCTCTTTTTCTTCTTTCCCCCCCCCTCTTTTGGCAAGAGAAGGAGCAGGGGGGGATGAGCTGCCAATCATCTTTTTGGCTTATCCTGCTCATTTGATTAAATTTATAAAACAAGCGTTTGGGGAGCATTTATGGAACAACAACTCATTTCTTTTGACTGGGCGATCAAACATTTACTCAGGAACAAGGAAAACTTCGATATTTTAGAAGGGTTTTTGAGCGAACTTTTGATGACCGATATTGTCATTTTAGAGCTTTTGGAAAGCGAGAGCAATCAGGATAAAAAAGAAGAGAAGTTTAACCGCGTGGATGTCCTTGCCAAAGACAGCCAAGGGGCTTTGATATTGATAGAAGTGCAGTATGAACGCGAACTTGATTATTTTCACCGGATTGCCTACGGGGGCGCAAAACTCCTCAGCAACTATCTTAAAAAAGGCGAGCCCTATGGTCAGCTTAAAAAAGTCGTCACTGTACATATCGTCTATTTTGACCTCGGAAGCGGCAAAGACTATCTTTACAAAGAGACGACTTCCTTTGAAGGGATCTATCAAAAAGATGAACTCAAGCTCAACCCTGCGCAGGAAAATCTTTTTAAAATCGACGCAGTAGCAGATATCTTTCCCCAGCACTATATCATCCGAATCGATGCCTATCAGAATGAAGTGAAAAACACACTGGATGAATGGGTTTATTTTCTCAAAAACAGTGTTATAAAAGAAACCTTTAAAGCTAAAAACATCCTAAAAGCCCAAAAAAAACTCGATGTCCTCAAAATGAACGATCAGGAACGATTATCCTATGAAATTTATCTTGAAAATCTGAGTTATCAGAAGTCTGTCTTCCAGACTGCCCAGTATGAAGGGATGATGGAAGGATTGAAAGAGGGACTCAAAAAAGGACTCAAAAAAGGATTAGCTGAAGGCGAAAAAAAAGGGAAGCTTGAAGGAAAAATTGAAACAGCGAAAAATATGCTGAAAGACGGTTTTCCAATCATTCAAATTCAAAAATATACCGGGCTCTCGAATGAAGAGATTGAGCAATTGAAATAAAAAAATAGACCTCTGACCTATTTTGACATAGCTCTCTATTATCTTTAAATATGAGAAAAGACTTCTCAAATCCCCTCCGAGAAGTCTTTTTCTTTTTTTTCAGAAGCCTAAAAAGAGTCAAAAAAACGGCTCTCTTCAACAATCTTCCTCAACCAGATAATTATTTTTCCTGAATTGTTTCTTTTATTTTATAACCAAAATGCCTTCCGCCTTCCTCAAGGTATCCCAAAACCTTATCCCCTTTTTTCAGCTGCACCACTGAAATCGGCTTTCCATCCGGTTTGGTGAGCCGGATTGTCTCAGCATTCTGAAGGACTACTGAAATCTCTTTTCCTCCGGCAGATGCTGTAATATTGAGCATAGGGCGTTTTTCAAGCTTGATTCTGCCAATCGCAGAGATAAAAGTCTCTCCTTTTTCGTTGACCACCAGAACTTCGTCTCCGGTTTTCAATTCATCCAGATACTTTGTCTTTCCGTTCGGCAGAAGGATATAGGCATGCACCGCTCCTGCATTGATTCTAAAAGGCCTTGCTGCCACATACTGGTTGTCGATACTTTCAGAATGCACCAGAAAAAAACCGCTGGAATAGTTTCCAACGAGCATTCCCTCGCCTATTTTCATGTCTGTGATTGTGTCAATACAGACCCTGTCTCCCATCGGTACTTTTTTGACATCTAAAATAGTCAGTTCTTCAACCGGTACTTTGAGAGACATTTTTTTCGCATATCGGGTAATTTCCAAAATCGTTTCAATATCATCACTTTCAATTAAAACTCCACTCACGCCAATTTCAAGCACGGTCAAAGCCACTTCTGCATCCGCCAGTGTTTTAACCGGAAAAATGACTTTTTTCTGCTGGGCGATCAGATTTTCCAGAGGAATAATCGTCCAGTCGTTACTCCGTACAATCGCCGTTTCATTTCCAAGTCCGGCTACTCTTTCTTCGTCTTTTTTACTTTCGATTGTGATTTCAAGAACATCTTTTCCTAATATCAAATCAGCATCGGAAACATCGGAAACCACCGAAAGAAGCCCCAGTTCTTTCACTTTCTTGACATTGTCTTTTGAGACCAGCACCGCGTCAATTCCGTTTTCAATGGCAAGGGTCACCAGATCTTTTTTCCATTTCTTGACATCCAGCCAGACTGTCTTCATTTTAACTCCTTCCCGCTAAAATAGTTTTAATTTCTTCCAGGCTTTTATTTTCATGCACCAAAGCTGAAATAGCACGGGTCATCAGAGTCGGATTTTTATGCTGAAAAACATTTCTTCCGATTGCCACCCCTTTTCCTCCTGCCAGAATGGATTCACGGATATTTTTAAACACTTCGTCGTCGTTTTCCGCTTTCTCACCGCCTGCGATTAAAACTGGAATCGGGCACCCTTCCACTACTTCCCTAAATGATTCGGCATCGCCTGTAAAACTGACTTTCACCAGATCCGCTCCAAGCTCGGCCGCCACTCTTGCGGCATGTTTTACGGCCTTGACATCGTGCTCATCCTTGATTTTCGCGCCTCTGGTATAAACCATGGCTAGAAGCGGCATTCCCCATTCCATACATTTATAGGCAATTTTCCCGAAATCTTTCAGCATTTCCTTTTCATCTTCGGCGCCGAGATTGACATGGATGGAAACCGCGTCTGCTCCTATTTTGATCGCTTCCTCGACCGTACAGACGAGTACTTTTGAGTTCGGGTCAGGACTTAATGATGTGCTTGCAGAAAGATGGACAATTAGACCTATGTCTTTTCCCTGACCTCTGTGTCCTCTCGGTACATTTCCCTTATGAAACACAATCCCGTTTGCGCCGCCTTCAGCGATTTTACCAATACTGGTTTTCAGATCGATAATACCCTCAATCGGACCTGCGGAAAGACCATGATCCAGCGGGATCAAGACAGTTCTGCCAGTATCCCGGTTTAAGATTCTTTCCATTCTAATTTGTTTGCCAATCATTTGAGTAACCTCCGTTTTTTTTATATTTTCAGTGACCGCAGGGAGGTGTTGAATTCTGCGCTTTCTGGGAGAACCCCAAAATAAAAAAAGCCGCAGAACTCTTCCTCTATGAAGAGCCTGCGGCTTCCTGTTTTTAAGCAGTTGTTATGCCGTTTTCAAACCCCTCATAGAGGATCGATAGCTGTAATAATAATAAAACCAGAAATAGGAATAAAAATATGAAGCAAGAGTTTGAGAAAGAGAAGAAAAAGAATTGTTTTTCAAGCTGAGTTTCAAAATGCTTTCCTGATTTTTTTGATTATTTTAATTTATACCAACCATCAAGAAAAGTCAAATTTTTTTAAAATAAAAAAATACCAAAAAAGAAGGGTTTTTTATTATATTTTAAATCCAGAAAAGAAAAATAATCCTTTATAAACAAGACTCAACCATGAATTTAAATAAAAAAATACTCTTCAAAATTAAAAGAATTTTTCCCCTGCTCAAATCTTTTATACAATCTCATTCTTTTCAAAAAACCCTGCTTTCCTTATTTCAATTTATTTATTCTGCCCTCAAGTTTCAAAAAAAAATCTTTCAAAAACTCTCTTTTTTTCTCCGCTCTATCCTTAAAAAAAAATCCGCCCAAGATCATTCTTTCGTCAAAGCTTATTTCTCTCTATCATTCAAAAAAACATTTTCTTTTTGCCTATTGGTTAAAAAAATATTTTTTTCATCGCTCAGTATTTTTTATTCAAAGCTGAAACGGGTTTTTTCAATTTTCCGCACTGTCTTGATTCACAGAAAACTCTTTTTAAAAAAAGAAACAGGAAAAACACGATCTCTTTTTCAACACGCTTTTGCTTTGCTCCAGAATGAAAAAAAGAAAAGAAAACAATACCTTCTTTTTTTAATAAAAAAACTCTCTTTTTCTTTCCTTTCTTTTATTTTGAAAAAACTCCTTTTCCTCCCTTCTTTTTTTCGCCGTGTATTATCTACTATCAGGCATAGGATTTCCAGCGCTGCTTTTTTTCTAAAAACCTTGTTTTCCGGTTTCCTGAGCCTGTTCTGGAACCCTCTTTTCAAAAAAAAAGACCGCCAGTATCTCACTCATTTTGAAGTTTTTTCCCGTAAATCACTTGTTTTTCTTTTCAAGAATTTATTGAAAAGAAAAGAAAAATTAAAAAACAAACTTTTCTTTTTAAAAAAAATATTCAAAAAAACAAGTATTTTTTATCTTGATAGAGTTTTTTATTTTTACAAACGGCTTTTGTTCTTTTCCTTTCTGAAAAAGAAATCTTTTGCATTGCTCCAAAAATCATTTTTTTTTACCCGAAAAGTCCGCAGCTTTATTTTTTCTTTTTATAAAAAACTGCATGATATTTTTATCTGGAAAAGAAAAAAAATGCTTCAAGCCAGTTTTCAGTTTTTGAAAACAATTTCGAAATCGATCCGGATTTTCAAGACAGGTATTTGGTATTCTCTGAAAGCAGTTTTCAGGCTCCATTTTTTGTTGAGGCTTTTATTTTCTCTGACACTATTTTTAATAAAAAAAATCAGAGGATTCACTTTTCTTCTTATCAAAATCCAGTTTCTTTTCTTCCGCCGCCTCAAAAAAATTTTCATTCTCGCCCCCATGATCAGAAAAATGCTTTTGAGTCTTTTGGGGAATTTGACCCGGAAAAATCATTCTTTTTCTTTTACCCATTCCAGAATCAGAAAAAGCTCCCGATATTCCATACGGGTTTTTCTTTTTTCAATCAAAAAAATGCTTTTTCTTTTTGATTTAAAGAAAAAAGTCAAAGAAAAATTGAAAAGAAACCACCATATTTATCATTCCCATGTTCATCACAAATCCCATACCACCCTGAAAATCTTTTTCCGCTTCATATTAAAGCTTTCCTCAATCAACTGGTTTAAACGGGGGTATCAGTTTTTTATTTTTATGATTATCAGCCTGAGTCTTTACTCTTTTTCATCCAACCCCTTCAAATGGCTTGAAAAAAAATCAAATATACAGGGTGTCTATTCTCTTTCTTTCGACATTAAGAATTCTGCTTCCCTGCAGATAGCCCAGAATCTGATTCAGGGTCATTTTCAGATTGTTCCCCATTTTCAAGGATCAGACATATTAATCACGGATCAGTTTTCAAAAGAAGCCGCCCCGATTTATATGGAAGCGTTTGCTATTGTTGTTCATAAAACAAATCCTTTAAATAATCTGACTCAAAAACAGCTGCAGCTGATTTTTTCCGGAAAAATAGTCAATTGGAAACAGTTGGGCGGAGAAAATAAAGAAATTTCTTTTTATAAAACTCCGGATTGCTTTTTTGAGACAGACGAGAATTTTGCAGAAGAAAAAGCTCAGTCTCTTTTGAGTAAAATCAAAAAAGAAAAAAACATCTTTGCCATTCTTCCTCTTGAACATATTGATTTGAGTCATAAACCACTGATGGTAGATTGGAAATCTCCCTCCAAAGGCAATATTTTTCTAAACCGCTATCCCCTTGCCCGAAGCCTTTTTGCCCTGGTTCAAAACAAATCGCTTAATTCTAAAGAAATTCTTTCCCAATTTTCAAAGATCAGCTTTTCTTCCGTTATGGTGGGCGGAGATGTGATGTGGTCCAGAGGGGTTGAAAATAAAATCAGTGTAAAGGGAATCCAGTTTTTAATAGAAGACTTAAGCCCGCTTTTCCAGACAGGAGATATCAGTGTGATCAATCTTGAAACCTCGGTATCCCACCGTGGAGAAAAATACGATTTAAACCGGGAAATCTTTTTCAGAGGCAGCCCTTCTTACCTGAAAATTCTATTAAAAATGGGCATCAGCTGCGTTTCGCTGGCGAATAACCACGCTTTCGACTATGGAATGACAGGGATTCTTGATACGGTCGATTATCTTAAAAAAATGAACATCGGTTATTTTGGATTCGGCCTCGATGAAGAAGAAGTCTTTGAAGGTAAAAACTTTGAGATTCAAGGTAAAAAAATAAAATTCCTCGGCTACACCATGTATCCGAGAAATGTGGGCGCCAGTAAAAATATGCCTGGAATTGGTGTTTTAAAACCGGAGACCCTGAAAGCTGAAATTCAAAAAGCAAAAAAAGAAACGGACTATCTCATTCTTTTTCCTCATGCCGGAATAGAATACTTATTTGAAGCGGAAAAAGACAAGAAAGAGCTCTACCAGAAAATGATTGATTACGGGGCAGATATTGTATTTGGAGGGCACCCCCATGTTATTCAGGATTTTGAATACTATAAAGGAAAACCTATATTTTATTCTCTTGGAAATCTTTTGTTTGACCAATACCGTTTTGAAAAAACCCGACATGAAGTTTTAGTTGAAACTCTTTTTTATCAGGGCAGAATAATCGCTGTTTTTCCTTATTATTTCAAGGTCAATGAGGATTTTAAACCTGAGCTGATGGAAAATGAAGAAATAGAAGAAATTATGAAAAGAATGAATTTTCAAGCTTTAGATTAAAATTATATTAATCAATATCAATAATAATAAAGACCTTATCATCATTTAAAAGATTGGTGTTTTCATAATTCATAATCGTATTGATCAAAAATTTTTTTGCCGCCTGAATATCCAGACTATGAGTTACCTTAAGCATTTCCGCCAGATTTTCTACTCCCAGTTCTTCTCCTTCGGAATTCATCATTTCAGAGATTCCGTCAGTGTAAAAAAGCAGCCGATCCCCTGAACAGATTTCAATTTCTTTTTCTTCCCAATAAATATCTTCAAAAATCCCTAAAAATTTTCCCTTAGCCGTCAATAAAATTGTTCTTTCTTCCTTTCGGCGGTAAAGAATCATAGGAGGATGTCCCGCACTTGAAAAATAAGCTCTCCGGCTTTGAAGATTTAAAATAAAATAGAAAGCCGTTACAAAAAAACTGCTGATATTGTTGTGAAACAGATTGGTATTAATTTTTTTCATCAGGTTTCTGGGGTTATCCAGAAAAACACGGGAAGTGCTTAAGAGACCTTTTATCATGGTTGTAATAAGCGCCGCAGGAACCCCATGCCCCGCAACATCGGAAATAAAAATACCCACCCTGTCTTTTTCACGGCTGATCAGAAAATCAAAAAAATCTCCGCCGATCGCCTCCATGGCTTTATACCAGAAAGAAATTTTGATTCCTTCCAGTTTTGGCAGCTCTTTTGGGAGAAGGCTCTCCTGAATTTTTTGCGCCAGAATCAGCTCTTCCCTGAGATTGAGGGTCATTTTTTTGATTTTATTGTAATTTTTCAGCATTCTTTCATAAAGTATGATCGATTTCAAAACCATCGCAATAGAATGACTGTCTTGTTCAAGAATTTTTAAAACCTCATCAGAAACATCCAGGCTATTCTGAAGAGTATAAAACTGAATAACCCCGACCGGGTTTTTCTCCAGAAAAAGAGGAAAAGTGATCTGGGATTTGAGGGGTAAAATCTTAAAAAAATCTTTGCTTGCCTTTGAATAAATCAGTTCCGGATCGACTTCCCTGATATAAATGACCTTATGGTTGGCAATAACATAGGCAAAAGCGTTGCCATCGGCATCATAGGGAATATTCAGCCTCATCAAAGTATGAATCATTTCTTGATTCTCTTCTTCTGAAAAAATAAAATAAGGCTTAAAAAATAAATCATTTTCAATATTTTCTTCAAGAGAATAAATTAAAAAACCTTCAGCGCCGATTTTTTTGACCTGAAGTTGAAGAAAAGTATAAAGAAATTTTTTAACTCTTTCTATATCTGCCAATTCATAAAGATTTTTTTGAAGCCCCGCTTTTTTTTCAACCAGCTGTTTTCGGCTTTCTTCTAAAAAATCCTTGATATCTTTTTCCGCACGGAACTTGCTGATAAAATTTTCCCATTTTAAAACATCATCCATTTATTAACAACCATTCTCTCTTTTCTTCTTTTCAAATTTTTAAGCATATTATAAAAATTGAAGTTAAAATATAATATGAAAAAGATTCTATATTGAAACGATTTTAAAGCCCGTCTTTCTTTTCAGCTGATGGAAAAAATTCCATCAGCTGAAATCAAGTTTTAAAAAGCTTGTTTTAATAATTTGACGCAAACTGGATAATCCGGGTTTCGTAATCTTTCAAAAAAGCATACTGCCCCCCGGCTTCAGTGAGAGTAATCTTATTTTCCTGGATATAAAAATGAACCAGATAAAAATAGTCGTATTTTACTCCCGGCACCAGAAAAATAAAATACTTTCCTTTCTGGCTGTCCCCTTTTTTCACCAGCTTGTAGCCTTTCTGAGGCACATAGTTTTCTATCGCGTTTGCCCAGAATTCATTGTCCGCATTGAGAGGATAATTGGCTTTGATGCTGATCTGAATAATAACCCCTTCCGGTGTGATCGCTTTATAAACATACGGCGGATCTACTTTTTCATAGACCGCGAATCCTTCTATCCTGGGTTTTGCCAGCTCTTCGGCGCAGGAAACCAAAAAAAGAGGCAGAAACAAGACTAAAATTCCCATTGAAATTTTTTTCAGATTCATTGCGCTTCTCCTTCCCGGAAAAGGTTTTCAAGTTTCAAATGATTGATCCAGTCAAAGGGGGAATCAATACTGGTCTTTACCAAAGAAGTATAGCTTTTAAATGAAATATTGATGTAAGCGTATTTGACCCTTTCCTCGATATAACGGATCTGACCCTTCGCATATTCTATCTCTTTGATAATCTGCTGAATCTTTTTTTCAATATCCAGCGCTTCATAAAGTCCTGCCTGGTCAAAAAGCTTTAAAATACTGTCCAAGGTTTCACTTTGGGTTTTTAAGGTTACCTGATACTGTTCATAGTTTTCCCTGAAATTGGTATTCCCGATTTCCTGATTTACAATAAGTCCTTTTTGTTTTAAGAAATTCATAAAATCCATTAAGAGTTCAGGACTCTGCTTCACCTGAAGATAAAAGTTCTGCCGGCTGATGAAATATCCGCCTTTCTCTTTGAGAAAATGGATAATCTGTTCCTGGGTTTCCTCAGGGTTGATCACTTGTATCTCAATATTGGCATAGTAGCTTAAAAAATCGTCTTTTGCCTGAAGGTTCCATACAGGAAGGAGTATCAGACAGATTAATATCAGTTTTGTTTTCATTCTTTAACCTCAAAATTTTCAAATGCCTGTGTCAGGGTGTCAATATTTTTTTCCATACTTTCCTTATCGGGGAAAAATCCTTCCAGCACAATCAGCCTGTCTTTTTTTACTGTCAGACCGACCAGATAATAAAAAGGATTCAATGTTTTATATTCAAACAGGGAATAAGCCATTTCTCCCTTTTTCCCTTCTTTGATTTTGACATAATTTTTAAACTCCATGCCCCTGTCCAGCGCCTTTTTCCAGAAAGTTGTGTCTCCCCTTGGGTAATTAGCAGTTTTCCCAATCCGGACAAAAGCTCCTTTCGGGTTTCTGGCAATAAAATACGGCTCCTGATCAAAAACAAGAAATTCAGAGGGAAGATTGATTGAAAACGCTTTATTTTCAATTTTATCGAGTGTAAAAGATTCGTAGGTGAGACGGTTGATCCATACAAACGGGCTGACTTGTGTTTCTATGTCGCTTTGAGTCGGCACATAGAGATAGATTTCAATCAGAGAATAGTTGATATAAGAATCCAATGAATTTAAGATACTTTTATAACTTTCTATTTCTTTGGTCAGCCGCTGAATTTCTTCAATAATTCTGACTTTTTCCTTCACATCCTTGACCTTGGACAAAATATCCAAAAGCCTCTGCTTGGCTTTCTCAGCAATATCCAGCCTCTGCTGAATATCAAAATAACGGTTGGACACATCGTAGGTGGAAATGGATTTATTGAGCACAACGCCGATTTTCATCATTTCTTTGAGTGTCGGGTCAAGATTGTCTGAAGGTACCCGGATTACCATTTTGGTCTGGGACTGAAAATCAATAAACCCTTTATTGGATTCCATAATCCTGATAATTTCTGTCTGAGCTTCTTTCACATCCCTGACCTGAATGGAAAGATTGGCAGTATAAATGAGTTTCGGCTCTTCCTTTTTTTCGCCTTTTTCACTGCCTTTTTTGACATAGCCATCTTTGGAAGTATATTTCACAGGCGAATTGGACTCGTTCAGATTTCTTTCACTGCTTCCAACATTGTCCTCAGCCATAACCCTCTGTTGAACCATTTCCTGCTGCTGAACAGAAGGATACGCCCGCTGGGATGCCATGTCGCTTTTTGCGTAATAGGAAGACCCTCCGCATCCGCTGAAAAGCCATGCCCCCAGAAAAATCAATTTAAATAATACTGTTTTTTTCATTTTACCTCGTTTTTGAATTGTTTTCAAAAAAAGTTGCTAAAATGAAATAATAATGAATTTTTTGAAAAAGTACAAGATTTTTTTAGGAACACTTCTGATTTTCTCAAAAGCGCTCCTAAAATCGATTAAATATCTACATCATCCATCATCATGCTGTAAGGACCGCCTTTTCCTCCAGGTCCGTATCCTTTTCCTTTGCCCTTCATATCCTTTTCTTTCATTCCTTTAGGTTCGTTTTTTGCAAAAAATTCAAAAACTTTTTTTCTCTGCTCCGGCGTCAGGAGTTTAATCGTTTCCAGTTTTTTCATTTCTACTTTGATTTGCTCATTTTTTCTGATTTCCGCAATCTCTTCTATCAGTTTTTTGATTTTACCTTCATCTATCTGATCTTTCATCATTTCTTCCCGCATAGAGGTTCTTTTTTGGTAAATCTGGTACTGCATATCCATGACTTCTTTTTTCATTTCGAGAAGAATACCCTGTATCTTTATTCTGACATCAGATGAAACGCCTGCTTCCTCGAGAATTCTCTCAAACCTCATCTCCATATGTCCGCCGCCCATCTCATAACCGTTCATCCCGCCTTTTTTTGCAAATGCCGTTACGGCTAATACGGAAAAAAAGACTGCAAGAAAAATTTGTCTTTTCATATTTCCTCCTTATTGATTTTTTATCTATGTTTATTCGTAAATAAACCCTAATTCGTCATCGTAAAAATAACCTTCCTTGAAATAATAGCTTAGTTCCATTTGAGCCTCATTTATCTGCGCTGTTTCTATATTGAGATTTTGTCCGGATTTCTGAAAAAACAAAATTCCGAAACTTAAAATCAAAAAACTCATCCCGATTCCAACCGTCTTTCGGATAATTTTGATTTTCTTTCCTTTCTTCTTTATATTAAGAAGCATATGCTCCCATTTTACCTGATTTTCCATGAACGAAGCCCTCCATCATTTTTCTCATTTTCTTGATGCCGATATGGTAAAGATTCTTTGCCGAATCCTCGCTGATACCGAGCACTTCTCCTATTTCACGGAAAGACAGCCCTTCCGTCAGTTTCAAGACAATTGTTTCGCTCCGTTTTTTAGGAAGCTTTCTCACCTGTTTCAAAAACTCTTCCTTTACCTCAGTGTAAAAACGGATTTCATCCCGGTCTATTTCATCCAAAACATCTTCTTTAATCTCCATTTTCATAGCATATTTCTTTTCTTTTCTGAACCGTCCAAAAATCTCATTCAGGGCAATCCGGTAAATCCAGGTTTTGATATTTGCTTTTTTCTGAAAACTCTTTAAATGCAAAAAGACTTTCAGAAAAACCTCCTGAACCACTTCCTCCGCATCTTCGGATTTTTTGAAATACTTTAAGGCAGTGTAAAAAACCATGTCTTTGTATTCCCAGAAAAGACTGTCGAAATCTTTTTCCATTTTGTTTTTCTCTTTGTTTCTTTTATTATTTAGATGGAATCTATCGGTGAAAAGTAAAATTTTTTTTATTTATTGCTCTAATTGTTTATCTTTAATTTTAGCACACAATATGAAAAAGGGAGCAGAAAATGAGTCAGTTTGGCGATGAAAATTTTAATAAAACCGGAACAGGTAAAGGAAAATGGGAAATCGTTTACGGCGGGATATCCGAGAAAATCAAATACGAAAATGAAAATTTTATCAATGAAAAACAAACCATCGGTTATTGTAAAATCGCCCGCCAGGATGGAGGGATCGCTCATGTTTTTATCTCAAAACTTCCTGATGGGAAAGAAATTGTGACTACCACCGGAATGCAGGAAGCAAAAGCGGAGATTGGGAAAACTCTTTTAAACTCCCTTCCCCCTTTGGCTGATCTTGAAACTCATTATCAGTCTCACTTGAAACAAATGGGCTCTCAGACACCGATTCCCGATAAAAAATACCTTGAAAAACAACTCAAAGACCTCCCTGAGACTGTTTTTGAGCTCGGGAAAAAAGCCGTGATGCAGAAAATGGGGCTGTAATCAGCAGTTCTCAAGTCAAAAAAATCAACCCAAACACCGGGGGCAGTGGTCTCTGGTGTTTTCATGTTTCAATCAAT
Source organism: Spirochaetes bacterium GWB1_36_13 (assembly GCA_001829155.1). GTDB lineage: Bacteria > Spirochaetota > GWB1-36-13 > GWB1-36-13 > GWB1-36-13 > GWB1-36-13. The sequence continues at coordinate 16,773 of MIAO01000038.1, read as the reverse complement.
AAAAAAAATCGGATAGAATTTACCATTTGAAATAAAAATGTTTAAATTTTTTAACTTAAGCTTAAAGGTTAGTATACAAATAAATAATTGGTTAAAAAACAATCAATGGGAGATTCAATGTATTACGAAAAAGAATTGGAAACCATGCCGCTGGATCAGCTTGAAGCGCTCCAGACAGAAAGACTCAAAAAACTCGCCTCCTACTGTTATGAAAGACAGCCTTTTTATAAAAAGAAATTCGATGAACTGAAGGTTAAACCCTCTGATATTCTGTCTATCAAAGACATAAAAAAACTTCCCTTTACCACTAAAACAGACCTTCGGGATAATTACCCCTTCAATCTTCTTGCCGTTCCCAAAAATTCTCTTGCCGAAATTCACGCTTCTTCAGGCACAACCGGAAAACCAACCGTAGTAGCCTATACTACCCACGATATCAAGGTCTGGTCCACTGTTATGGCAAGAGCGATTGTCTGTGCGGGCGGAAAACCGGGTGATCTGGTGCACAACGGGTACGGATACGGTCTTTTTACCGGAGGACTTGGGGTTCATTACGGCTCTCTGGAAGGGAAATTTCCGATTACCCCTGTCTCGTCAGGAGGGACTAAAAGACAGATTATGCTGATACAGGATTTTCAGCCCCGAATCATCACCTGCACCCCGTCTTATTCTCTTTATATGGCGGAAGAAGCCAAAGAAATGGGAATTGATCCTCAATCTCTGTCCATTGAAATCGGAATCTTCGGAGCCGAGCCATGGACTGAAAACATGAGAAAAGAAATTGAAGCGATCTGGGGTATTAAGGCTCTGGATATTTACGGGCTTTCTGAAATCATCGGGCCTGGAGTGGCTCAGGAATGCGCTGGTCAGGACGGGCTTCATATTTTTGCCGATCATTTTTACCCTGAAATCATCAACCCTGAAACAGGCGAAGAAGTGAAGCCGGGCGAAAACGGAGAACTGGTGATCACCACCCTCACAAAAGAAGCGCTGCCTTTAATCCGATACCGCACCCGTGATATTGTCAGCATGAATTACGAAACCTGCCCCCACTGCGGGCGCACCCTCCCAAGAATCAGCAAGGTAAAAGGACGCACCGACGATATGCTGATTATCAAAGGAGTGAATGTATTTCCTTCTCAGATTGAAGAAGTCCTTCTGAAAGTAGAAGGGGTCGAACCTCATTATTTCATCGAAGTGGAAAGGCTGGGATCACTGGATCAGATGACTGTGGTCGTAGAGGTGAATGAAGCGATTTTCTCCGATGAAATCAAAGCTTTGGAAGCTTTGGAGCATAAAATCAAAAAAGAAATTGAAAGTGTCTTGAATATCGGTGTCGAAGTCAAGCTGGTAGAACCGAAAACTATTGCCAGAAGCGAAGGGAAAGCGAAACGGGTTGTTGATAAAAGAGTTTTATAAAAGGAGAATCCCATGAGAATTATTCAAATAGCTGTTTTTCTGGAAAACAAAAAGGGACGACTGAAAGAAATTACTGATATTTTAGCATCTCAAAGCATTGATATCCGTGCTTTATCAATCGCAGAAACCAAAGATTTCGGTGTAATCCGGTTGATTGTCAATCATCCGGACAGAGCTTATGCGGTTTTGAAAGCCAATGAACTGACTGTGCGCAAAACTGAAGTTCTCGCAGTTGAGGTTGAGGATCAGCCGGGAGGGCTCAACCATGTTCTTGGGATTTTAGAAAAAAACAGCGTCAATATCGAATATATGTACGCATTTGTAGAAAAAGCCAGCGACAAGGCTCTCCTTGTCATGCGTTTCGATGATCTGGACAGGGCTGAAAAAATCTTATCAGAAAATAAAGTTTCTATTGTGAAAGCAGACAAGATTTACAAGAATTAATCATCTAATCAGGCTGTCGATTATTATTGAAATGAACTCGGACACCGAGCGGAGTCGAGGTGTCATTTCTGCGAAGGCGGGAATCTATGAAAATAAGTATTTTAAGTTATGCAAATATCAATGATAAGAAAATGATTAATGGAAATAGTTTTCAATAATCGACAGCCGGAATAAAACAGATTAACCTCTCATGTATTTTTCAAGTATATTTTTATCAATAATCAACTTATAAGAATTTAACTTTGTCTTATAGGTAACCATTTTAGAAAATTGCAGGATTCCAAGCACAACTCCTGGATGGATATTTAATTTATTCGAAATCTCAAGTAAATGAATTTCAGTAAAATACCGCTGAAAAGGTTCTGCCAACTTTTTGATTTCCCTGACCTTCAATATTTCAGAAACCATACGATCTGCTTCCAATTCTTTCTCATTATCTCCTGCATCTTTATCTAAGTTGTCATCAATAAAACAATCATTTTCTGTTCGAATATGAAGCAATGCATGAACAATTTCATGAGCAATAGTCCACCAGAAACTATCATTGTTTTTATATCGAGCTGTCAGGACAATCACCGGATTTTCTTTCTGCCAGAATGCCGCCCCATCCAAATATGTTTTCTCAAGATGAGAAAGAACCATAAATTTTATGCCGCAGTTTTCTAGCTCTTCAATAAATAAAGAAATTCCGTCTTCCATATTTGTAAAATCCGGAATTCGCTTTAATAAATTTTTCAATACTTTCTCTTGATAAGAAGTACTTTTGATAAGAAGAGCTTCTTTTTCAGCCTTTTTTATCCAAGTTTGAGTATAATATCTGGTATAAAGAGGATTTTCTTTTGCTTGACGCATACAAAATTTAACAGGATTTTCCTGATAAACTGAAAAATCAATTTTTTGCTGATCCCAGAATTCCTGATAGGCTTTGATTTGAGAATCAACAGAACGATCAAAAGATAACCAGCCTTTTTTTTTCATCAGACTCAGAGGCATAAATTTTCTAATTTTTCCAATGAGAGAAGTTTTATCTTCTTTTTTTCCTCCTGCTTTGATACGAAGCCTGTAATTTTGCTCCAAATTAAGCCAAAATTCAGGTGAAGTATCGAAAACTTTTCCCAAAAGAATTGCAGAATCAATCGTTATTGCCTGCTTATTATTAATAATCTTGCTAATTGATTTAGGAGACATCCCCAATATTTCTGCCAAGTCCTCCTGAGTCCAATTCAAAGCTTCCATTTCCCGCTTGATGATATTTCCAGGTCCAATATTGAAAAAAGGTTTATTCTGTATCATATTTACCGTCCTCCATAATGATTGGAAATCTCTTCAAGAGCTATTATTCCGACAATACAATGGGCATCTGTCCATTCGATAGACATTTCCAATCGATACTTGTTATTTAATCTGGCAGAATACAGCTTCTTACAGCCTTCTAATTTTTCAAAATTCAGAGAAGGCATCTTCCATAAATCATGAATATCTTTTGCAGCCTCTAAAACAGATATCACCTCAAAAAAACTTTTAACAACTTGTTTTTCAAGTTTATACTTATTTGATTTTCCTTTTTCATACAAGTCTAAAAGTTTATTGTTATTAAAAACAACCTCCAAAAAACCCTCTTATAGAAAAACAAAAGATTGTATAAATATAATTTTTTTTCTAAAAATTGTCAACAGATTATTACCTCATAGGTAAATTCACAATATCTTTTTCAACGCTTTCTTTGCATACTTCGTTTCCGGAAATTTTTTAGCGCACTCCCGGTAAAACTCTTTTGCCTTTTCTGACTGACCGTTTTGTTCATAAAGCTTACCGAGATGAAACAAAAGCACGGCGCCCCTGTCATTCTGGAAAACTTCAAGTCGGGCAGGATACGCTTTCTGATAGACTTCCTCTAAATCTCTAAGGGCAGATGGGAAACGATTAAAAAACGGTGGAAGATAGGAAGAGCCGATTCCACGGAGAATTTTTAAAAAGAGCTTTTCATTTCCACCCGCTTTTTCCACCCCTTCGTCCAGATGACGAAGCCCTTTTTTTACCCAGATGGATTTGAGAGAAACTTCACTCATAATTCCTGCCTGAATGATTTCCACGCTGCCCAAATACGCCAGAAAAAGAGGATTTTTATACTCTAAATAAAAATTTTTGATTAGTTTAGCTGTTTCCTCCGCCTGTTTTTCCATTTCTGGATTCGCAGCAATCTGAATATTTTTTTCATCTCTCATATTTTCATAGACTTCCAGATTTTTTTCATTGAGAGCAAAAAGAAGATTGTGTTTCAAAACTGTAATTTTTAATGCACCGGAAAAAGATTTTTGACTCTGATAGTTTTTTTCAGCTGTCACCAGCACAGCTTTGATTTCTCCTTCATCAAAAACATTTGCTTCTTCCAGTATTTTGACTGTGTCTTGTGAAAAAATTCCTGAAGTTTTTATCATAAAAAAAATAGTTATCAATAAAATTTTCTTTTTCATTTGTTTTCTCCTGAGTGTGTAGTATAAAAACGATCAATTTCTTTTTTATGCTCTGAATCTTCCGGAAAATAGCGGGACGCTTCCTGAATCAGATTTAAAGCGGTTGTTTTTTCTGCTTCGCCTTCCCCTCCTTCCATCTCCCATCGAGCCAGAATATACTGCCCCTTAATTAATAAAAACTGCCCAATAATATCGGAATTAAAAAAATCTTTGTCTGCCTCAAGTTTTTTTTCAAACCATCGGATATCGTCTAAAGCTGTCTCAAAACGGCTGAACTGTCCTTTCAGTATAGTCAGGGTCGCACTTCTTACCAGTCTTGGAATCGGATTTTCCGGATCCATTTCCACGGCACGGTTCATATTCGCCACCCCTTCCTCCACTTTCCAGATTTTATTCAGCCCAAAGCAATACCAGCCGGAAAGCTCTCTTCCTTTTTTGCACTGTGCAGAACCAAGATAAACCAAAATTTCTGCATTTTTTGGATTGATTTGATGAGCTTTTTCAAGGTTTGCGATCGCTTCATCCACATAATTCCGGTCAAAATAAAAAATACCCAGCGCCAGATAGTTTCCAGACTCTTCGGGTTCAAAACTGATTTCTTCCAGAACCGCTTCCCGGGTTTTTTGGTCGTTTAGTGAAAAATCTTTCCGGATATAAGGATTGGCACAGGATAACAGACTGAAAAAAATCCCAGTCAAAATTATCTTTTTCATCATTCTTCCTCCATTGCATTGATTTTATTCTTATAAATATCATAATCAATCATTATTTCTTTCGGAAAAATGGAAGGATTGTTATTAAGACTCTCCTCAAAAAATTGAAAACTATTTACTGCATCTTTTTTTTTCCCAAAACTAAACCTATTTTGAAACTCTGAGATCAAGGCGAGGTACACCAGATGAATCACGGGATTTTCAGGTTCATTTCGAAGTGCTTCGACCACATCCAGATACCCTTCCTTCGCCAGAGCAATCTTTTTTCTCCCCATCGAAAAGATTCCTGAAATTTCTCCCCCTTTCTTTGCCTTGGCTGCCCCCAGCCACGCCAGCACTTCAAAATTTTTTGAATTGACAGCAACTGCTTTTTCCAGATATTTCAAAGACTTTTCTGTCTCGTTTTTCTCAAAGAAAAAAACTCCCAGAGCCTGAAAGGAAAGATCGTCTTCCGGGAAAATTTCAATCTCTTTTAAAAGTGAATTAATTTTCTCCTGTTCTTCCGGGGTGATCGGTTTTTTTTCAGAAGGAACCGCGCAGGAAACAACCAAAAACGCTGATAACAATAAAATCCATTTTCTCATTTTACGACTCCTTCCTCAAAAGGAACGGCCGATTCATAAAATGACGCTTTGCCTTCCATCGATTTCCAGAAAAAATTCGCACTTTTCTCAAACTCATTCAAGTCATAGGGGACTTCCCTGACTTCATGAATCCGCTGAAGTGCAATTTTTCCTTCCCGTACCGCCTGTCTCCCCGCTTCAAAACAAGCATGTTTGACTTTTTCCAGCCTGTCCTTGAAAACAGGCATGCTCAAAATCTCCGCGCAGGGGAGATAAAACTCGCCCAAAAGTCTGGAGCCATTAAAATGAGAATTGATATTCTTGAAAGTAAGTGAAAGAGAATCAAAATTTCTTTCAATCTCAGGGAATCCGGCCGCTGAAAAGACAACCATCCCCTGTTCTTTCTTGTCTTCATATCTTCTGGGATGACAGGTGAGCCCTGCCTGAGTTTCCAGGTAGGGTTTCAAATTCGGGATTATCCTATCAAAATACGCCTTTAAAGTGGAAGTCATGGAAAACACAAAAAGAGGGGTGGCATAGACAACCAGATCGGCATTTCTTGTTTTGACCAGAAGCTCTTCCATATCGTCTTGAAAAATACATTTCCCGGGAGTTTTTGTCCAGCAGGTATAGCAGCCTGTACAAGCATGAATTTTTTTATCCTTTAGAAAAACAGTCTCTACTTCAGCGCCTTCGGTCTGGGCGCCAAGTCCGAATTGAGTTGCCATCAGGGTCGTTTTACTAAATTTCTTCCCTCTGTGCCCTCCATCAATAATCAAAATTTTTTGAATCTGTCCGCTCTTCATCTCCTGATAAGCGAATTTTTTTTCTTTCTCCGATATTATCACGCCTGTTTTTTTCTTTCCAGTCTTTTTACTTCCAAACAGTTCATTCATTTTTAATAAAAAAGAACCATCTCCTTCCACTGTAAAGAGTTTTTCAAGAAAAGCCTCTGTTCCGTTTCTCTTGCCTGATGAAACATCCAGCCAGATATCGGATGGAGTTTTAATAGTACAGGAAGGTTTTTCATGAACGCCCTCATGATATGAACAAAGCTGATTCTTGATCACGAGATAGCCGCTAAAGTCTTCATTTCCTGAGACAATAAACTGAACCACCGCATCCACTCCCTTTGCCGCTTCCCGATTGAGCCCAAACGGCATAGATTCCAGCATTGCCCGGACACTCTCAAAAACAGGTTTTTCTATATCAAGTTTCTGGTTGAGGATAACCGGAAGCTTTTTATTCAGATAAAACCCAGTACCGATCACAAGAAAAGGCGCCAGAAACTGTAAAAGGGCGTAATCCACCGGAATAGGCAGAAGTGTGATTCCTATGCAAACAGCGAAAATAAACGCCCAGATATAATTGATAATCATATTGATTTTTTTAAAAGATTCCAGCTTCCAGACCGAAGAAGGGGTCGTTTTTTTGGCAAACTCGTAGGTGAAAGGAGGGAGTTTGAAAAGCGGAGGAAAAAACGCGGCACTGAAAAATCCAGCATAAAAAACAGTCATAAAATTGCGGGATAAAAGGATTCCTGTATCAGGAAATAAATAAAGCGCGGCAAAAAGAAAGGCAAAAACAACTGTTAGTGCTGTTTTCAAATAAGACAATCCCTCTTTGATGCCTTGATAAACGGTCACCGCCAGCACAGGCAAGAAACAGATTGCAACAGCCTTTTTCAGCCTGATCAGATCAAAATCCGAACTGTTCCCAACCGTATTAAATAAAGCGACCATGACAAACGGCAGAATATTTAAAATCAAGCCGATTAATTTTTTCATTTTTGAGCTCCTTTTTTTAACTTTATTTTTTAAAGTACTTTAATAAAGAAAATACTTTTTAAAATTAAAGTCAAATTTTTTTTTCAGGAAAAAGAATATTATCTTTTTATATTGTAATGATAAAAATTAAGTTTTTGTTTTTTTTATTTCATAATGCTTTGTTCCAAATGTGTCATTATGAACAAATCGATTTCAAAAAAGAGGTGGTTATGGCTTCGGCTCCTATTTATAATAAGCTCAAAGAACTGATCGAAAAAAAAGAGCAGAGGGAAAGAACCGTGGGCGGAGAAGTTTTTGTCGTCTGGGGCATGCTCAATATTGTTTCTATTTTTATTTTCCGTTTCCTCTGGCAGGAAATTGCAGTGTGGATTATTATGGTGGGCATAGGGGTTTCGTTTCAGGTTTTTTATTTGAATAAAATAGTCCGGAAAAAAGGTTATAAAACCTTCTGGACCGGCACTATTTCCAGAATCTGGCTCTCGGCTGTCTTCGTCCTGCCACTCGTCTTTTATGTTTACCCCTTTGTTTTTCATCTATATTCCTTAGAAGCCGTGCTCCCCCTGATTCTTCTTTTCATGGGCACTCTGATGATCATCACGGGAATGATTCTCAAATCATGGACCTTTAAAACCAGCGCCCTGATTTTTGTTTCGGCCTCGATTTTTTCCGCTGCCTTCCCCCTCGCCTACCTTTATTTTTATCCTTCCGCATTTTTTCTGGGATTTGTGATTCCCGGAATCTGGAGCTTTTATGAACAGCGAAAAAACCGATAAATACACTCTCGACCCCCTCTTGACCAACGAGCTCCGCTTTTTTATCATGAGTATTCTCTCCATGTACGAAGAAGCGGATTTTAATTTTTTAAAAACCGAGCTGAAAACCACGGATGGGAATTTAAGCGTCCAGATGAGAAAACTGGAAGAAGCCGGATACCTCTCCTCCCGGAAAGAGTTTATCAATAAAAAACCCAAAACCACCTACCAGATCACCCCGGAAGGGCTTGAAAAACTCACCCTCTACATCGAGAAAATCAGCAGTTTCAAAACTGGGCTGTCGGGGTAAGAAAATACATTGTTTGCATTTTATATTCAGGCTGTCGATTATTGAAAATTAAGACTTATTATCATTGATATTTGTAAGTTTATCAGAAAAGGTAATGGTATTTTCTGATACAATCTTTCATAGGGTTTTTCTATGAATCAAAGCAGTATGGTCACTGAGCGGAGTCGAAGTGACACCTCGGCTCCGCTCGGTGTCCGTGTTAATTAAATAACAATCGACAGCCTGATTATTTAATTCTATATTTTATTATGAAACTGACTTTCTATTAGAGTTTAAAAAAAAAGGAAAAATCTATGCACATTTTACAATTTGAAGAAATCATTGACTCCAACAAAATCATCATCAATGGATTAGAAAAATACAATGGGAAAAAAGTCCAGATAATTGTGGATTTAAAGGAAGAGAGTCAAAATATTCAAGATATCAATCAAAAAAAAGCATTTGAAATAATAAATGATTATTGCGGGCAAATAAAACCATGGACTCGAGAAGAACTCTATGATAGATAATATTTTTCTAGATACAAATATTCTAGTTTATGCATTTGATAAAGAAAATGATAAAAAATCGAGCTTGTAATTTATTCTAATTTACATTTAATATAAATTGCATTTTATTTTCTTTAACCCTGCACGACGCTCTTTTTCCCCGTCCGACTTGATTTCACGGATGAAATCACGGAGGACTCCCCCTTGTCCTTAAAGACTTAAGGATAAGGGGTTAGGGGTTTGGATTTGAAACCCGCTGGAAAAATATGAAAGATGGCGTGCCTGAGTAGCCAGAGAAATCATTTTGTTTAAAATTATATTTTGATAACTTCTGCTGTCATTCCACGGCTTGACCGGGGAATCCAAAGACAAAATAATAAACATTATCAATTATCTTAAATAAAAAAATGATAATTTGATATTTTTTTGTTTTGAAATAATCTGAGTGTTATTTTTAATGAAAGTTCATAGATATGGGATTGGGCATAAACCCTTAAAAAAGGAGAAAACGATGATTAATTATCAAAAAAAATATTGGGTATTTATCATAATAAGTTTTATTTTAATTCAATGTACTTCTAATTCTTCAAAAAAAAATACAAATAATAATATCGAAGAACAGACAACTTTAAAACAAGCCATTACATACTATGCTGATGGTAATTACAATGAATCTGTAAAATTATTAAAAATTTTAGAAAATCAAAATAGTATCAACCCCGAAGTTTACTTTTATTTAGCATTAAATTATTATGATTTAAAAAACTTGGACATTTCCGAAGTTTATTGTTTAAAATCTTTAAAATTAAATCCAAATCAAGCAAAAGTTTACTCAGAATTATCTGCAATTAATTTTAATAAGAAAAATTTTTCCAAAGCGGAAGAATATGCAATTGAAGCAATCAAAAATGATCCTAAAAATGGAAATTCGTATATTAATTACTCATCTACATTAGCTATGTTGGGTAAAAAAGAAGAAAGTGAAAAACAATTATATGAGGCAGCAAAAGTTGACCCTGAATCAATATTAAATCTTGCAAATACCTATTTAATGCAACATAAAAATCCCAAAGCAGCTTTATATTTATTATTTATTTTAAATAAATTATATGATTCAGACCCTATTGTTCTTTTAAATATTGGCAATATTTTAAGAATGATAAATGATCGAGAAAAAGCAATTGAATATTTAAAAAAAGCTTATGATGTAACTGATAAAAACCATAATATGTTCAAGATCATTTATTCATCTTATTTTAGGACGCTGCTCAACAATAAAAAATATGATGAAATTGTCAATAATGCATTAGAAAAATTTGTTGATAGTAGTAGTTATTTCTTTTTAGCACTAGCTTATTTTAAACAAAAAAATAATGGTAAATTTATCGAATATGCAAATAAGTATTTTGAACTTCGAAATGAAAAAAAACCTGAATCATTAATAAAATGGGCTGAAGACCAATTCAATTCGAATTAATCATTTCACTTATTAAACTTTAACCCTGCATGACGCTCTTTTTCCCCGTCCGACTTGATTTCATGGATGAAATCACGGAGGACTCCCCTCTTGTCCTTAAAGACTTAAGGATAAGGGGGTTAGTGGGTTTGGATTTGCCACCCTCAGGAAAATCTGAAATAAAGAATATTTGATTAAAACGAGAAATGGATTAATCAGGCTGTCGATTATTATTGAAATTAACTCGGACAGCGATAGGTTAGAAAAACTTGCAAATAAAATAACCCAAAAAATACTGCCACAGAAAAAAATCCCTCCCTACCGCAAGAGTATCATTTATTTCTTTTTTGTTTTTATTAAAAATTTATATTACTTTATATAAACATTTTTATTGTTTTTAGGGAGACAAAAATGGAATTACCTAAAAAAATTACCCCTTGCCCTATTGAAGAAGCAGTAATTGAAATAAGATTTGAATCAAAAATACCTTATGAAGCAGTTTTTGGAATGTTTTATAGTGTTTTTAAAAATGATTATTCAGATCTACAAAAATTGCCAGTTTTACAAATACCTGAATCAGTAAGATTTAATGATATTAATTTAAAATACGCACCTTATTATAAATTACATAAGAAAAATTTTATTTTACAAATTGGGGCAAGAGTAATAGGATTGTCTCTTGTAAAAAAATATAATTCTTGGAATGAATTTAAAACTGAAATAATTGATGTAATTACAAAAGTCTATAAATTAAATATTATAGATAATATTTCAAGAATTGGAATGAGATATATGAATTATTTCAACTTTAATATATTTGAGAAAATAAATTTTAATATGAATTTATCTGATAAAGAAATCAATACCATGCGAAATACAATTAAATTAGATTTATTAAAAGATAATATTAATCAGACAATACAATTAGTAAATAATTCTGATTTTAATTTTAATAATGAATTAAAAAATGGTTCTGTAATTGATATTGATAGTTTTGTTACAAGTTGTGACATTGTTTCTATTGATGATACAATGTCTTTATTAGATAAGTTACATATTAATGAAAAAGAATTATTTTTTTCTTTTTTAAAATCTGATTTTTTAAATAAAGAACTACAAGCTGAATATTAAAGGAGATAAAATTTGGTTAGTACATATAATATAAAATTACAAACGATGTCATGTACAATGCCTAATTTTTCTATAGATTACATAAAAGATTATCAAAATAAAATATTTGAAAATATTTTTAATTTTTCACCTTATAATATTCATGTACCAATAGTAGGAGATAACCAAGAACCAATTATTTTAAATAAAGTAATATATAATCATAATGTATTAAATCTTAAACAAGAATTATACTTAAATATCTTTCATGAAGATAATTTATTTGTTGTCGAAAATAATTCCTTGAATATTAGAAGTTATGGAAAAACTATGAATGAAGCATTAAATAGCTTTCAAGAAGATTTTCTTTCTCTTTGGGAAGAAATAGGATTAGAAAAAAAAGAACTCTTGAGTCCAAAAGCTTGTGAATTAAAAGATAAGTTATCAGAAATAGTTTTTCAGAGTAATTAAGTGTCTTCCTTAAAAACAAATATTATTGAGACAAACTTACTTAAAAAAGGTTTTATTAAAAAGGATAAAGACCACTCTTATTATTACTATCATACTATTGATGGTAAGAAAACAGCTATTTTTACAAAAATAAGTCACGGTGAAAAAGAAATTAATGACTATTTAATTTCTTGTATGTCAAAACAACTTAAAGTTAAAAAAGATTTTTTCATAGAATTTGTATCTTGTACAAAAAATCAAATTGATTATAATACTCATTTACAAAAAAACAATCATATATAGATTCTTAATAATAACATCGGCACTTCAGATAACTAAGTGTATACGCATCGCCGGGGTACCGGCTCGGGCTGAGTACATGTCATTTTTCACGATACTGCCCCCCTTTGAATTCACTTAGCTGACCCCTGCAAATTCGGTTGACTGCCCCCCTTGATTGTCAGCACCGATTTAAATTTGCCGGAATTCGCCGATTGAGATTTTCCGCTTTTTCTTCTCTAAAAATATCAAACAAATTCTTTTAAACCAATCTAACAGCTTACAGGCTCTTAAGATTGTAAAAATAAAGATTTTTGAAAATTGCACCAGAAAACTCATTATAATTGTTAATATCGCACTTATATCCTACATTGTTTTATATCATTGATAAAAAACGCCTTCGATATAATAATCTTGCCTTACCTGTCTATGAAATTCCTCTATTTTCCAACGATTCAGTTTATTTTATTAAATCGAGCAAAAACATTGCCGCAAAAAAAATTCCCTCCCGTTTTTTAACAAAAATTCTCCAATTCTTTTAAAAAAAGCTTGTCTTCGTCTGTGCTTCTGCCTCTTGTGGTCAAATACCCGCCTGTCAGCATCCCATTCACTCCTGAAAGCATCAGGAGAGCTTGAAAATCTTTCATCCGGGTCTCTCTTCCGGCGGCAAACTTGATGGTTTTATCGGGCAGGATCAGCCTGAAAAGTGAAAAAATCTTCGCCGCTTCATCCACAGGGACAAGAGGCTGGTTTTCCAAAGGAGTGCCCGGTATCGGGATCAGGATATTGAGAGGAACCACATCCACATTCAGCTCTTTCAGGGCATAAGCCATCTCGATTCTGTCTTCCATGCTTTCCCCGACTCCAAAGATTCCCCCTGTACATGCCTTGATACCGTATTTTTTTAAAAGCCTGACCGTATCCATTCTCATTTCCACTGTATGGCTGTCTGCAATCAGTGTCTGATAACGCTCCGGATTGACCTGTAAATTGATATTGTAGTGAACTATTTTATGTTCTGCCAGCGCCCTTGCCGTGTCTTCAGAGAGGATTCCTAACGAAGCGCAGACTTTCATATCTGGAAATTCACGGTAAATTGTATCGACTGCTTCCAGAATGCTTTCAAATTCCCCGTCTCTCTTGGTATATCCCCAGCCGCTGGTCACAATGCCGAAACTTCTCACTCCATTTTCATAAACTTTTTTTGCATCCTTTAAAATCGTCTCCACGCTCACCAGAGGATAGGTCTCCAGTTCGGTCTGATAATGAACCGACTGTGCGCAGTATTTGCAGTTTTCGCTGCATTTTCCCGATTTCGCATTCATGATCGAGCAGACATGGGGAGTCTTGCTGTATTTATTCTTTACTTTATTAGCCAGAGAAACTAAATCAAGAATATCTTCTCCTTTCAATTCTAAAAGTTCCATAGCCAGTTTTTTATCCAGCTCTTTTCCGTTTAAAACAGAATAAGCTTTTTCAATAAGAGGGTTCAGCATTTTAGATTCCTTTTTTAGATTCATTGTTTTTTAAGGTATTAAAATTTATTGATTTTTCAACAGTTCTAAAAACTATTTCTTCAAGAACTTGCTTTTCTTTTGATTTTTAATTATTTTTCTATTAAAAATTGGAGTATTATTATGGAAATAAATCGATCTCTCTATAAAAATATCATTGCAATTGATAGATAATTTAAAAATAAAATAAAAAACCTAAATAATATTCATAAAAACGGTTAATCCAATTTAGTTTTAAGTCAATTGCAAAATTCTGAATAAGATGAAAGCGGGAAATAATTTCAATTTTATTATAAGATTGATAATCTAAAAAAAATAATTTTCTATAAAACATCAATAAATTAACATTTTCACCGAGCGATAATTTCAATCCAATTTCAGGTCCTGTGCCTAATGCTACTTTATTATTTATAAAATAGTTCGAATAACTGGAATCCAATCTTATGAAACAAAAAAATAAAAAGGAAGAATCCTGATTCTGAAAAAAGATTTTACTTAATCCAAAATATAAAGCCGTTTCCGGTGCAAATGTTCCATATTTTAGATCGGTTCTCTTGTCTAAAATTCTACTTGCTCCTATATCAAAACCCCATGAAATCTTTTTTTGATAAAAAGAAAAGTCATTGTAATTCAACATTTTCAAAAATTTAAATTCATTTAAATAAAAATTTTCAAATAATAGTTTTTCAGATAATAAAAACTGTCCTGATATTTTCATAAATTCAATAGTAGCATTAACAGCATATCCTTGCGAAGAATCATTAAGATCATGAAAAAGAAAACGAAATTCAGGTTGAATAAAAAAATTTTGAAAACTATTTCTACCAAAATAGATTGAAAAACGATTTGAATTATGTATTAAATGAGGATATTTTAGGGAAGTATAATTTTTTTCATATAAATCAGGTTTTACTTTATTTGAACGGATTTGACTGAGATTCTGTTTCAATAAAAAAATCTGGTTTTGTTTTTCATCTTTTTGATCTAAATGAAAAGAAGGATATTTAAAATTATAATAATCTATAGCACTATCCAACACAGATATAGGTATAAAATCAAGCCTGTCAAATTTATTATTATCGACAACCTCATGAAAATCTTTTTTTTCATTGTCGTTTAAGGATGAATAAGACTGAAGAAATATATTTCTTAGAGAAGGGTTGTAATCAATACGATCAACAAGATTATTATTCACTAGTATTTTTAATGTTTCTACTGGAAGAACTATCGATTTCGTTTCATCAGTTAAATTATATTCTGGCACAGCCGCTTCTAAAGCACTTAATACATGATAAGCGCAATTTTCAGTAAAAAAAAAATAATCATAAAACGAATTCATTAATTCCCAATTATGTTTTAAAAAAAAATCTATTTGCTCCTCAGATAATTTTAAGCGATAAAGCCAAATATCTCTATTTTCATAATCATTATATTCTCTAACTTTATAATGATAAGGCAGTAATTTATAATATCCTTTAAAATTGCCAAACAGCCCCCCCAAAATATATTGTATAGAATTCACATTTCTGACATCAGCAAAAAAATTAATCGCATAATCAAACAATTCTGATTTTTTAGAATTTAATTTCGTGAAAGTATGCCCAAAGATAGAAACCGGACTATCAATATAGTAAGAAGAAAATGCAATACTTAAAGAATCTGTTTTTGTGGTATTTATATATTTATCAAGTTTTTGACAGGGCGAAAATTTAATATCTAAATTAAATTTTTTTTTAATAAGATCGTAACGGGCAGGAAACCGACAATAGGCATTTTCATTATTTTTATTAAAAAAATTGATTGTTTGTAATAATTCATCATAAGGATTTGTCTTTCCCTCAAGACTTAAAAAAAAAAATTGACTATCTATTTGACTTTTATAATTACTAAAGACATTTTTTTTATAGTGCAATAATTTCAACCATTCTTTCGAATAAGCGAATTTATTTAATAATTCATTTGAAGATATTTTGATTTGCTCATTTTTTCCCCCTGCTGTAAATATTACGGCAGGGGAAATGAGAATAATACAGAAAATTATAACTTTATTTAACAATTATATTTTTGTCAATAAATTATTTGTAAAATCCATCATAGTTTTTGAATTATGCTGCACTTCTCTCAAATAAAAAAGGAATTCGATTGAATCCGCTGTATTTTTTTTACCATATATTTCATTTAACGAATCTAAATATTTACCTTCTCCTGTTGAAATATCTTTTTGAATTCTATCATAATTCATTAATACAAAGTATCGTAAATAATTTGACTTTTTATCTTTTTCGGTTTCCATCGCGCTAGATGACTGCATCTCAATAAAATAATTATCAGGCGAGTATTGATACATTCCGCCAGTAGAATAATCTGTTGATGAACCGAAAAATCCGCCAATTAAAATATTTCCCCAGAACCAACCGCTGATGCTTGAGTTTAATTGAACAGTCTGAGGGGTATAACCGTCTTTTTTAAGAGTAAAAGAAAGCGGTTCTTCAGATTTTCTTGATACTTCATATTTTAATGGAGTTACCCCGATTTTTGTTCCATTTAGCTCAACTTCAACACCTTGAATATTCGAGTCAATAGAAATTTCTTGTTTTCCTCCATTTACAATTGAGCCACAACTGACAAGCACCAGACTTGATACAACCAGTAACAATAAAGAAATTAATTGTTTCATATTTGAAACCTCCTTAAATAATAAAAATTAAATATAACAATAATTTTTAATAAACTGCAAATCTTTTCACAGTTTTCGTTTAAAAAATTCGATTTTTTTAACTGTTAAAAAATTGACCTGTTTTAAATGGACTTATTATATTAAACAAAATATAAATTGTCCGTTTTTATATTTACTTTATCATTCCCGCGAAGGCTGGAATCTATTGAAAATAAATATTTTAAATTATAGATTCCGGTCTTTTGCAAGCAAAAACCGGAATGACAGTCGGACATTTTATAATCAATTTACTATAGAATGAACTCAACTTTTTAAAAACATGAAGTTAAAAGAAATT
>MIAO01000037.1 GCA_001829155.1 Spirochaetes bacterium GWB1_36_13 | reverse complement strand
ATGGGTTGAAAAAATAAAACTGGCTCCAAAATCATTTTTAATCTTTTTCATGAGATGAATCACTTGAAAAGCGGTTGCATGGTCAAGATTGGCTGTCGGTTCATCTGCTAAAACCAAAACCGGATGAGTCACCAAGGCTCTGGCTACAGCAACCCTCTGTTTTTGCCCTCCTGAAATTTGGTGAGGGTATTTGTCTTTTTGACTCTCCATTCCGATTTGTTCTAAAAGATTGATGATTCTTTTTTTTCTTTCCGGTTTGGAAGGGATGGTTTGAAGCATGAGAAGAGGATATTCGATATTTTCATAGACAGATAAGACGGGAATGAGATTGAAATCCTGAAAGATAAACCCGATTTTAGAACTTCTAAACAAAGCAGATTCAGTTCTGTTAAATTTCAAAACATTGGTTCCTCCAATTTCAAGATAACCTTCTGATGGTTTGTCGAGGCATCCAAGCAAATTTAAAAGAGTTGTTTTCCCGCTTCCCGAAGGACCTATAAAAGAAACAAACCTGCTCTCTTTCAGTTCAAAGTCGATTCCTTTCAGAGCCTGAACCTGAATTTCCCCTAATTGGTAATTTTTGGTTATTTTTTCGGCATGAATAAGACTCATCGATTTCTCTCCTTTTACTTTTGAATATTAATCGATAATTAGATAGCAAGAAAGTTTGAAAAGTAAAAATAATAATTCTATCCAGAAATTAGAACTCCGCTCTATTATGTGAAAAAATAATTTTTATAATCTTTCTTCTTTTATAAACCAGCGGCTTGTATTATTGGCAATTTTTACAAGAGTCA
Source organism: Spirochaetes bacterium GWB1_36_13 (assembly GCA_001829155.1). Lineage (GTDB taxonomy): Bacteria > Spirochaetota > GWB1-36-13 > GWB1-36-13 > GWB1-36-13 > GWB1-36-13. Next base: position 27,927 of record MIAO01000037.1, on the reverse strand, counting down.
GCATCACCGGGACTTCTACCAGGACTCCCACAATGGTTGCGAGAACTACCGGAGAGTCGGTTCCGAAAAGAGCAATGGCAACGGCTACCGAAAGCTCAAAAAAATTGGAAGCCCCGATCATGCCGGCAGGCGCTGCGATGTCATGAGGGAGTTTTAATTTCCTGCTTCCCAAATAAGCGATAAAGAAAATGAAAAAAGTCTGGATTGTCAAAGGAACAGCGATGAGAAGAATGTGCAGGGGATTGTTTAAAATTACTTCGCCCTGAAAAGAAAAAATAATGACCAGAGTCAACAATAAACCTCCAATGGTTACATCGTTGAATTTGGGAATAAATTGTTTATTAAAATAGTCTATTCCTCTGGATTTAATGATATGAATCCGGGTCAAAATGCCTCCCGCAAGAGGAATAACAACAAAAAGAACCACCGATAAAATCAAAGTGCCCCAAGGAATAGCAATTCCTCCGATACCCAGTAAAAAAGCTACAATGGGGGTAAAAGCAACCAGAATAATCAAATCATTAGTCGCCACCTGAACAACAGTGTAGGCAGGATTACCCTTTGTGAGATGGCTCCAGACAAAAACCATGGCAGTGCAGGGAGCGGCTCCCAGTAAAACGGCACCGGCAAGATAATCTTTGGCGAGGGGTTCAGGTATCAGCGCTTTGAAAACAATCGTTAGAAAAAAATAAGCAATGGCATACATTGTAAAGGGTTTAATAAGCCAGTTGGTGATCCATGTGATATATAAACCTCTGGGATTTTTCCCCACATTTTTGATGCTGGTAAAATCGACTTTCATCATCATAGGATAGATCATCAGCCAGATAAGGATAGCAATGGGGATGGAAACCTGGGAATATTCCAGAGTTTTTAAAAATTGGGGAAAAGCGGGAAGAAATTTTCCGATTAAAATTCCTATTAGCATACAAAGAATTACCCACAGAGTAAGATATTTCTCAAAAAAACTGATGCCTGATTTGGTTTTATTCATCTTATCCTCCAAGTAATTTAATAATTTCATCTACAGACAAGAGCTTCCCAGCTGATTTCACAGTCCCGTCAAAAGCTAAAGCAGGAGTCATCATGACGCCCATATTCATAATTTGATCCAGATCTTCAATTTTTTCAACCTGAGCATCCAGATGGAGCTTGTTTACGGCTTGTTTCGCGTTTTCTTCCAGTTTTTTACACTTAGCGCAGCCGGTTCCCAAAATTTGAATCTTCATTAAGTTCTCCAGTTATCATATTTTGATAATTATAAAAATATAGAAAATGTTTATAAAAGGCAATTTTTTTTGTTATATTTATAGAAAATAAATTTATTTTGACCGTTTTTATATTTACTTTGTCATTCCCGCGAAGGCGGGAATCTATAAAACAGGAGTGTTTTAATCGATAGATTCCGGTCTTTTGTAAGCAAAAACCGGAATGACATGAGGTCATTTTATGAGCAGTTTACTATAATAAAATTGAGGTTTTTTTGAAAAATACTCTTGAAATTTTAAAAGCTCTTTCAGATGAAAACCGTTTGCGGATTATCATGATGCTCAAGGCAAGGAGCCTTTGTGTTTGTGAACTGAATGAAATTCTTGAAATCAATAACTCAACTATTTCGATCCATTTGAAAAACTTGAGATTTGCAGGAATCATTGAGCAGAAAAAAGAAGGGCGGTGGGTCATTTATTCTCTTAAAGAAGATGAAAAGATTCTTTCTCTGGTACAGGCAGTAGAAAATTCATTTTCTGATAGGAAAATGATTGAAGAAGACAGAAGTAAAATCAAGGGATTGACAAGAGAAGCCTGTTCGATGAAATAAAATAGAAAAAGGATACTTCGACTCCGCTTCGTATCCTATTTGCCCGGTCTGTTTTTTCAAGTTGTGTATTCTGCATTGATCTTGACATAATCGTAACTGAGGTCGCAGGTGAAAAACCGTTTTGAAAAACTTCCCGTTTCAGGAATAATTTTAATCAAAACTTCTTTTGAATTTTTAAGTTTTTCCGTCATTTCTTTTTTATCAAAAGGCAGAGGTTTCCCGTTTTGAAAAATCAACTGGTCGATAAAATAAATAGAAAGTTTATCCTGATCAATTTTTGCTCCGCTGTATCCTGCTGCCGCAGCAATCCGCCCCCAGTTCGGGTCGTTTCCGAAAAAAGCGGTTTTGACTAAAAGCGAGTTTGAGACAGCGTTTCCGATTTTTTTGGCGTCTTCTTTGTTTTTTACATTTTCTACCCGGATTTCAATCAGTTTGGTAGCTCCTTCTCCGTCTCTTACGATTTCTTTAGACAAAAACTCCATGACTTCAAAAGCATTTTGTTTGAATAAATCCAGTTCCTCTTTTTTATTGATTTTGACACCGCTCATCCCGTTGGATAAAAAAATCAGGCTGTCGTTGGTGCTCATATCTCCATCGACTGTAATGGCGTTGAAAGTGTTTTCAGTCAGTTCGTGAAGGATTTTTTTCTGAATTTTAGCGTCTATGAAAGCATCTGTGATGATAAAGGCAAGCATGGTCGCCATATTGGGGGAGATCATCCCGGCTCCTTTGGCAAATCCGGTGATAGTGATATCTTTTCCATTGATTTTAAAAGTCTTGGATATTGCTTTTGGGAAACTGTCCGTTGTCATAATTGCTTTTGAAAATTCCTCAGGGCTTTCTACACTTTTTTGATACTTTTGTATCGATAAAATAATCTTATCAGCCGGAAGTCTGACGCCGATCACTCCTGTAGAAAGTGAAAGAGCCTTGGCATTTTTCAGTTCAAAGGTTTTCTCGGCAGCCAAGGCAATGTTTAAGGCATCCTGATAGCCTTCTTCTCCTGTGCAGGCATTGGCATTGCCGCTATTCACCACAACTGTTTGAATTTTATCTTTTAGTCTTTCCCGGCAAAGCTTGACAGGAGCTGCAAAAACTTTGTTGCTGGTAAAAACGCCGGCGTAAACGCAAGGGGTTTCAGAATAAATCATTCCGACATCTTTTTTGTTCTGATATTTGATGCCGGCTTCAAGAGCGTAAGTTTTAAAACCAATCGGATTTTTCAGCATAGCCCCTCCCCTTCATCGATTCCAAGCATCAGGTTCATATTTTGCACAGCCTGTCCGCTGGCTCCTTTTAAAAGATTGTCAATCACTGAAACAAGAATCAGGCATCCTGTTCTCTTATCGTATTGGAAGCCGATATGGCATTGATTGGTATGAACCACATCTTTTATTTTAGGAAGCCCTTTTTCTAATACTTTGACAAATTTTTCATTTTTATAAGCCTGGATCAGTGATTGTGTTCCGATAGATGCTTCTTTCTCACTCAGTCCGGGCAGATAAATGGTGGATAAAATTCCTCTATCCAGCGGCAGAAGGTGGGGATTGAAATTAATCAAAGCGTTTTGCCCTGACCATTTTGAAAGGTATTTTTCAATTTCAGGTATATGCTGATGAGTACCGGCTATTTTATAGGCCAGAAAATTTTCATTCATTTCTGAAAAAAGGTACAATGGATTGACCTTTTTTCCGGCTCCGGTTACCCCGCTTTTTGCGTCAATGATAAGAGGCTGGCTGTAAGAGATGTTTTTCAGGATGGGAGTGAGAGGAAGTAAAATAGAAGTCGGGTAACATCCTGGATTGGAAATAAAGGATTCACCTTCTGCCATATCCCGGTTGATTTCAGGGAGAGAGTAAAGCACTTCATTGAGAAGGTCGGGGTAAGGGTGATCGTACTGGTACCACTTCTGATAGTCTTCTATACTGGAAAGACGGAAATCCCCGCTGATGTCAATAATTTTTAATCCCAGATGATAGAGTTTCGGCGCTAGATCTTTGGCAGTTCCCGAAGGAGTAGCAAAGAAAACCAGGTCGCATTTTTCCTTAATTTCTTCCAGAATAATATCGCTGAAAAGAAGTGTGTCGTATTTTTTATCCAAAAAAGGGAAATAATCCGTAATTTTTGTGTTTTTTTCAGCCCGTGAAGAGACAAGGGTTAATTCAACCCGAGAATGTCTGGAAAGAATTTTCAAAAGCTCCATTCCGCTGTAGCCTGTAGCGCCGATAATTCCCACTCTGGTTTTAAACATAATATCCTCCTTGCTCATTTAAAATTTAACCAAGTGGAAATAAAATTTGAAATAGAGTTTGGCTGTCACTAGCGGAAATAAAATTCCCTTTAATAAACTTATTTTTAGCGCCCCCCCGAAAAATTTAAAATCATTTCAGCATACATGTTTTTTTTAAAAAGAGTGTTTTTGATAACTGAAAAGATCATTCTGGAAAAATAAAATCTTTTTTTTCTAAAAACAAGATATTGAATTTAAATTCCAGATTATTTTGTTTTATTTTTATATATAAAAAAGAATCTTATAAAATGAGGCTGATTTGAATCTATTGGAAAATGTAAAAGAAAAATTATTAAAAACCATAGAATTATCTGAAATTTTAGATATTTTCAAAGAAACTCTAATGAGTGAAAAAAAAATCAGCGGTTTTTTTACTGCCCTTTATGAAGAAAACAAGACCCATATGAATATTGCCCAGATCCATCTCCCGAAAAACTTAAAAAAATTTCATACACTTTACCAAAATATGACCCTGCCTTTGATCGAAACTCAAAAAACACTTGAGAGACTGGAAAAAGAAAAGGTTCTTCATATCCTTGAAAAAGAAAAGCAGCAATATACGGAAACACTTAGAAAATTAATTGAGGCATGGAATATTCAGGAAGCGTATATCGTGCCTTTAAAAAAAGAAGGAACAATTTTCGGATTCCACTTTATCTTTTCGAATGCGGCAGAGTTTCCCCCCACGCTCTTCCAATTTTTTGAGGAATTAACAAAAACCTGTGAAAATTCCATATTCAATGCCTTGAAATATTATTACCTTAAAATCAAAGAACACAATTTGAATGAGGCGGATGAAAAAAACAAAAAACTGGTCGCCATCATGACGAAAATCAACCAGCTGCATTCACCCGAGGAAATTTATAAAATTATTTTAGAAGAAATCTCTCTCCTTTTTTCTTTTGATATCAGTTCGCTCTATCTGGAAAAAAACAAGAATTTAATTCCTGTCTCTTTTTGGCTGGATAAAGAATTCGCTTATCTGCACCATGAAATTGAAACCTTTTTCAAAACAGACGGCAAATACCAATTAAGCTTGAATGAAAGCGGTGTTGTAGTTTGTTTTATACAGAACACGCGTTTTTATATCAATGATTTTCAAAATTTATCCGGGGTTCCCATTCTTGAAAAAGATAAAAAAACAATGGATATTTTAAAAACACTGCGAACCAGTGTCTTGATTCCTATCCGTGAAGAAAATAAAACAATCGGTGTTCTTTCTCTTGCTACATTAAGCCAGCCTCTAGAACTTGCGCCAAAAGACCTTCAACTGTTTGAAAGTCTATCCAGCCTGATCAGTATAGCGATTCGAAATGCCGAGATTTATTCGCTTGTTCAAAAGCAGAAAGAACAGATATTGAAAAGAACGGCTGAACTTGCAATTATCAACAGTATCGCTCACGAAATGAATAAATCCCCTGATTTTGATCAGACTCTCAATAAAATCATTCAATACCTTCTTGAAACATACAATTTTGAAGGCAGTGTCTTTACCTGGGTCAATCAGGAAGAAAATTCTTATACAGTGGAATCTTTTTTTGGAAATGAGGATTTTAAAAATGCTTCCAAAGAGATATCAGGTAAAGTGTATAATTTAGATTTGAAAAACGGAGGAATCCTTGCTTGGTGCATTCTGAATAATCAGGATGTTTTTTCAAAAAACTTTCAAGAGTATTCCAAAGAGTTTAATTTTTTGACTTTAAACGACCCTTTCAACCAGCAGCTTTTAAAAACTTATCAACCAAAATCGATTCTTTACATGCCGATCAGCATTGAAAATGAAGTAATCGGAATTTTCACTCTGGTTACTATCAAGAAAGCGCTTGAATTAAGTCAGGAAGACATTGAAGGAATTCGGCGGCTTATTAATCAGCTCAGTTCTGTTTTAAGAAATTCAAAACTTTATTCAGAAGTGGAAAAAACAAAAAACGAACTGATTGAGAAAAATAGAATCATTTTTCTGGATATTAAAATGGCCAGAAAGATTCAAAAAGCCCTGCTTTCATCTGAACTCAAAGAAGATTATCCCATCAGTCTTTTCGCTTACTACAAACCTCAAAGCGAAATCGGGGGAGATATTTATGATATTACCTCTCTTTCGAAAAATAAATTAAGGCTTTTTCTTGCAGATGCCACCGGACACGGCATACAAGCTGCTTTGATTACAATTTTAATTAAAAGCGAATATGAAAAAATTAAAAACTTTGACTTGCCGCCTGATGAAATCCTGAAAATCCTGAACAATAGTTTTGCCTATCAATATTCTCAATTAACAATTTTTTTCAGCTGTATTCTTTTAGATATTGATTTTCAAAACGGGAAAATAGAATATTCATCCGCCGGGCACCCCGCTCAGTTCCTGATTAAATCTGAAAATATTTTAGAAATAAAAAGCAAGGGAAAACTCATAGGCCTGGCTGAAAATGCAAAATATACCTTAAAAACAACTCCTTTTGTTCCATCCGACAAACTCCTTCTTTTTTCAGACGGTCTTTTCGAAGAATTTAACGAACAAGGCGAAGAACTGCTTGAAGAAGGGCTTTTAAAACTGGTTAAAAAAATTCAAAATGCCCCGATCCATGAATTGGGAAACTATCTGGTCAGCTCTCTGGAACAATACATAGGCAAGGGCGCTCCCCAGGATGATATTACCCTCATCGGGATAGAGTATCAATAAGTTTTATTTCAGCTTCCTCACCCTGATCAGGGTTTCATCCGACATCAGGCTTTCCAGTCCTTCATCATTGACCGCCGCGACCCGGATAAAATAGACTTTGTAATATTCCAGCCCTGTTAAATAATAGCTCAAGGTTCTGAATGAACTGTCTTTGATAAAAGACGAAAGGGGAATAAAAATAGGAGATGCCCCTTCATTTGCATCTTTGGAAAGATACTCATTTGTCTTTACTCCATAATAAATTTTATACCCGATAATATTTTTCCCGCTGCTTTCTCTAAACTGAAGCCTGACTTTTGTCTCGGAAGACTCTGCCTGAAGATCAAGAGGGATAGACGGAATATCCATCAAATCATATTTGATTCTGATGCCCGCCACTGAGGGGGAAATCTTACCTTCTGACGATGAAAATAAAGAAATCCGGAACTGGATATACCGCGCCGTTATTTTTGGATTTTCAGCTTTTTCAATATTATAATCCTGCCATGGAAGCATTTCTTCCGGAGTATATTGAGCAAAAGGCTCCCGCGAAGCACGGTACTGGAGAGTGGCATAAGTGGAAAGCTCTTTCTTCTGAATCAGTTCCAGATCGTAAATCGAGAGCATTGTTTCAAGACGAAATACTTTGGTTTGAATAAAACTGTCCCCTTGATTATAAACAGACAATTCTTTCTGCTGTTTGAAATCTCCTGAAAGAAAAAAATTATCCAAAAGTCCCCGATATCCTTTTCCCAGAATATACTCCCAGTCTTCCGGTACTTCAAGATACATGAGAGGAGAATGAGCTGTCCCGTCTTCGGTCGCAAAAACCTGTACAACCAGCTTCCCGTTTAAATAATAGCTTAAAAGACCCTCCGCAGGGTTATAGCTAATTTTATTGTGGCTCCATTCTTTTGTGGGGATATATTCTTTAGAATCAAATTCAATTGTCTTGAATTTTTCTTTATTGGCGGTATCGATAAAAAGATTTTCAAAACGGAAACACAGTTTTCCTTTTTTCAGATAAATCAAAAAATTTCTGGAAATTTTATCAAAAGGAAGCATCTCTGCCGACAAAAGGGTTCCTTCCTCAGTGGTAAAAGGTTTCAGCCAGAATTCAACAACCAGCCCCTGATAAAAATTCTTTGGATAGGAAAATCGGAGAAAACTGTTGACATTGTAAAAAAGCCCGCTTGTTTTTCCAAAAACAGCATCTTCAAAAACCGAGATATTGCTTTCTAAAAGTCCTTCCTGATCTATTTCTGTATCTGTATTTTGATTTTCAATTTTCTGACCGCTTTTTCCCTCTCCTTTTTCAAATGAGAAAAAAATCGAGTCCTTAAAATTTCTAAAAGCACTGTCTCCTTTTGCCACTCTGATCCATCCGTTTTCACTGACCGCGTTGTATAAATGAAAGTCCTCATTCTGATTCAGTTTAATTTCAATAACTCTGGCATGAAGTGAAACAGATAAAAGACAAAAGAATATAAAAAGCTTTTTTATCATGATTTTTCCCTTTCTTTGATAAAATAGTCAAACTAAATTTCGGATGATTTCAATTTTTTTAAACTCTTTTGAATCAAATGCCTTTTAAATTAAAATCAGGGATATATTCTTTCGACTGGGTTCCTTCTTCCTGAATAAAACCGTTTTCGATTCCAAGATCAACGGCATAATCGACCAATTCGTCATAATCACCGGCTGAAATTGAATTTTGAAGCTCTGGATAGGAAGAACATTGATAAACCGGTGTAAACTGATTCATAAGAGAAAAATAGACTTGAGAACCGAAATTTTCATAAAGAATTCGAATCAGTTTTTTTGAATCTTCAAGAAGCCCGGGTAAAACTAAATGCCTGATAATAGTCCCTTTTAAAATCATCCCCTGCTGGTCGAAAACCGGGTTCGCAGTTTGCCTGACCATCTCCCGGACAGCTTTGAAAGCATTTTCAAAATAAGAGGAAGATCGGGAGTATTTCACCGCATAAAAATCATCAAAATATTTGACATCAGGAAGATAAATATCTACCAGCCCTTCAAACAGTTTCAATGTTTCAAGATTTTCATAACTATTGGTATTATAAACCACAGGAATAACCAGCCCTCTTTTTTTTGCCTGAACCAGCGCGCTTTGAATCTGGGGAGCAAAATGAGAAGGAGTCACCAGATTAATGTTATGGGCTTTTCTTTCCTGCTGCTCCAGAAAAATCTCTGCAAGTCTTTCGAGAGAGACTTCCTCACCCCTTCCCTCCTGGCTGATTTCATGATTCTGGCAGAATACACATGAAAGAGTACAGTTTGAAAAAAACAGGGTACCCGACCCGTTTTGACCTGAAATACAGGGTTCTTCCCAAAAATGAAGGGAGGCTAATGCGATTTTCGGTAAAAACCCTGAACGGCAGTAGCCTTTTTCTCCTTTTAAACGGTTGGCTCCGCAGTTTCTCGGACAAAGCGTGCAGGATTCAAGGAGATGAAAATAATTTTTACTCATACCCTTCTCTTCAATTTAAGGAAAAAAATCAGGATTATTTTGAATGAAAATGGGCGATACTGGAATCGAACCAGCGACCTCTTGCGTGTCGAGCAAGCGCTCTAACCATCTGAGCTAATCGCCCATTCAAAAAAGATACATTAAATATAACGAATTAATACCACAATGGCAATTAAAAATATTACAATACCTAAAGATATGATATTGAAATATTTATCAATAAATATTTTCACCCGTTCCCCAAACTTATAGATCAGAAAACTCTCCAGAAAAAACCGGGCGCTTCTTGATACCAAAGATATCAAAACAAAGGGAAGAAAAGCAAGACCAAACATTCCGCTGGCAATAGTAAAAACTTTATAAGGAATAGGCGTAAATCCTGCCACACCCACCGCAAGCACTCCGTAAACCTGATAATAATGCTCCACATCCAGCCAGTTTTGAGGAGAAGTGATGTGAATCGAAGTCAAAAAATCTTTAATCGGCTCAGCAATCAGAAATCCGATGAGATAACCTGCCATCCCTCCCAGAACAGAAAAAACTGAACAAAGAGGAGCAAAAAAATAAAGCCCTTTTTTGGGATTGCCCAGAGAAAGAGGAATCAAAAGGACATCGGGCGGGATCGGGAAAAAAGAGGATTCCGCAAACGACAAGGCGGCAAGGCTCCAGTTTGCATGTTTACTGGTACTAAATCCCAGCACCTTATCATAGAGTTTTTTTAAAATTTTCATTTATGATCTCCTGTATTTCTTGATAAAAAGATAAGACGGACCAGTTCAAGCACCGCCATCAAAGCCGATGCTATATAGGTGAGAGCGGCCGCCTGTAGAACTTTTTTTGCCCCTGAGTACTCCTGCTCCGAAAAATAATTTTTCTTTAAAATAGCCAGCGCTCTTCTGGATGCGTCAAATTCCACCGGAAGGGTAAAAAAGTGAAAAATCACCACCCCCGCATAAAAGAAAATCCCGATTGTAATCAAAATTTTACTTCTCAAAACAAGACCGATCAAAAAAAGAGGAATAGCTGCCCAAGAACTGATATTAATCCCTGGGACAATGGTATTTCTGAAAATCAGCGGAATGTATCCCTTGGCGTGCTGAACAGCGTGCCCTGCTTCATGCGCCGCAACTCCCACCGCCGAAACCGAACTTGAATCATAAACCGATTCTGAAAGCCTTAAGGTTTTATCTCTCGGATCATAATGATCGGTGAGACTCCCCGGAGTTTTTGCTATTTTTACATATCCGATCCCGTATGAATGAAGGATTTCCTGCGCGATCTGTGCGGCAGTCTTTCCGCTTCGGATGTTCTGCCGGCTGTAATATTGAAAAGTGCTTTTCACCCTGTACTGTGCCCAGAAAGAAAGAATCAGGGCAGGGAAAATCAGAATATAACTCAAATCAAAAAGCGCGGGCATGGGTCTTTCCTTTTTTTAAAATCTTTTGAGATTATAAATTTAATATTTTTTTCTTTAAACTTTGAAAGGATATCCTCAAACAGCTTTCATTTTTTGCAATATTAAGATTAAATTTTATTTAACTTTATCTTAAAAGGATTTTTGAATGAAAAAAATAGTTATTCTTGCCCTTCTTTTTTCAGCAGGCAGTCTTTTTTCATATAGTTATCAGACTTTAAAAACAGACCATTTTTATATCCATTTTCCCGAACACCTGAATAAAGAAAAAGCTCTTCAGGCAGCCGAATGGGCGGAAGGAGCTTATGAAACGCTTCGGAAAATCTTTCCCTACGATGTCGCCCCGGTTCATATCAAACTCATCACAGACAGCGACGATGCCAATGGAAGCGCAATTACCCACCCGGTCAATTTAATTCAGATTTACCTCACCGAACCTTCTTCCGAATCTGAAATCGGTTATGGAGACTGGCTCCAGGGAGTGATTATCCATGAACTGACCCATATTTTTGAAATGGATGCGGTCAACGGCTACAGTTCGATTCTAAGAACTATTTTTGGAAAACCGGCTTTTCCTTTCACCAACCCAAACTATACCACTCCTATCTGGTTTCACGAAGGGATGGCTGTTTTTAATGAAAGTGTTTTCACTGAAGACGGACGGCTCAATTCTACAGAATACGATACTTATTACAGGCGGGACGCTCTTTTTTACCGTTTCCCTGATATTTCTCTTTTCAGCTCTTATTTTACCAATCCGCAATACCCCTATGGAAGCTCTCCCTATATTTACGGCGCCGGGATTTTTAAAGAAATATACAACACGCTTTCTGAAAAGAAAAACTTTACAGGAGACTTGGCTTACAACCAGGCAGGCAGGTTTTATTATTTTTTCAATTACGGAACCGAAAATCTCTTAGGAGAAGAACTGCCCTATACCGAAGTTTATCAAAGATTCACCCAGTCAGAAACAAAAAGGCAGGAAAAAAATCTCTTGGTTCTTTCCGCTCTTCCTTTTACTGAGAGCAAAGTCCTTAAGGTTCCGGAAGACTTAAATGAAATTACTTCGCTGGCTTCCAGCCTCTACAATCCTCTCCTTTTTTATATTGAAAAAAGCGCTTCTCAAAAGCCGGTTCTTTATCAATACAATCCTGTCGAAAAGAAAAAAATGGAAATCTTAAGTGAAAAAGGTCTGGGAGACAGGCTTTTCGTCAGTCCTTCCGGGAATTTCCTTTATTTTACCCTTTTCAAGAAATTGAATTCTGAATTTTACTCTGTTCCTTATTTTTATGATATTAAAAAGAAAAAATACTACCCTGTCAGCAGTAAATTGACCCGAATGACAGAAATCGCCTCTTCTTATAACGACAGCCAGTTGATCGGAATCAAAATCACAGAAGAAGGGGAAAAAAACCTGACCTTGTTTGACCAGAACTCACAAGAACTTAAAACGCTTGAAACAAAAACCAGAGCCTACAGCCCGCTTTTTCTCCCAGACGGCAATCATGTCCTGACTTTTGAATCCATGAAAAAAGAAACCACGCTTTATAGTTTTGATCTTTCCACAGGAGAGAAAAAACTTGTCCTTTCATTGAAAGGAAAAGTGAGAACTCCTGTTTTAAGCGGGGACACGCTCTATTTTTCCTATGACCTCAACGGAGTTTACAATCTTTACTCTCTTTCTTTGAAAGACAATAAACTGACAGCGCTAAGCCATTTAAAAACAGAAGGGATTCTTCCTGCCCCTTCTTTGAATCAGCTTTATTTTCTCTATCTGGGCAAAAAAAACCACGAAATTCATGAAATATCTCTTTTAAACATAAAATCTTATGAACCTGAAACCCTTCCAAAGATTTCATCTCAGAGCATTCCTTTCGAGTCTTACCAACCTAAAAAAATTGATGCGCCTGTCTATGAATCTTATATTCCATTCTATTATTCTCCTATTCAAGGATGGATGCCCCTTTTTCAATATGACGGGACCAATCTTTATGCCGGATTGAATTTAAGCGGGAGCGACCCTTTAGGAAACCATTTTTTCAGCTTGAGTCCTTATTACGGATTGAGTGAGAAAGATTATGGATATTTTTTAAACTACACCTATTTTCCCGATGATTCTATCCTGTTTTTCAAATTCTCGGCTTCAAAAAACTCCACTACTTATACTAACGCCCCTCTTCTTGCAAGCGGCACAAGCGATTATATTCAAAAAGAATTTGAAAACTCTCTTTACAGCGGAATCAAGGTAGAAACCTTAAATTTTTCTTTTGCACTGGGGCTTGGAGGAATTTACAACTCCTGGAAATCAGATTCTTCCGCCCAGTACTATTTCTCTTTTTATACGGGAAGTTTTTACGGTCCTTCTATCTTCCTCCAGTTTTCCAATAAAGACTTCTACCTTGACTCAATTGTGCCTGAAAACGGGATAGATCTTTATCTTTCCTACACCCATTTTATTGATCCAGATATTCAGCAGATGACAGCTAAAACAGGGCTTTCTCTTTCTCTTTTTCTGGATTCCGTCTTGTCATTGCAAAATACTCTGGAAGCTCAGCTCGGCGAGAAGCTGCCCCAGGAATACTTTGTCCTTTCCATGCGGGGATATAGAGACAGCAGTATCAGAGGATATTACTACTGGATGGGAAGCTTTGAATTTTTATTTCCTTTCTTAAACATCAATGCAGGGTTTTCCAATAAGCCTTTCTTTTTCAGATCCATTTACCTGAATCTTTTCTATGACTATGCTCAGGTGTCCAATACCGGATTTGGGAAAATGAAACTAGATGATTTTTATATCGCAATGGGAGGAGAATTAGGTCTTTCCATGCTTTTGACTTATGGATTTTATCTTGATTTTGTAGTAGGATACGCTTATGCACAGACCAGCGGTGAAAGTTCTTACTATTTCAATTTCAAGGTTCCTTTTTCTTTCTTATCGGATCAGGCTGGAATCAGCGCTGAACTCCAAAGAAAAAAGATTTTATCCGGCAAGTATTGAAACATACCCCGTGTCATTCCCCGGCTTGACCGGGGAATCTATTAAGCAAGATAATCAATCTACTGGATTGTCCGGTCATACTTCGACTCTGCTCAATACAAGCGCCGGACAATGACAATTTCGGGTTGATAATATTTGCAATTTAAATTCAGTTATGTATAGGATAAGTTAGTTAGGCTCAAATTTACCCCCTCAGGAAAATCTGAAATATGGAATATTCGAGTAAAATAAGAAACAGATCAAGATGACTATATAATTGCCCTTCATCAATCCTAACGGATGATCATGATTTTTTTTCTGTCCACTGATTCTAAAAAACTGAAATCAAAATAATTTAAAAGATGAGGTATTTTTTTTATAGAAGGATTTTTCTTTAAATTGCTCCATTTTAGTTGATTTTCAAGAAGAATTAAAAAATTTTGAGGAAGCGAAAGATTAAATTGATGTTTACTCCATACATACTCAATATATTCAGAAGTCGAGGAAATTCTTGATTTAATAATCAATTTTGACTGTTCCGGATTTGAATTTAAAAATTTCTCCGCCTGATCCAGCGCCTTTACAAAACGCTCAACCGCTTCTTTTTTTTCCTCTAAATTTGCTTTTTTACCGGATAGGGTCTGATAAATAAGAGGCATGTTGATATCGTTTAAAATAAATCCATTATCTCCGATTTTGGATAGGGTTCTATAAATATTGGGTTCCCACATTAAAATGGCATCCAGCTCGCCACTTATAAACCTCTCATTCAATTTCGAAGGAATATCGTTTACTATTTTTACATTTTTCAAACTAATCTGATTAAAATATAAAACAGTCTCTAAAGCATATTCTGCTGAAGTATTTGGAGTAACTCCGATTTTCTTTCCTTTTAAATCATTGATTGTTCTAATATTCTTTTCTTTTCTCAGTAAGAAAGCCTGAATATCCGAAACTGTCAAGACCCCAAGAATACGCAAATCAGGATTTTCTGAAACCTTATTACCGATCACGAATACCGCAGACAATCCTAAATCTATCTTATTATTTATCATATCTTCTACAGCAAATTTTCCCGTTTCATAGATCCGTATAGAAACATCTAGATGGTTTTCATTAAAAAAACCCTGCTTTTCGGCTATCCAGATTAAGGCCGAAGCTTCAACCAGAGGAGTTCCAATAGTCAGCTTTTCAATTTTTTGCTCTTGTTTTGAGCAGGAAAAAAATAGAAGTAACTAAATTGATTTTTGAAAAATCTAGGTTTCCTGAGTCTGTGAAAATTTGAAAACGGCTACTCTATTTCTTCATAGATTTCGATTTCATTGTGTTCGCAGAGATTGATCTCTCCCAGCTCATGATGTTCCAAAAGCATGACTTTCGGACAGCTTGCTTCAGAACTTTGACCGATCACAATAGCCATTCCTTTATTGGTAGTGATCACTGTTCCCGTAGGGTAAAGCCCCAATAAATTTTTAAAAATCCCTGTAAAGCGTTTATCCAATTTACCCAATTCTGCAAGTTCTATAATATGGCGCATCGCGATATCAGGCTTCACCATGCTTTTATATTCCCTTTTTCGGATCAGGGCATCATAGATATCTGCCACAGCCACAATTCTTCCCGCAAAACTGATCTGCATTCCCCGTTTTTGATGCAGATATCCGCTCCCGTCTATTTTTTCATGGTGATCCATAGCGGCAAAAGCGATATTATCCCTTTCTTTTTGATTGAAAAACATAAACTTATCTTTAAAAAATCTTTCTACCGAGACATGCTCTTTTAAAATTCTAAACTCTTCATCACTTAAGGGTCCTGTCTTCGTGATAATCTCATAAAACCGGTTTTCTCCTTCTTTATAACGGAGGTATTTTCCAATATCATGCAGCAGCCCGCCGATAAAAAGAGATTCCAGTTCCGTTAAATCTGTTGTCATCTGGGAAGCAATATAAAGAGTAAAAAAAGCGACATCAATGGAGTGGTTGAAGGTATCAGGATGCCAGTTTTCAAGCTCAATCAGATAAAGGTATTCAAAATTAATCTCTTCTTGATTTTTCTGAAAACTCCTGATAATTTTATTGGCTGTTTCCTGAAATTTTTTATCGTTGATTTCGTTGTTGATGGTCAGAAAATCAAACGCTTCAGAAACATCTCTTTTAATGATTTCAATCGCTTTTTTTGTGGTCTGATAATCTTCCCTGCTGGCAAAACCGTCTTTAATAATATTTTGAATCTGCTGAATTGTCAAAGTTTTACTGTTGTATTGCGAATCTGTCTCAACCGTTATTGCTTCCTTTTTAAAAGGAGATATCTCATGCGATTCATTTGGAAAGTTCTTATTTCCTTCTTCATAAATAACAATAGTATGATTTTCCAGAAAATGCCCTTTCAGAAATTCTATTTCCTTACCGCTTAATACATGCCCTCGGGCAATAATCACTCTCCCGTTTTTACCGAAAATATCTTCTCCTAAAACATGACCGGGCAAAAGTTCGTTTAAAACTATTTTTTTCAGCATATTTAATCTCTTTCCAACGAGTTATTGTAATAATATTTTAATTTTTTTCTTATTTCATCATCATTGCTGACAGTCATAATTTCTTCGGCAAGCGCCTCGCACTCGGAAGCTTTTATATTTCCGAGGAGGTCTTTTACTTTTGGAATATCATAGATATTGACCGATAAAGAACGGATTCCGATCCCTGTGAAAAAAATGACAAAAAGCGGGTCAGAAGCAATTTCCCCGCAGACATAAAGGGGTTTGTTCCCGATTCTTTTCACGGCATAATCAATTATTCTTAAAAAAGAAAGCGAATAAGGATTATAAAGATAACTCAAATCAGGAGAACTCCTATCCACTGCAAGAGTATATTGAAGCAAATCATTGGTTCCGATTGAAATAAAATCCACCAGCGAAGCGATCAGATCAATAATCATCGCTGCCGCAGGTATCTCGATCATCACCCCGACTTCAATATCTTCATCAAAAAAAGTCCCCTCAATCATCAACTCTCTTTTCACTTCTTCAATCAGCATCTTAATCATCTTGATTTCATCCAGATTGCTGATCATCGGTATTAAAATTCGGACATATCCATAATGGCTGGCTCTTAAAATAGCACGGAGCTGAGTTTTAAAAAGACCTGAATTGACGAGACAATAACGGATTGAACGAAGCCCTAAAAAAGGGTTTTTTTCTATTTTCTCATCCTTGATATGATTTCGCCCGATATCAAATGTCCTGATTACTACCGGCTTGGGATTGACCATCACGGCCAATTTTTTATAAACTTCAAACTGCTGCTCTTCATCCATAAAAACACTAAAACTGACCTTACTGTCTTCATTGTCTATATAAAGAAATTCAGTGCGGTAAAGCCCGATCCCCTCGGCGCCGTAAGTGTATATTTTTTCAAGATCCGAATCAACTTCCACATTCGCCATCACAGTCAGATGAACCTGATCAAGCGTCTGGGCAGGCTGGCTTTTTGTTCTTTGAATCAAATCCAGATACTTTTTTTCTTTTTTCTCTTTTTTCTTTTGATATTCCATTAATGTAGCCGGTTCAGGATTGATATAGATCATCCCATCATAAGAATCCAGTATCAAGAGTTCATTTTCACGAATATGGGACAGTATTTTTTCAGCGCCTACAATAGTCGGGATTTCCAGACTCCGGGCAATAATAGCGATATGAGAGGTACGCCCGCCCTTTCCATGGATAATTCCGGAAACGATTCCTTTTTTAATCAATGAAAAATCGCTGGGCATAATCTCATCGCTGACTAAAATAAAGCTTTGACCGGTTTCCCGTTTCATGTTCAGAATTTCTTCGGTACTGCCGTAGCTTTTACCCATCAGATGGCTGATAAAACGATTTCGGATCGTGCTGAAATCATGGATTCTTTCCTGAAAATAATCATCTCTGATCTTTTCAAGCCTTTCAGAAAAATAACGGATAACATTAATAACAGCGTATTCCGCATTAATTCTTTTTTCCTGAATTTCCTTAATCATTTTTTCACGAATTTCTTTGATCATCATGATATAAGAACGGGAAATACTTTCAATATCAGAAACGACATTCCCGTCTTTTAAATAATTTTCTTCTAAATGAATCAGTACTTCTGCGGTTTTAAAAACTTTTGCTATTTCCGCATTGACTTCATTATCATCTCCAAGTTGTTTTTTGGGTATATTGCTGTCGTCTATTTCCCGGATCAATTTAATCACCGGAGCAATGACAATTCCTTCAAATACAGGAGTTAAATCAGAATATCTTATCTCAAAACTTTTGGAGTTCTGCATTAATTATTTTACCCTTTGGATCAATTTTTACCTTAAACGAAAGCTGGTTTTCCTGTGCGTCAAAAACTCTTACAAAAACAATATTCTCTTCTTCGTCTTTGTTTAAATCTTTATCGGAAATCACCAGCTCAAAATTTTCAATTTTATTGTCAAAGATTCCATCTTTCGGAAGAAAATATGCCCACTCTTTTGCGTTGAGAGTATAATATCCCCCTGCTATCACATTCAGATTATCCAATACAGTACAATCGATTCTGATAAATTCCCCGATTTTTTGGGCTTTCACTTCCTTTAAAACAGGAGCAGTATTGTCCATTGTCACAAACCGGCTGACTTCTTCAATCATTTCCCTGTCATCGGCTGTATTGTTCATTTCATCAGAAACGGTCAGTTTAAGCTGGTAAATCCCATCCGGAACCACACGGGTATCCAGATCAAAACTATTCCCGTAAAGACGGTCTGTTAATGGGAGCCAGACTTTATCATTTTTCTCTTTAAAAGAAAGCTGATAAAAAAGTTTATCGTTGTCTGAATCATAAACATTCCAGTTTGCGGTTAGTATATAGTTTTCTTTTTTAGAATTGGTTTCATTTGTATTGACTTTAAAATAAGAAACAGTCGGCTGACGGTTTTTTAAAAGAAAAGGCTGATTAATTCCTTGAAAAACAGGCGTCTGATAAAAATCACTCGTGGCAAGCACTACTTTATACTGGAGATACCTTGCCTTGGAAAGAGCGACAATACTTCCTTCCGGATTGACATAGGGACCTGTCCAGTCAGACCATGTCTCATCTTGTTTTTCTGAGTTTCCGCTTCGGATGAAAAGTTTGACAGAAGTTTTTTCAGGAGTCAGGGATTCCCATGAGACGCTTCCTATTTTTCCTTCGCCTCCCATATCAATCACTCTGGAAACGAATTCCCCCGTTTTAGAAAAAGAATAGCTTAATGCAAAAACCTTTCCAAGATTTCCAGTCGCCGCGTAAATCTGATCCTTATCCTTGATCAGGGATAAAATCTGTTCTTCTTTTAAAGAAAGAAAAACGGATAAATTATTGTCTTTTTCATTGAAACGATAGAGAAGCCCTGCGCCGCCCCCGACATAAACATTGCCGTCATTGCCCTGGGTTACAGTATAAAGCACTGTGTTGTCACGGGTAAAATGCTTATAAATTTTCCCTTTTTTAAAACTATACAAAGAATTCTTGACAACCGCTTTTTTGGCGTTTGTATTGCCGTTGGTTGTACTGGACTGGTTTTGATTTGTCTGTTGAGTTGTGTCATTGCTTTTCTTCGGTTTCCCTTCCTGAATCAAAAAAGTGTCGGTATAGTCAAAATCAAGACCTGGAATTTTTGCAGCCTGAGCCGATGTGACAAAATAGATTTCCCCAATTTCATTGACATAAATATCATTGATCTCGTCTTCGTAAGTATCATAAAGCGTGCTGACTTTTTTTGTTTTCAAATCCAGTTCGTAAAGAACCCCATTCCCTTCACTTCCAAAATAAAGACTGTTTTTATATGCCGCCAATGATAAAAAATGATTTTCTTTTTCATTTTTATAAAGCTCTGTTTTTGTTCCTTTTTCATCTATTTCATAAATTGCTGCGCTGTCTCCGGTAGCAGCGTAAAGTTTCCCGTCATGATAGATTAATTTCCACAGATAGGTTTCTTTATCAAAAACAGCTGTTTTTTCAATTTTTTTATCACTCAGGTTCATTTTATAAAGCGTATTGCTGGGAGACTCCGTAAAGTAAAGCGCATCATCAGAGAGGGCAAGCGTATTGACAGAAAGCCCTCTGCCTTTATATAAAGCTTTCGATTCCCCTGTTTTCAGGTTGATTTCATAAAGAACATCGGTGTTCCCGGTGCCGGCGTAAATAAAATCTCCTTTTTTTGCCAGTGAATAAACCAGAAGGTCTTTGTTGTTAAAAATTTCTTTCATTTCAGGAGACAAAAGGATTCTCCCCGTTTTATCCAAAGAGGTGTTGACAAAAGTACCTTTGGAAAACTCCTGAATGCCTTCAAAACTAGTGTATATTGTCTTCGCAGACCAGATTATGGTAAACGGAAGCAGAAAAATCATACCGAATAATATCTTTTTTTTCATAAAAACTCCTTTTTTCATTCTCAAGCTTTATTTCAAGCGTAATTTTAATCCTGATTATAATCAATTCTGACATATACCGGAAGATACCCGGCAATCAGATAATTGGTTTTAGTGTATTCTACCTTTCTTTTCCCTTTCAGAAAATAATTTCCAGATTCCTTAAACGCAAAATTCATCATTTTAGAAAGAGGCAGATTCGGCATAGACGCCCCGCCGACCACGGCTCCTATTTTATCCGCATCCATCCATACTGCGATTTCATTAAAACTTGCGTTCAGGCTTAAAAGTTTTAAAAGCTGCTCATAGCTTTTGGGATATAAAAGCTGGGCATACTGGGTAGAAAAATTGATATTTTCTACTTTCGCGCTGGAAATATTCAGCTGGATAAAAGGTTCGCTCAGATTTTTAGGAAGGGTAAACTTGACAATCTTATCAATATAGTCTCCCTTGTAAAGCCTTAAAAAAACTCTCACCTGAACGGTGTCTCCAGGTTTCACATTATCATTTAATAAAACTGCTTTCTCAAGACTCGCAACACGGTATTGGGGAATTTTTTGAAGCTCCACCTCAATCCCTTCCAGACTGATTTCAGAAAACCAGTTATAAGTGAGGTACTGAATCGGCGCAATCAGTTTCAACGCTGCCTGAGTCAATGAAGCTTCATTATTTCCAATAAAATAATCATTAAACTCCAGAGTATCCGTTCTATTTTCCTTTAAGTTTTTAACTTTCAGTTTAAACTTCCCGATTACAGTTCCCTCCGGCATTTTCGCATCCAGTTCATAGACAGAGGAAATCAGAATGCCTGTAAAGAGATTCGGAAAAAAAACAGGGTCTTTTACCATTTCATAATGATAGACTTCCTTTTGATCCTGATTGGTGAATTGAATGACTATCGGCATCATAGGCGCTTTTTTTCCCAGTTCTCCTGCCACAGCAGTTTCTTGATCCCCGTAGGCAACCCCTACTTCATCCGTTGCGGACGCAAACTTCCATGATATGTTTAAATTGGGAAGAACATAATGAACAAATGCCCTTGTCATCGGCATTTCTATATAACCGGCTTCCATAAAGGGGTGTCCGAAAACAAGCACCTGATTTCCATTTACATAAGTAACGGTACCGATTGCCGCGATATTCGCATCTCCGCGCACCAGCTGAATCCCAACCGCATCGCCGGGTTTTAAACCTTTTTTCCCTGAAGAAAGACCGCTTGAGTCACCCCCGCCCTGAATCACCTGAAAACCCAGATTATTCATCTTATCTTTTAAAAAATCAACCACTTTGTTATTTAATCCGGAAACAAATAAAGGCGTCGAAATCAGTTTAAAATCTCCTAATCTCCCCTGATCCGGCGAAATATAGTGATAATTCATCTTTTCAGCTGTTTCTTTATCTAAAACCCCAAACTTCAGAGGCTCAGACTTGATTTCTTTTTTAGTTTTCAAGGCGGGAAGCATTTCTTCTATCGGCTGGATTCCTCCGATCGCTTCTTTCAAATATCCCCAGGTATAGGCTAATGCCCCTACCAGTTTTCCATCGATATAAATAGGGCTTCCGCTCATCCCCTGAGCAATTCCGGAAAGCTTGATCTCCTCTCCTGAAAATTTAGCCAGAATCAGGCTTCTTTTAGGTTCAATATTATGAAGAACGCCTATAATTTCCACATCAAAACGAACCGCATCTTCCCCTTTGACCACTGTCAGACCATAGCCCTTCATTCCGGCTTTGACATCTTTTAAAGACATGATTTCTTCCGAAAAAAGAGCGCTGGAAATCATTAAAAGAAACAACAGACAAAAGATTTTCTTCATTTTAGCCCCAATATTATTATAAATGTTCTTTTTTACTAAAAAAATTTAAAGTTTTAAATTAAAAATTTAATAAAAAAATATAAAAATAATGAATTCTCTCAAAGAAAGTCTTTTCTTTTTGTCAACTTTCTCAAAACAAAAATAATAAAATCAAAATTTCTTTTTTCATTTTTTTATTATTTTTTAGTTATTTTATTAAACATATAATTTTACAGCTTAAAAGATTTGCCTGAGGAGTGAAACAAATGAAGAAAATTTTTCTTGCGCTTTTTCTGATGATCCTGCCGCTGACCGGCGGGGCATCTACCTGGGATCCGGGAGATTTAATCAATGCCGTAAAAAGAAGCCAGGTCATTACCGAGCTTTTTATGGAACGGTGGACTGTCATGCAAAACAGCGTTTCTATGGAAACTCTGGCACCGATGTCGGAAGAGGTTAAAAAGGGTCTGAATATTGATTCAAAGGATAAAAATAAAAAAGAGAAAAAAGCGAAAGATTTGAATATTCCTGAATTTTCTCTTGCTGAAAAATTTTATTATATCAATCGGGGCGGTTTTTCAAAAAATCTTGATATTGCATTTCATGGAGAAGATATTCTGGGATACAATGTCAACACCCCTTTTGGAAGATATGATCTGACTCTTTTTAGAGTTTTCGGCTCAGCTATTGTGAAGTTTGAAGATCTCATTGATTTCGGGATCACTCAATGGGGTTTTGCGATCGGAGCTGCCGGATACCGCTACGGGATGTATAAAAAAACAGAACTCAATGACAGCTTGGACACCGCTCATGAATACGGAAAGTTTAATGTTAAAGATTATCTTTATACTCAGGTTTTTGATGACCTGATTGTTTTCACCAATATTTTTAAAGGCTTTGGCTATGTTCATACCGGCATTCTGATGAATGAACAAGTCGATCCGGGATCAGACGGGATGGTGAATACAGCAGACGATAAACAAATCAGCTCAAAAGCGAGACTTTTTTTTGACAGCAATATTTTAGGCATGCTTTTTGCAAATTTGGGGTACAACTCTGATTCCGATAAAGCCGAATATTTAAGCACTAAAACAGAAATATTTGCTCTATTAAGCGTTTTCGGCGCAGTTGAAAAAAGAGCTTTGTTTCCAGATTTATCAATAGGCTACACCTACAACAACCCTGCTGTCGGTTTTGAAAACATCAATCTGGCAGGAGCGCAGATTCCTCAATCTATTCATACTCTTTTCATGGATATTCACTATACCTATTACAATGCTTTTTATATCAAAGCGAAAGGTGAAATTTTTCTATCCGGACAAGTAGATCAGGAAAATGATTTTCTTTTCAGGCAAGCTTACGGGGAACTGGGGCTTCGGTTTGATACTTTTGATATTATCGGGAACGCTGATAAATACTATGGAGACGGAATGTCGCAATTCTTTTTCTCCTATTATTTCATTTTCGGCATGAGCTATCTGGTGAATCAAAGAACCATGGACTTTGGAAATGACACACCCGAAGTCATTGGGTTTTCTTTAGGTTTCAAGATGAATTTTGCAGGATTTTTTGGAGGAGGAAGCGTGGAAGGAAAAATCAGCCGCAACTATTCAGAAAAACTGAATAACCTGATAGAAGCCTACGATCACTGGATTATTGAGCTGACGCTTCAAATCGGATTCTAAGGAGGAAAACAATGAAAAAAATATTTAACCTGATTTTTTTAATCTCAAGCCTTTTTGTCGTTGTTTCCTGTTCAAGAATCATCGACGCGCTCTGGAACCCGGAAGCTTCCGATTTCAGTATTACAGCCCGAAGCTATGGCACTTCTTATACCTCTACCACTGATAATTCAATTACTTCCGGTCAGATCCGCATCACTTTTCCAAAAACAGACCGGAGCGCCGCGCGAAATGGAAAAGACCTCAAAGGAGACTATTTCTGGGGCTACTATATTTACAGAAACAATTCTTCTCCTTATGACACTTATTCTCTCCGCTCAATCGATTCTCAAAATAAAGATGACGGAACAGCGGATACAAATAATACTGTTTTGACTTATGATACTTTCAGTGAAATCAGAAGCGGAAATTCCATTACAGCAGACGCGGCTGAGGCTGATTTCATAGATGCCTGTACACTGGGCGAAACCTATTATTACCGGGTTGTTGTGGTTTACCGGGAGTGGGATACGGGTCTGACCCCCGATATTAATGGCAAAAAATGGGGTTCTATCAGCGATAAATCCACCAGCAGCTGGGGAACAGCTAAGTGTTACTAAACTAGATTGATAATTTATTTTAAAACGATGGATATCTGTCCATCGTTTTTTTTACTTCAAGGGAGATTAAATGAAAAAGATAAACTTTTTTTCTCTTCTTTTTGTTTTTCTGATTACTTTACCTTTCTATTCTTATCCTTCCAACGATTTTCTTTTTTCCTGGAAATGCATTGATCCAAAAGGCTTGGTAATTTTTGAATTTGAGGCAGGCAGTATTTTTCCTTTCAAAGAAGGATTTGCTCTTTTCGAATATAAAGGGAAATACGGATACCTTGATGAAAAAGGCATTGTGAAAATCAATCCCCTGTTTTTTGACGCCTATTCTTTTCAAGAGGGAAGAGCCCGATATGTCCGGATGAAACTCGAAGGGAAAATGGGATATTATCTTTGGGGATATATCGATAAAAACGGAAAAATCGTGATTGAGGCTCAATACGACCATGCCTGGGATTTTCAAGAAGAGAGAGCTGTTGTTGAAAAAGAAGGCAGCTACGGGTTTATTGATCCGGACGGGAAAATCATCATCCCCCTCAGATACGAAGCCGCATGGGGATTCTCAGAAGGGAAAGCGCTGGTCAAAAAAGATAAAAAATACGGATACATAGATCAAAAAGGGGTTTTTCTGATTGAGCCGGTCTATGAAGAAGCGGGAGATTTCAGCCAAGGTCTTGCTTTTGTCCGTAAAAACGGAAAATACGGTTTTATTGACGAAAAAGGAAACGAAGTTATTCCCATGATTTTTGATTCAGTAAAAAACTTTTTTGAAAAAAAAGCTGCCGCCGCTCTTTACGATATTGAAAAAGATCGTTTTTACTGGGGATTTATCGACACTTCCGGAAAGTGGGTTATTCCTCCTAAATTTACCAATGCCGACCGTTTCTCAGACGGGATCGCAGCTGTCCAGTTCGGCTACAGCTGGGGATATATTGATGAAAAAATGAAAATTATTTTAAAACCGAAATTTTTATTCAAAGACAATGATTTTCCTGAAAAATACCATAATGGTCTTTTGCTTTATCAACAAGAAGGGAAATACGGATATTTAAACACAAAGGGAGAAGTAGAGATTCCGGCAAATTTTACAAAAGCGGGAATTTTTTCAGAAAATAAAGCTTTTGTGAGCGAAAACTAAAAAAATAAAAGGATAAAAAAATGGCAGAAACATCAAAAAACAAAAGAAATCCGAGAAACAACATCAAAGACGGGATTTATACCATCGGCGGAGGAATCGTCCTTGCGGTGATTGAGATTATCAGCCGTGAATTTTTTAATCAGACATGGACTGTTAAGGGACTGCCGCTTTTTGTTCTGGCTGGGATTATCGGAGGAATCGGGGTGATTATGCTCATTGTCGGATTGATCCAGAAAAAGAAGGCTCAGACTCATCAGCCTATGTAAATATTAAGTCTATTTTCAATAAAATCCCCGAATATCCAGCCCGCTCTCGATCTTCGGGGACATTTTTTATTTCAGTCCGTTTTTATTAAAAAAATCACCATACTGACCGTCTATTTTCATAATGTGGTTAATAAACCAGTCTCTTAGAAAAGTCATCAGATGGGTCGATAATGAAAGAGCTTTGCCTCTCTCCAGATCTTCTTTCGCATCCGATATTTTTTCCACAAATTTCTGATGCTGTACTTTCTGCTCAGGAAGTCCTGGATAACTATACTGTTTCATCAGTGTTTCTTCAGCTCCGAAGTGGTATTTTGTATACTCTACTAAATCAGTAACCAATTTGAGTAAAACATCCTTCGCTTTTTTATTTTTAATCGCAACATACAGTTCATTCATAATACCCAGAAGGTGCTGATGGTGCTCATCCATTTTTTCTACTTTCACACTGTATTTTTTCCCATCCCAGATAATAAATACATCTTTCTTTTTTAAAATATTTTCGTCTCCCGCCTCTGAAACGCTTTTTCTCTGAGTGTCTATTTTAAAAAACTGAATTAAATCAATAATATCGCGGGTTTGTTTTTCAAGCTCCTCGCTTGAAGCCGCCACTTCTTCTACCAGCGAGGCGTTGTTTTGAGTAATCTCATCCAGATGCGCCACAGCCAGATTGATCTGATCCACCCCGTTTGCCTGTTCTTCGGTAGCTAAAGCCACTTCCTGAATACTGGCGCTGGTGTTTTCAATCTTGTTTTTAATTTCAAGGAATTTTTTTTGGGATTCGCCAGCCTGTTTATTTCCCTCG
Source organism: Spirochaetes bacterium GWB1_36_13 (assembly GCA_001829155.1). Classification (GTDB taxonomy): domain Bacteria; phylum Spirochaetota; class GWB1-36-13; order GWB1-36-13; family GWB1-36-13; genus GWB1-36-13. The sequence continues at coordinate 1,594 of MIAO01000037.1, read as the reverse complement.
CTGATTCCTTTTACAATTCCCTCAATCATATCAGAAATCTGTTTCGAATTTTCTGCAGCTTTCTGAGCCAAGGTTCTGACTTCATTTGCCACAACCGCAAACCCTTTTCCATGTTCTTTGGCACGGGCTGCTTCTACAGCCGCATTCAATGCCAGAATATTGGTCTGAAAAGAAATTCCTTCAATAATTTTTACAATATCTTTGATTTTGACTGTCTGTTCAGTAATATTTTTCATAGAAGAGACCATTTTTTCAAGAGATTTTTCCCCCTCAAAAGCCGTCTGCTGAGTTTCATGGGTCAATTTTTTGGCTATGTTTGAATTGTCCGCTGTGTTTTTCAGATTCGCCGTCATTTCTTCGATCGCCGAAGCCGTTTCTTCCAATGAGGCAGACTGGGAATCCACCCGCTGAGAAAGATCCTGATTGCCTTGCGCCAGTTCGGAAATACCCATCAGAAAATGCTCTGTATTCTGAAAGATTTGATGAATCATACTACTTAATGAATCAATAAAGCGATTATAGTTCGAACCCAATTGACCAATTTCATCTTCGGATGAGACCTCAATTCTTGAGGTCAGATCCCCTTCTGCTCCTTTTTGAAATTTCCCCACCAGTTCTTTCAGCGGTCTAGAGATTGATTTTGAAATTCCGAGTGAAAAAAGGAAAATTAAAAAGAAAACCCCGATGCCGATGAAAACTTCATAATAAAGGATTGTCATTTCTTTTTCAAAAATTGATTCCAAAAGAATCGTGTTTTTATTGAGAGCCGTCAGCAATTCACCATTTTTTTCAGCAATATATTGAAAAGATTCCGGATTTTTTTCAGCCAAAACTTTTTCAATATGGGCATGAAATCCGACCCAAAGCATTTTAATGACCCGAAGCCCTTCTTGAACTCCTTCGCCCTCTAAAGCCTGTATTTTCACCAAATCTTTAAATTCTGCGTCTTTTGAAGCCATTCCTCCTTCTATAAAGACCTGCAAAGTCGATTCAAACAATTTAACAGTTTTTTGAATCTGCTCTTTGGAAAAATGATTTGAATAATAGAAGCAGATTTCTTTTGAAATTTTTTGAGAAAGCATTCTCTGCCTTCCTGAGAGATTAATCACAAGCGCATTATCTTTATTTTGATTCAAAACAACCATCACATGAATCACAATACCGAGAAAAACTAAAAACATGATTCCGTGAGAAAAGAGAAGTTTGACAGAAATTTTTTTATTTTTTAAAATTGCCATAAAAGACTCCTGAATACTTTATTATAAAGATAAATTAAAATTAAGATTTTTTTATGAATAAAACAAAAAAAAGAATAAAATTAAGGTGACGACCGGATTTGAACCGGTGAATCGCGGTTTTGCAGACCGCTCCCTTAGCCACTTGGGTACGTCACCAAAGAATCGTTCTTTAAATTTAGTTTATCTTTTCTTTTTTGTCAAATCTTATTTAAAAAATCCTTCGGGAGGGATTTTTTTCTGTGGCAGTATTTTTCGGGTTATTTTATTTGCAAGTTTTTCTAACCTATCGTTTTCTCATTTCTCTTATTGATCCATTTCTCGTTTTAATCGAATATTCCTTATTTCAGATTTTCCTG
>MIAO01000036.1 GCA_001829155.1 Spirochaetes bacterium GWB1_36_13 | reverse complement strand
AATCCCTCCCGCTTTGCGTTCTGTTTTTGATTATTTGGTTTGATGCCCCTCTGGTTTTTTCCTTGCGGAAAAAAAGGAGGGAAAGTTTTGATGTGTTGTTAAAATGATTATAAAATAAATCTTGATTTTGCAGTAAAACAAGTTATTATAGATAATGTTTATATTGAAATAAGGAGTCTGATATGAAGTTTTTTTATTTTTCACTGAAAGACTATCGGAAGGCGATTCAGGCTTTTGAAACGGCTTATCAGAAAAATGAGAATATTCCCAAAAGTCTGAAAGTAAGCTATCAAGATTTTCATTTTCAAATTAAGAAAAAATGAAAACCCAAAAACAAATTCTGGGCGCAAAAGGGGAAGGCGAAGCGCTTTCTTTTCTGATTAAAAACGGATATACGATTTTGGAAAAAAATCTTTTTTTAAGATTTACTGAAATTGATTTGATTGCGAAAAAAGATGAAGTAATTTGTTTCTTTGAAATTAAAACACGGAAAAACAATAATTTTGGCGAAGGGTGGGAATCTGTTTCCAAAAGAAAAATTTACAAAATTCAGAAAGCCTCCGAAATATATACTCAGAATAAATTTCAGGACAAGGATGTCCGGATTGGAATTTTATCTATTCTCTATACCGGAGAAAAAACTCAGATTGAGATTTTCTGGTATGAATAAACTACAAGGATGGTTGCCATGGAAAACGGATGTTCCAGCACCGTTTGGAGAATCAGGGAGAAACTCCAAAACGAGCACTATATGAAAAACGCTGTTTCTTTGATCGCTGAACAGCTGCTCTTCTACTTCTACAGCGAGTGGAAAGAGAATGAAGAACTGTGAATATCGGGGCAATTCTGCCCTCTCCCTTTCTTCTTATTGGTTAAAACTCATGAAAAACAAAATGATTCTTGGATCGGTTAAAAAAACGATATTCTTTTTTGATTTTTTTTGGTATTTTTAATAGAGAAATAAAGTAAAATTAAAGGATGAAGAATGTCTTTTATAGATATTCCAGCACAGATTCTGGATGTGACATTTTCAGATATGGGATTTATTGTTTTTTTACAGCCAGAAAATCAAAGGGATGAAAGCGTGGCGGTTCCCATTTTTATTGGAATTCCCGAGGCTCAGTCAATCGCAATTCAGTTTAATAAAATCAGAAGCCCCAGACCTCTTATTATGGATCTGATTTTCAATATGATGAATCTTTTAAAAGTGAAAATCAGCAAGGTTTTAATCTCTGATTTAGTCGATAAAACTTTTTACGGCAAAATCTATATGGAAGACCAAAACGGGAGTTTTTATAAACTGGATGCCCGTTCCAGCGATGCGGTGATTTTAGCTCTCCGCTTCAATGCACCTATTTTTATCAGAAGTACCATTATTGAAGAAGCGGGCATTCTGATCCGAAAAGAAAATTTTTCAGAAAAAAAAGAAACGGTTAAACCTACAAAACTCAAAACCCGATTAGAAACAATTGAAGATGAATTGAAAAAAGCGATTGAAGAAGAACGCTATGAAGAAGCGGCCAGACTCCGCGATGAAGTGAGAAAAATGAAGGGAGAAAGCAACTGATAGAGTATATTAAAGGCAAAGTCATTGAATTAACCCCTGTAACCGCTTTGATTGAAAATCAGGGGCTTGGTTATCATTTCTGGATCAGTCAGGAGACTTATCATCAGCTGAAAAATAAAAGCGAGGCAATGCTTTTTTGTTATCATCAGATGATTCATGAACAGTTTGTTTTCTTCGGTTTTGAATCAAAAGAGGAAAGAGATTTTTTCAGAAAACTGATTTTAGTTTCAGGAATCGGTCCGAAGCTTGCGATCCGCTCACTTTCACAAGTTCATTATCAGGATTTTATCCAGTGGATTTTGGCTGAAGATGAAAAAAGCATTTCTCAAATATCTGGTATCGGCAAAAAAACTGCTTCTAAAACAATTCTGGAATTAAAAGACCGTCTTCCTAAAATGAATTTAGAGGGAAAAAGGATTTCAGGAAATCAGCCTTTTCAGGAAGCAGGGCTTGCCCTTGAATCGCTGGGGTTTGATTCTCAAAGTGTACAGAAAGTTTTAAAAGACCTGGAAATCCAAAATGAAGTAAAAGAACTGGAAGATATTATAAAACAGGCATTGAACTACCTGAAAAAAAACAAATAGGGTAAAGAAGTGAAGTTGGAAATTGTTGATATTGAACTGATTAAATATAGCTCCAGGAGGAGAATCCGAAAAGATCTGGGAGACCTCTCGGCTCTCAAGGAAAGTATTCAAAAATACGGGCTTTTTTATCCATTGATTGTAACGCCTGATCTGGAACTTCTGGCAGGACAGAGGCGTTTGGAATCGATTAAAGCATTGGGATGGGAAAAAGTGCCGGTCATTATTCTCAATCCTAAGGGCAATCTTCAGAAACTGGAAATTGAGGTTGAAGAAAATATTGTCAGAAAAGACTTTACTCAGGAAGAAATCGAAGAAATGGTCCGCAGAAAGCAGAGTCTTCTTCAAAAAAATATTTTCAAAAAAATCTGGTATCTCATTAAGGAATTAATCCGCTGGATTAAAGAAAAGCTGAAATCTTCATAAGACTTTTAAATTTATTGAAAACATAGTTTTTTTTATTCAGTTTTTTATTATTTTTAAATTCAATTTAAAAAAGTACGAAAGAAAATAATGGGAATTTTATGTATTTTAAAGGAAATTTAAAAGCAAATGTTTTACAATTGGATTTATTTCCAATTCGAAAAATTCTAATTGCGCTAGAGAAAGAAATCAGCAGCATTGAGTTTGAAAAAATCATTTCCAGTCATTCTAAATTAAAAAAAGAAGTGTTGGAAAAACTGGATTGTTTGTATGAATATCAGGGCGATCAGCTGATTTTAGATACAGCTGAAAAAGTAAGCCATTTTATCTATAGTGATGATATTATTGAAGGGAAAGGCTGGATTACTTTTCATGACGGGCAAAAACTCCGTTTTCATATTTTGCCTAAAAAAGCCTATTATGAAGGCGAAGCAGTCCAGAAAATACTCCATAAGATTTTAGGCCGGTTGCCGAAAAAACAAGGGTCTTTTATCTTTAAATCGACATGGTTCGGAGTGAAAATTGTCTGGGAAGACCAAAACCTTGCTTTTTCAAGTTTTCATTTTAAAAAAGAAGTGGTCAGAGAGTATTCCGGAAATAGTTTTTTTTTAATTGATTTTTTTTATTCGATTATTTTTTTTCTCTTCTTAATATCTTTATATTTTTTACTCGGAAAAAATATTTTTCTTTTTATATTGGGGCTGGTTTTAATTTTAGCTTTGAAATGGCTGGGTAATAAGATTAAAATGAAGAGGTTTTATAAATCAATATGTCAAAAGTAAAAGAATCTGCAAAAATCTTATTAATCGACGATGATAAGTTAATTTTAAAATTGATGAAGACCATTCTTCTAAGCTATGGATTTGAAGTGGAAACAGTTTATAATCCTATGGATGCGTACGCTGTCGCAAAAGCTTTTAAACCCAATATTATTACAATTGATTTAATGATGCCCGAACTTTCAGGATGGGAAATCTGTGATATTTTAAGAAGAGATTCTGATTTAAAAAAGGTTCCAATTATCATTGTCAGCGCAAAAAATGACAATCAGGACAAAGAAGTCGCAAAATATCTTTTTAAAGTCAATGATTATATCACAAAACCTTTTGAAGCAGAAGAGCTGGTAAAACGGATCCAGTTTTCCCTGATGAGAAAAGATTCGCTTCAAAGACAGGAAAAAAGTTTTTTTGAAACCATTTCCGTGATCGGCACACTGGCAGAAGAATTGAAAATCAAGAACGAACACCTTGAGCGCCAGGTGCGGATGAGGGAAGAAACCATTATCAGCGTGATGAAGACTCTGATCCGCGCATTGGATGAAAAAGACCCTTATACAGCGGGGCATTCTGAAAGAGTTGCTGAAATTTCTTTAAAAATAGGCAAGGCAATGGGGCTTTCCCTGAATGAGCTCAAAAAACTCGAAAGAGGCGCAATCCTCCATGATATTGGAAAACTCATTATTGACCTTTCTTATATATCCAAACCAGGTCCCTTGACCTCAGAAGAATTTGAAATCATGGCTTCTCATGCTGAAGTGGGAGCGAGAATTTTAGAGCCTCTGGATTTTCTGGATGAAGAAATCATGATTGTGAAAAGGCATCATGAGGCATGGGATGGCAGCGGGTATCCTGAAGGGGTTTCCGGAGATGAAATCGGGCTTCTTCCTTCTATTGTATCGGTAGCCGATGTTTATGACGCTCTTACTTCTGACAGGAGTTACCGTGCCGCATGGTCCAAAGAAGATACTTTAAAAGAAATTCAAAGCCTGAAGGGAAGAAAATTTAATCCGATTATTGTGGATATCCTTTTTCAGATTTACAGCTGATTTCACGGTTTCTTCATCTTTTCTTCATAATTTCGTCATATTTTTTCTTTATTTTTTATTAAAAAAGAATCAGGAGAAAGCATGCCTTATATAGCGGTTGCAGATGATGAGAAAGACCTTCGGGAAATAATTGAAATCCAGCTTTCAAAACACGGTTATGAAATCAAGACTTTTGAAAGCGGAAAAGATCTTCTGAAATCCTTTTCTGAAAAAATACCTGATCTGGTTCTCCTTGATATTATGATGGATAATATGAACGGCTATGAGACTCTTTCGGAAATCAGAAGAAAATACTCTTCGGTCTCAGTGATTTTCCTCACAGCTAAAACCCAGACTATGGATAAAGTACTGGGGCTGGATCTGGGAGCGGATGATTATATGACCAAGCCTTTTCAGAAAGAAGAGATTCTTGCGAGAATCAAAGCTGTTTTACGGAGAAAAAAAGATTCTCAGGTTTTAAAAAGCTCGAAAAATCAAATTTACCGTTATCAAAAACTCGTTTTCAACTCGGAAGAGCGGAATCTCAGCATCGGCGGAGAGGGAATCGAAATTACAAAAACAGAATTTCTGATTTTAAAACTCCTTTCCTCTGTCCCAAAAAAAGTTTTTACCCGGGATGAGATTTTAGAAAGCGTCTGGAGTGATACGATCGTCAACGAGAGAACGATTGATGTCCACATCAAACGGCTTCGGAAAAAACTGGGGGAATACGAAGATATTATCAAGACTCACTCAGGGTTCGGGTATTCTATTCTTGCTGAAGAATAAATGCCTTAGCGCTTTTCATTCCGTTTTCCCAGTTCATAGGAGCAGCTTAAAATTAAAGCTGTTTTTTTGTCCAGTCCCGAATCGAGAAGATTTTTCATTCTGACCGAACTGATTTTTATCTCAAGAACCGCTTCAAGGAGATGAATGATTTCTTTCTCAGAGAGCTTTTGAAAGCCTTCTGTCAGGAGGGTTTCAAAAATATCTTTTTGAAACAGAAGAATCTTTTTCATTTTATGCCTCTTTGCTTATATTTTTTGTCATACTTAAACAAAATTTTTTTATGTTTTATGCCGATTCTTAATAAGTAAAAGTTTAAATTTTAGGAAAAAACCATGTTCAGAAATAAGTTTGTCTTCTTTTTGTTTCTTTTTCTTTCAATAAAGGGGTTTGCAAAACCGCTCGAAATCGTTCTCACTCAGCCTTTTACTATTTCCAAAGAAAATCAGAAAATTGTAGAAGATATTCTGCGTTACTGGATTCAGGCGAAAACAGTTTATACCATTCAAAAGAAAGCGGATGAAAAACTGATTGTCAATATCCGGCAGACGCTCAACAGTTATTTGCTGGAAGTTTCACTGGAAGATTCCAAAAAAAATGTGACTGCTCAGACTTCTTTGCCTTTTTACCATCTTTCTGAAATATTCGACGCTTTGAATGAAGCATTTTACAATACGATTCTCAAGGGGAAAATCCTTGATTTAAAAAGAAGCTATACGGTCAATCCGGGGCTATTGGATATGGCTTTTATTTTTGATACAACGGGAAGCATGAAAGAAGAGTTTCAGAATTTCAGGGAAGAGTGGAAAAATATTTTTTCAGTTTTAGTCTGGAACCATAAGACTGAACGGATCCGGTTTTCTTTTGTGGACTATAAATCGATCAAAGCTCCCTACAGGGCGCAAAAAACCGATTTCAGTGAATCCACGGCTGATCTGGAAAAAAGACTTTTTGAGATTCAGACCGTAGGCAAGGGAGAAAAAAGCGACTCTGTTTTTGCACTGACCTATGCTTTAACTTATCTGAACTGGACAGCTGAAAAAAGAATTATTTTGCTGGTAACTGATTCTTTTCCTGAAGATAAGACTTCTTTTTTAAAAGCAGTTGAAAAAGCAAGGGCGAGGGGAGTCAGGCTTTTTATCATCGGGTGCGAAGGGGTAAGGGAAAAAGAAGCTGATTTTTATAAAAAGGCCGCTTCTTCCACAGGGGGGAATTTCCTTTTTTTAAATTACAGTCTGCTTTATCTATTGAAAGATCGTTCTTTAAAATCTTTTAGTTTTGAATACCCTGCACTTTATGAGACAGGAAAGGTAAAAAAAGACCTGACTCTGGGACGGAAAATAGACTCTGTTTCTCAGGCACAAGAATTTTTGAAAAAAAATGATTATGATATTCTGGAACTGAAAAAAATGAAAATGAACTGGGAAGAAGTGATTCAAAAATTGACTCTTGCTGATAGAAAATCCATTCCCATCGCTTATTTTGAGTCAGATGATAAGCAGATTTTTCAGATAGGAATTCAGGATAAAGAGACCTATCATTTTTTAAACGCTCATAAAAATGAAAAACTGATTGTCGGGGGGCATTTTTTTCCTTATTTTGATTCGGTCAGTCTTTTTCCCTATACTGTTTTTATTAAAGCGGAAGAACCGCCCCGTCCCATTTTTCTCAGTATAGAAAAAATCCTTCAAAACCCGTTTTTTTATTTCAACCATGGGATTTTCAGACCTCCTTTCTGGTATGTCAAACTTCGTTTTAAAGGATTTCAATAATGGAACTGACTTTAGATCTTCACTCCCATTCCGGATATTCCGGCGGTGTGGGGCAGATTGATTTATCTGATATGATTCATGCTATGGAGTTGAAGGGGCTGGATATTTTCGGAACCGGAGACGCTTTTCATCCTGCATGGGGTAAATTTCTAAAAACCAATCTGAAAGAAATTCACGAAGGGCTCTTTTCATATCAGAATCTGTCTGACAGCAAACTTTTTATGCTTCAAAGTGAAATCATAGTTTCTTTTCCAATGGGGAAAAATAAAAGAAAATCTTTTCACCTTTTGATTTTACTGCCCGATTTTCACTCAATTGACCAAATTGTGAAGCTTTTTGAAAAATGGGAAGTGAAAAATACCATAGGAAGACCTTTTCTGGTTTGTGATTCTCTTGTACAGCTTGCTGAAAGGCTTGCGGCACTCAAAGAAATCAATCCCATGATTGAAATTATTCCGGCGCATGTCATGACACCTCAAGGAGTTTTCGGAAGTGTTTCGCCTGTGGATAGTCTGGAAGAGGCTTTCGGAAGTTTTTCAAAAGAAATCAAAATCATTGAAACCGGACTTTCTGCTGACCCGGAGATTTTAGAAATGATCCCTGAATTAAAAGACAAGACTTTTATCTCCAATTCCGACTGCCATTCCTCTGATCTCAGAAGGATTGGAAGGGAATATACAAAAGTCAGGGTCAAAGACAAGAGTTATTCATCAATCATTCATGCGCTTCGAAACGATGAAGTGGTTTATACAGGTGAGTTTTCTGTGTCTGAGGGAAGGTTTTTTCTGACAGGGCACAGGAAAGGGAAAAAAGGGCATGAGGAGAGTGGAATCTATTTTACCCCCGATAAAACTCCGGAAGATAAAAAATGTCCCGATTGCGGCAAGCCCTTGACAATTGGGGTTTTGGAGCGCGCTTATGAACTGGCGGTCAGACAGGGGGGCAAACCGAAACTTCCGAAGACGACCCGAAGGCAGTTTATCACCATGGTGCCTTTGATCGAACTGATTGCAGTCAGCATGAAAAAGACCCATACTTCAAAACCGGTTCAGGCGCTTTATCATAAAATTGTTTCAAACTCTCCCGAGACAGAGTTCTGGTTTATGGATGAAAAAACAATGGGCGGGTTTCTTACTGAGCTTTCTTTTGAAGAATCGATGATAGAAGATATTCTTAGTGTCAAAAAAGGAAATTTCAGTTATTTTCCTTTTGGGTATGATGGAGAATATGGAAAGCTCGTGATCGGGGAAAAAATTGATTTAAACTTATTTTCATCTGAGGGAAGAATATGATTTCCAAAGATTTTATCAAAAAATTTTTATCGATTATTGAAAGAGTGGATCAAAAACAAATCGACCAGTTTTTAAAAAATGTCATGGATGATCTGGATGTTTTTTACAACCTTCTTGATTTTTATTATGAAGGAATCTTGATTTTCAATGAGAAGATGGAAATAGAGTTTGCCAATAAAAAAGCTTTGGAAGTCTTTAAATACAATCAGGAACAGAGTTTTCAGGGGAAAACAATTGATGATTTTATTCTAAGCCGCAATTTCAGGCAGTATCTTTATCATAAAGTTGAAAATCATGAAGATATTGTAGAAGAAGAGCATATTATCGGAAGCCCTCTGGTGCGGGTTGTCCGGGTGAATCTCCTTTCTTTCCAGCAGAAAGACGGATTTATTTATCTTCTGACTTTTATGGACATTACCCGGAAAAAACTTGAGGAAATTAAAAACAGGCGCAAGGAAAATATCGCATCTATGGTCAACCTTGCGGCAGGACTCGCCCATGAGATCAAAAACCCTCTTGCATCGATTGATATTCATTTAAGGCTTCTTTCCCGTTTTTTGGGAAATGCTCCTGAGTTTCAGGAAAAAAAAGAAATGGATCACTTTCTGGGCGTCCTTCAGGAAGAACTTTCAAGGCTGAATTCAATTGTGCAGGATTTTCTGGCATCGCTTCGACCCATCAGTCTGGATTTAAAAAAAGTCAGTCTGGAACAAATTATCGATGATCTGGTCAGTTTCCTTTCACTGGAAATGTCTGAAAATCAAATTCTCGTTTCTGTAGAGGTAGAAGATTTGCTGCCCACTGTTTTAGGGGATCAGAAATATTTAAGGATTGTTTTTCTTAATCTTTTGAAAAATGCGATTGAGGCTTTTCCAGAAGATCAGAAAGACAGGGCTGTGAAAATAAAACTCTCTGAAAATTATCCCTTTATTGAAATCCTGATTCAGGACAATGGAAAAGGGATTTCTCCTGAAAACATGGAGAAGATTTTTGAGCCCTATTTTACAACCAAAAGCTATGGTACCGGAATCGGTCTTACCATGATTCATAAAATCATTATGGAACACAGCGGAAATATCAAAGTGGACAGCGGACTGGGAAAAGGAACCACTTTCACTGTCATGCTTCCCCAGTATAAAGGAGAAACTGCCAAGTATCTGGAATCGGGAGAAGAGTAAAGGGGTTTGTGTTCAATATACTTGAGATTTCCCCCGCTTTTTGAAAATCAACGGGGGATTGTAAGGACTTTCTCGTAAAAGATTATTTTTTTCTTTCAAAAGTGTATTTTTCATTCTCAAAATCTATGCTGATTTCATCTCCAAGACCGAAATCGCCTTTCAGAATCAAATAAGAGAGTTTATTGACAATCTCATTTTGAATCAAGCGTTTGAGAGGTCTGGCTCCGAAATCAGGGGAGTATCCGGTTTCGCCGAGTTTGTCTTTCGCACGATCGGTAAGGGTGAGAAACATTTTTTTGTCCTTGAGCCTTTGGTTAAGGTTTTCTATCTGAAGGTCAACAATGGATTTTAAGACTGATTTGGAGAGTTTTTTAAAGATAATGGTTTCATCCACCCGGTTTAAAAACTCAGGTCTGAAATGAGTGCGCAGAACTGCAAAAATTTGATCTTTCAAACTTTCATACTCTTCATCGGGCGTGGACTGGATCAGTGCGCTTCCCACATTGCTGGTCATGATCAATACCGAGTTTTTAAAATCAACGGTTCTTCCCTTGGAGTCGGTCAGTCGGCCGTCTTCCAGGATTTGAAGCATAATATTGAAAACATCGGGGTGAGCTTTTTCGATTTCATCAAAAAGAATGACTGCATAGGGTTTTCTTCGGATAAACTCAGTGAGCGTGCCCCCTTCCTCGTATCCCACATACCCCGGAGGAGCTCCTACCATTCTGGAGACAGAGTGTTTTTCCATGTATTCGCTCATATCCAGTCTGAATAAAGCTTTTTCATCATCAAACATAAACCTTGCCAAGGCTCTGGCTGTTTCGGTTTTTCCTACTCCTGTGGGACCTAGAAACATAAATGATCCAATCGGTCGGTTTGGGTCTGAAATCCCTGCCCTGGCTCTTCTAAGCGCATTGGAGACGGCTTCTAAAGCCTCATTTTGACCTACCACTTCTTTTTCCAGATAGGTTTCCATTTTCAGAAGTTTTTCCTTTTCAGTGGTGAGGAGTTTGGAAACGGGAATCCCTGTCCATTCTGATACAATTCCGGCTATGTCTTCTTCGGTTACTTCTTCTTGAAGGAGCCGGGTTTCTTTTTGAATCTGATCCATTTCCTCGTTTAAGGCTTGAAGCTTTTTTTCAGCTTCGGGGATTTTGCCGTAAATAATTTCAGCGGCTGTGTTGAAATCACCCATCTGCTGTTTTCTCTCGGCTTGAAGTTTTAAGGTTTCTATTTCTTCCTTGCATTTCCTCATATCAAAGATAATGTCTTTTTCCCTCTGCCATCTGTATTTTAAGGCTTTCAGTTTTTCTTCCAGACTGTCCATCTCGTTTTTAATTTTAGTGAGTCTTTCTCTGGATTCGGGGGTCTGTTCTTTATCTAAAGCGGCTTTTTCAATCTGAAGACTCACAACTTCTCTTTCTAAAGTATCGATTTCGATCGGCATGGAGTCGATCTGCATCCGGAGCCGGCTGGCGGCCTCGTCAATCAGATCAATCGCTTTATCGGGCAGAAAACGGTCTTGGATATATCTTTTCGATAATGTAGCAGCCGCTACAATAGCGTTGTCCCGGATTCTGACGCCGTGGTGAACTTCGTAGCGTTCCTGAAGCCCCCGGAGGATTGAAATCGTATCTTCCATAGTGGGTTCTTTGATTAAAACAGGCTGAAATCTCCGTTCTAAAGCTGCGTCTTTTTCAATGTGTTTTTTATATTCATCCAGAGTGGTTGCCCCAATGCATCTGAGCTCTCCACGGGCAAGCGCGGGTTTAAGCATATTGGAAGCGTCCATGGCACCTTCGGAAGCTCCGGCGCCTACCAGAGTATGAAGCTCGTCAATAAAAAGGATGAATTCGCCGCCCGATTTCTCAATTTCTTTTAATACTGCTTTGATCCTTTCTTCAAACTCGCCCCGAAATTTGGTTCCGGCAATCAGCTGCCCCAGATCCAGGGAGAGAATTTTTTTGTCTTTGAGCGATAAAGGCACATCTCCTCTGACTATACGGCTTGCGATGCCTTCCACTATAGCGGTTTTTCCGACTCCCGGATCGCCGATTAAAACCGGATTGTTTTTAGTTCTCCGGGATAAGACCTGCATCACTCTTCTGATTTCATTGTCTCTTCCGATTACAGGGTCAAGCTTTCCGTCTCTGGCGGATTGAGTGAGGTCGCGGGTATATTTTTCAAGCACCCTGTATTTGGATTCACCGTCTTGATCATCGATTTTGTTTCCGTTTCTCACCTTTGCCATAGCGGTGAGAATCTTTTCATAAGTAAGTGAAAATTTCTCGAAAACAGGGTAGGAATCTGCCTCTTTTTCTTTGGCAATTGCAAGAAGGATGTGTTCTCCCGACACAAATTTGTCTTTGAGGCGTTCCGCTTCTTTTAAAGCAGTGCGAAGCACTTTTGCTAAAGCGTTTGAAAGTCTTTCAGCGGCAGCGCCCTGCAAGATCTTTGGATTTTTTGATAACCGGGTTTCCAATGCATTTAAAAACTCACCCGAATTGACCCCGATGTGGGATAAAAGGGGGTTCACAATTCCTTCCTCCTGAGCCAGAAGGGATTTTAAAAGATGGGCGTCTGAAATCTCAGCATGCCGGTAGTCCAGCGCGATGCCCTGAGCCTCGGAAACTGCTTCCTGAAGCTTGAGAGTAAACTTATTCAGGTTCATACTAACCCTCCACACATTTTTAACAAAAATAGTAAAGCAAAAAATGTGCCAGACAGTTTAATTTCTGTTATTATCCCTGATAAAATCGATGGCAATGTAAAAAAGCAGGAAAAAGATGCAGCCGAAATAGAAAATAGCGAGGATGTCTGAATTATGCCAGATATAGGTAGAAACTTCGGATGTGTAACTTGCTGAATACATAGAATTTGAGCTAATATCATTCATGTTAAATTCCTTTAATTTAAAAATCTTAATTTATTTGATATAAAAAGTAGTGATTTTAAGAAAGGAATTCTATAAAACTAAAGTTTAATTTTTAATTTATAATAAATAAATTGTTAGAATAATTCTATAAAAACGATTTAATTGAAAATATAAATTTTAAAATACAGATCCCCTTCTTTTTCACACTTTTTCTATGCCAAAACTTTCAAATTTTACTTTTTAAAATAATAGATCAGATGAACACAATTGATTCAGTGAATGATTCGATACTGGAGTTTTTAAACTCTCAGGCGCTTTTTTTGAAAGCGGGAATCAATTTTATGTTTGAAATTTAATTTATGATATGAAACAGGGGTAGGCAGAATACTGAATAGTAACATTCCCAGCTTTAGTTTGTTTTCTAATTCAGAGTCTGTGAAAAAAAGTGTGTGTAAGCTTTCAGGAATAGAGGGCATTGATATAAAAACAACACATTTTTTTAATAAAAATTTTGTTTTTAACTGAAATAAAAATTATTTTTTATAATAGACCGACTGGTCGGTTTAAATAAAAAGGAAAACGGAATGTCTCCAAAAATTGTATTGATTGATGAGAAACTTGAGCAGATCAGGGAAGGTGCGCTTTCTGTTTTTGCTGAAAAAGGGTATTATTCTTCCAAAATGGAGGATATTGCCAGAGATGCGGGGATGGGGAAGGGCACACTCTATCACTACTTCAAGTCTAAAGAAGAAGTTTTTGATTTTATGGTGGAGCGTTTTTTTTCTGAATACGAAGGGATGTTTCAGACGCTTGAAAAGATGGGGCTGGATGAAGCGGTTGATTTTATGGTGGAAGCGGCTTTTTCGCTGACTGAAAAAGAAAAAAGAATCATTCAGCTTCTTTTACAGGTTTGGGGGCATGCGGCGCTTGAAAAGCAGACTAAAACTAAAGTTTTGATTCAGCAGGTTTACGCAAAATACATTGAGCAGTTTTCAGGCTTTATTGCCCGGGTGAAAAAAGGAGAAAAAAACGATTATAAAGCTCTTTCGCGTCAGATTTTTGCCATGCTGGACGGGATGATGATCCAGATTTTTCTCTACCCTGAAACAGCAGGGGAAAAAGAAGAAATGAAAAAAGCGATTTTAAAAATGATCCGGTAAAAAAAAGGAGGAAACATGAAAAAGACAGTTTTTTTCTGCCTGTTGACCTTGAACCTTTTTGCTTCTCCCAGCGCTTATGAAGTGATTCAAAAAGGCGAAGAGGTGATGAGGGGGAAGACGAGTTTTTCAAAGGTTGAGATTCAGATTGAAAAACCCCGTTTTACCCGCTCAATTCTTCTGGAATCCTATGACAGCCGGGATGAAGACAAGTTTTTTATCCGTATCCTCGAACCCAAAAAAGATAAAAACACCACTTTTTTAAAAATTGAAAAAAATCTCTGGCAGTATATCCCTAAAATCGGGAAAGAAATCAAAATCGAAGCCTCGCTTCTAGGCGATTCATGGATGGGATCTGATTTTACCAACGATGATCTGGTAAAGCAGAGCTCTATCGTAGATGATTATTCGCAGGAATTTTTAGAAAGCGAGGATAATGCTTTCTATAAGATAGAGCTTCTTCCAAAACCGGGAAGCACCGCCCCCTGGAGCCGGATTATTATTTTTTCAAAAAAAAGCGATTTTCTTCCTGTCCGTGAAGAGTTTTATGATTTTAAAGGAAGACTTAAAAAAGTAATGCTGTTATCGGATTTTAAGGAAATGGGAGGTCGAGTGACCCCTTTAAAAATGGAAATGCAGAGCATTGAAAACGGGGAGGCTGTTTCAAAAACAGTGTTGATTTATCAAGAAATCCGGTTCAATTTAAAAATTGAGGATTTTATCTTTACAAAAGCTTATCTCAGGAAATCAAAATGATACTGATGGCATTTCGAAATCTTTTCAGGAGTAAACGAAGATCTCTTTTTTTAATCATCGCTTTTTCCTTTGCTTTAGGGATCATTCTTTTTTCCCGTTATTTTGCTTCAGGCACTCACGAAGCCAGCATCCGCCAGACAGTGATTTTAAAATCAGGCTATCTTCAGATCGCGGCAAACGGATATCTGGAAAACCCGTCTTTGGAAAGAGCAATGGATATCAGACCTGAAATTTTTACAACCCTCGAATCAGAAGGTGTTTTTGTTTATTCAAGACGGGTGGAATCGGCAGGGTTATTGAGTTTTAATCAAAGCAGCAAGTTTGTCACCATTGTGGGAATCGATCCTGAAAGAGAGACACAAATTACTGAAATCCACCGGAAAATGGTTGAGGACAAGTTTTTTGAAAATAAACCTTCCTATTTAGTAGAAGATGGAAAAACAGTCTATCAGATTGTGATGGGGAAAAAACTATCCCAAACTCTGGGACTAGAGATTGGAAGTGAGATCGCATTGGTAACCGGCCAGTTTGACGGATCGGTGGGGGCTGTTTTGGCCCGTGTTATCGGTTTTTATCAGGCAGACGATACTGGACTTGATTTTTCAACTATTTTTCTGCCTTTAGATGCTGCCCATAAACTTTTCGGCACTTATTCTGAGGAAGAGGGGCTGGATCTTGCGACATCGATTGTGATTCAGGCGAAAGACAGCCATGAGGCTGAAAAGATAAAATCAAGGCTGAAAGAAAAATTTCCCCTTCCGCATCTTGGGGAAAATGAAGACAGGGGGCGTTCTAATAACTATGACCCCGTATTATACGACTGGCAGGAACTGAATCCTGGAATTATCCAGCTCATGAATTTTGATCAGGCAGGTACAGAAATCTCGCTTTTCTTTATTATTTTCATTCTTGCGTTTGGAATTTTAAATATTGTTCAGATGGCGGTTTTTGAAAGGAGGCGGGAGTTTGGAATCCTGATTGCGCTGGGCACGGCAAGGGGAAGGCTTTTTATGACTTTTCTTTTTGAGATGTTTTTTTTACTTTTACCCGGTATTTTCTTCGGGTTTTCGATCGGATACGGGGCAGGGTATTATTTTTATAAAAATCCGATTCTCATTACTGGAAAAGACGCTGAGGTTTTTACCACCTCCGGATTTGCTCCCATTTTAAAAACCAGTCTGACTTTGAGCGATACCCTTTTTGGGATATTGAGCCTTATTATTCCTGTTGTTCTTTTTATTGTGTTGTCATCACTCAAAATATTTAAAATCAATCCAAGAGAAGTGATTTCTGAAAGGTAGGAGTATGGGATGAAACAAAGGTTTTCTTTTGCGGTTCTTTTTCGTTTGGCATGGAGAAATATCTGGCGGCAGAAAAAAAGGTCTTTGATGATTCTTTCTTCGGCAGCGGTCGGGATGATCGGGATTCTTTTCACTATGGGGTTTTTAAACGGAATTCTGAATGGAATGATCCAATCGGGGATTGATTCAGGGCTGGGGTATATTCAAATCAGGCCCTCAGGCTATGCTGAAAAAAGAAAAAACGGAATGTTTTTAGAAAAACCTTTTGAAATTGAAAATAAAGTCAAAAATGCCCATCTGCCTGCTGGAGTTTCGTTTTCTTTACGCATGGAAAGAGAAGCGATGCTTAAGCTGGATAATAAAAGCCAGGGAGTGACGGTACTGGGAGTAGAGCCGGAAACAGAACTTGGGGTCTCTTCTTTTCATGAGTGGCTGAAAGGCGGCACTTTTTTAACCGATGTTTCTGAAAGAGAGCGGGAGCTGGGGATCATTCCCTGTCTCATTGGGGAGTACAATCTGAAAAAATTTGAGATAGAGGTCGGGGATTTTCTGATACTTACTATTTCAGATCAGATGGGGAGCAGTTCATCGGTCAGGGTGAAGGTGACGGGGTATTTTCAGTCTCCAGCCGAACCCATTGATAAATTCAGCGTTTTAGTCAAGAGAAAAGACTTATCCAATCTTTTTTCCGGAAAAAGCGATAGGGTGAGCTATCTGGTTTTCGGGCTTGAAAATCAGAAAATAGAATCCAAAGTGCTGCAAATCCTGAAACAAACTTTAACTGAATTTCAAGTGGCCGTGATGGGCTATGATGAGATGGAACCGGCAATCAGCAGGATGATTGAGATGTACGACCAGTTCAGCTACATTTTTTATCTGATTCTCATGCTGGGGTTTGGTCTTATTCTTTTTGATACTGTTTTTATGTCGGTGATTGAAAGAACTTATGAAATTGGAATTCTGCGCTCCATCGGGACGCCTTCGGGTTTTGTTTTTTCCATGGTTCTTCTGGAAGCTTTTTTTCTGACCCTGATAGGAGTTTTCATTGGAGGAGTCCTCTCTTCTGGAATTATTTTTTATTATGAATATCATGGGATTTCCCTTTCGTTTTTTGCAAAGGGAATGGAACTGATGGCAAAATCGGCCAGTACGATTTATCCCTCGCTGGATATTAAAAACTTTGTCAACGCTTTGATTTTATCTGTCATAGCCAGTTTTTTTGCCGGGTTTTTCCCAGCCTGGAAAAGTATCCGGATAAAACCTGTCAAAGCTCTTTTGCATCAATAAGAAAGGAGACATGAAATGGAACTGATTCGAGTCAATCATTTAAAAAAAGATTATCAGCAGGGTGTACTCAAAATTCCGGCTGTCAGAGGGGTGAGTTTTTCGATTCAGAAAGGAGATTTTGCGGCTCTGGTGGGACCGTCTGGGTCTGGGAAAACAACTTTACTCAATATGATCGGGGTCTTGGATACACCGGATGAGGGAGAAATCTTTTTGGAAGATCAATGCTTGAATACATTGAAAGAAAAAGAGAAAACAAGGTTTCGGCTTTATCATATCGGGTTTGTGTTTCAGTTTTACAATTTGATTCCGGTTTTCACGGCTCTTGAAAATGTCGAATATACTTTGATGCTTCAAGGAATGGATAAAAAAACAAGACAGGAAAAAGCGCTTTCTCTGATGAGTGAAATGAGAATCGAAGAGTTGAAAAACCGTTTCCCAAGGGAGCTTTCCGGAGGGCAGCAGCAGAGGGTGGCTGTGGTGCGCGCTTTGGTCAGCAATCCGAAAGTAGTTTTAGCGGATGAGCCTACTGCCAATCTGGACTCCGAGTCTGCGGATATTTTACTGGATATTATGCAGGAGATGGCGGTGAAAAAAGAAACTACTTTTCTTTTCAGCACTCACGATAAAAGGGTGATGGACAGGGCAAAAAGGCTGATTCGTTTGAGAGACGGGCGTCTGGAGGAAAATTAAATGAAAAGCAGTGTCTTTTTGTGGATGATTTTATTTTTTTTAACGATAGGGGGCTATACACAGGAAGATGAATCTTCTTTTTCTGCCGGCGGGTATATCCGAACCCTTTTTTTCGGGACAAAACCAAATGCCCCCGGCACTGTCCACGAGCTTTTTCTCTCCTCTGCCAACCGGCTGGCTTTCGAAACTCAGTTTCTCTCTTCTTCCTGGGAGTTTCACCTCAACGCGGACTTTGATTTTATTTTTTCAAACAGCATGAATGAAACCGATTTCAGGCTGATCTGGGGCAAAAAACAGCGAAACCAGCCCATTCCCTCTCTTTATTACAACATAAATCAGGATGGTCTTTTTCAAATCAATCTTAAGCGGGCTTTTGTCAAGTATCAGGGAGAATCCCTGATTGCCGTGATCGGACGGCAGACAGTCAGCTGGGGGGAGGGGAGGTTGTTAAATCCCTTGAATCTCATTACTCCGGTTTCTTCTTTTGCTCTGGATATTGAGGATGTGAGCGGGGCAGACTGTTTTTATTTTCAGTGGTACTGGAACGAATTTGACTCTGTGCAGTTTGTTGCTCTACCCTATGCAAGGGAGAATAAGTCAGTTTTTCAATCAATGAATGCGGAAGATGTGAATCTTTTTATCAGAACCAAAATAACAGCAGATACAACCGATCTGGTATTTCTTGCGGGGCGGCAGTTTCACTCCCTGGTTTTCGGGGCTGAGGCAAATATGGGAATAGGGGATGCTTCTTTACGCTTCAGTTATTTAGGAAGAAGAGAAGAAGAAAAAGTTTTTGATCATATGACAGCTCATCAGATAGCGGCAGGGGGAAGCTACGCTTTTTTCGGGGGAAAACTTCGAAGCAGCCTGGAATTTTTTTTCAACTCGGCTCCCTGGCAAAAAAATGAAATCTATCTACAGGCATTAGAAAATGAAACCCTGATTTCATCCGGTTTTGCCGGTTCTTTACTTGAAGACGCTTCTTTTTTTCTTTCTTCGGGAAAAATCATCACCCGAAACCCTTTTTTGATGGAAGCCTCTTTCGGGTATCAAATATCCGAACTGCTGGACTCAGAGTTTTTTCTACTCTTTGACCCGAAAGGAAAAAGCCTGTATCTCAGCCCTGTATTGACCTATAATCTGAGTGATGAAGCCGTCTGGACGCTGGGAGGAGGGTTTTATCTCAATCAAAAAAACTCTGACTCAGAATTTCAAGGCGCAAACGCTTTTTTTTACACCTATCTGAAATGGTATTTTTAACAAACAAAAGTTGCTGCTAAAACACAAAACTCGTATCGTCTTGAAAAACTTTATGATGTTTATTAATAAAGCGTTTGATGGGGAACTCTTTTCTCTGGATCAGGAGGTTTTTGAAGACAGCCTGCTCTTCTTCCTCCAGCTGAAAAAGGTAGCGGAGCCCGTCAGTGGAAACTCCGATGGTTTTAAACTCAGTTTTTGGAAAAACTGATTCCTGAAACCGGGAGTTTTCCAGAAGATGGGGAGAAACCATTTCAGGATCAATAAAACGGTAAATAAAATAGGCAGGATATTCAGAATGGTTGACATCTTCAATCATAATTTTATGATCAGGGCTTTCTTTGATCAAAATACCGTCTCCTGAAACAAAAAACCGGAACTCTGTTTCTCTTTCTTCCAGCAAAAGAATAGTAAAACTTAAATAATCCAGAAGGTCTTTTGAATCTCCTCCGATAAAATCGATTAAATCCTTAAAAATAGAATCGATCAATGGATAGGAAAACCCTTCTCCCGAAACAAGAGCTTTCTCAAGTTTCCGGCAGAAAAGCTTGGCTCCCACCTCACTGTGTTTTACACCCGAACACCCGTCCACCACGCATTTAAAACCCGGGATCTCAAATCCGAAATCCTGATTATTAATCCCGTATTCTATATGGTAATACCCCATTTTATTGATAAACATAGTTTTTCCCGCTTATATCGTGAAAAAATCGTCTGTCTTGTTGGTCACGGATTTTGAGTTTTCAATCACGGATTTACTCAGACAACTGAAAGCTTTTCTCAGTTCTGACTCGCTTCGGCCCACTTCCAGAACATTTTTAAACTTCAAATCAGTGGCAATCTTTACCGAGTCTTTACCAAAGGAAATAAAAGCTGTCACAATCTCATTTTTGTTGAGTTCGGTGATTTTTGCCTTGGCATCGGCAAGCTTGTGTTTAGAATCAGTATCGGCGCCGTCTGAAAAAATGGAAAAAACAGCTTTGACCCTCATGCCTTGTTTTCTAAGGTAATCGCGGTATTGGAGAAGTTTGTCGCCCCCTTCCACAATCACATCATAGAGCTTGGTCATGCCGTAGGTTTGGTAGGAGTCGTCGAATTCAGAGATTTTTTTGTACCCGCCGATCTGGATCGTGTCGCTGAAATTACCTCTGGCAGCCAGAATTTCATCCGCTTCCTTGGATTTAGCCACAGCGGTTTTAAAAGCCTGAAGTTCTGATTTCATATTTTTGATAAAAGCATCCATTGAGCCGGAACAGTCCACACCCACAAAAATCAGGTTGACATTTTCAGTTTCAAGCTCATCGACCGCGGTATTTTCCTGTTCTATTTCTTCGAGTCCGAGTATTGTTGCCATAGGTTCCTCCATTATAAGGTAAAATCGGTTGATTTTAAAATATTGACTTTAAATTGTTTTTTAAAATTGTCAAAAGCGTCTTCCGTAATTTTTTCAAATCCGGGAATGCCGGACATACAGTCTTCCAGAATATACACTTTTTGTGTTACATCCAGATTGGACTGGTAGTGGTCCAGAATCTGTTTGATGGATTCCAGAACGCAGTGGCTTTTGGCTTCTCCGGCGATCACGATTTTGTCAAAGCTGGAAAGCTTATTAAGAAAGTCGAAATTGACCCTGTTTTTAGGGTCGTATTCTGCTTTGATGATTCCGTACATTTCAGACATGGGGTCAAACCCTTTTACCATCCGGTCCATAATCACTTTTCTGGCGACCGAGTGAAAATAAGCAATATTTCCAAACTGATTTTCAAGCGCATTACCGGCAGTTCCCTGAAGGCAGTGGTAGGGCCAGATGACCAAAGTTTTTTTTCCAAGTTTTTCAAGGTTTTCCACATACTCCCGGCTTCCTTTCGGGTTGACCGCCGGAGCCCATTTTCCATCGTCCAGATCTTTTAATGGAATGGCGGTAAATGGGGCAGGGTTGTTGCCCTTTGCGTCCATCCACCAGCAGGGATGAAATATCTGAAACGGGTTGTGGGTATCAATAGAAGCAGTAATTTGAGTGATTTTTTCCATATTAGCGTAAATCCACCGGTTGAGTCTTTCTACATCGCCCAAACTTCCGGGTACTCCAAGCGCTCCGTTTTCCATAAAGTCCTGCTGGACATCGATGGCGATGAGTAACACACGGTCGGTGTCTTCAGAAGACGGTTTTAAGTTTTCTTCATTTGCTTTTTTTAAAATATCATTCATTTTGATTGGATTGTGTTCTATTCCAATCGATTTTACATCGACTATTTCCTCAAATTTTGTTTTCATCAAAAAACCTCCTAATAACCTCAAAAAATCATAGATAGAAAATAATACAATTTTTTTCCAATATAAAAATATTTTACTTATTTCTATAAAAAAATTGAGTTAGAATCTATTTTTTTTTGAGTATTTATTTTACTGGTTTCTAAAATTTTAATTTTCCCGTTATTTCGAACGCAGTGAGAAATCTTTAAAAATTCTTTTTTTATTTCCCGGAATAAGCTTTCCGTTTTTTTTCTTCTGAAAGATATTGCTTATAATTTTCAATCATCATATCATAAGCATTTTTCTGATAGGCATCGCGGGAGAGTTTGTCTTTCTGTTCTTTCTGGATATTTTGATAAAACTCATTGTCGGCCGGGTTTTCTTTTTCTTGGTATTGGCTCAGTTTTTCAAGGTCTTTCCCGGCTTTTTTGGTTTCGCCGTCTTCCTGATAAAGATGGGCGCGCTGCTGATAAAGGTAGAAGAGTTTTTTCTGATCCGGCTCAGATTTTTTTTCTTCCAGTTGGATTTCCTGTGTGAAAGCAAGAATAAAAGCCTCTCTCCGTTTTTCAGCCTGAACGGTTTTATTTTCGCAGGAGAAGAGAAAGAGTAAAAAAAGAAAAATAATAATTTTAATCTGACTATCAGTAAACCGTAATATAAACCTCATCCGCACTCCAATCGCTGTCTAAATTTTTGGCTCTGACGAGATACTTACCGGCTTTTTCCCAACAGCATACCCCACATAAAATTCTTGTACTTTCGATGATTTCTTTTGTACAATAGCTTGTAATTAATATGTCTGTAGATGGAAAAAAATTTTCACCATGTATTTCTAATTTTGCCCATGTTTCATTTTTTGAAGTAAAATCAATAATATCAGCCGGGGCATAATCTGTCTGGAGAACATTGACAGAATGAATTTTTGGGACTATATCAATTTTATTATTTTCGCATTTCAACATAAATACTGACAGCAGTAAAATGAATAAGACATTTTTGTATTTCATTTTTTTCTCCAATTTTTATATACAACTGAATATAAAATACAAACCTGTCATTCCGGTTTTTGCTTGCAAAAGACCGGAATCTGTAACTTAAAACACTTATTGTCAATAGATTCCCGCCTTCGCGGGAATGACAGAAAGGGGTCAAGTTTTTTCAATTTAAAATCATTTCAGTATATTCTCAGTAGAGACTGAGATATCTCTCATCTCTACTCAGATAAATTACTTATGATCTAAAGCGATTACTCCGTCCCAGTCGTCGGGAGCTCCGTTTTTCACAAAATAGCCGCAGCGTTC